>NZ_DASWTO010000216.1:0-4734 GCF_036402095.1 Brevundimonas sp. | reverse complement strand
CGCCATGCAGACCATGGATGCGATCAGCGCGACTCCCGCGGGCGCCCTCGCCTCCCCCGCGGCGGCCCGGAACGCGGGGCCGATTCTGGAGGTGCTGAAGGCGCACCTGCCGGCGCGGGGGCGGGTGCTGGAGATCGCCGCCGGGTCGGGCGAGCACGCCGTCGCCTTCGCAGGGGCCTTGCCGGGGCTGGAGTGGACGCCAAGCGATCCGTCGATGGAGGCGCGGGCGAGCATCGCGGCCTGGGCGGAGGCGGCGGGCCTGCCGAACCTGCGGCCGCCGCTGGCCCTGGACGTGCTGGACGCGGCGGGCTGGCCCGAGGGGCCGTTCAGCGCCGTCGTGTGCATCAACATGATCCACATCAGCCCGTGGGCGGCGACGGAGGGGCTGATGCGGCTGGCCGGGCAGGTGCTGCCGGTCGGCGGGCTGCTGGTCACCTACGGGCCATACCGGGAGGCGGAGGTTCCGCTGGCGCCGTCCAACGCGGCCTTCGACGAGAGCCTGAAGGCGCGGGACCCGGCGTGGGGTCTGCGCGACCGGGACGCGGTGGCGGCGGCGGCGAAGGCGGAGGGGCTGGCGCTGACGCGGCGGGTGGCCATGCCGGCCAACAATCTGATGCTGCTGTTCCGGCGGGTGGGCGGATGAGCCTGTCGCGGACTTACGACGGCGCGGAGCCGGTGCGGCTGAACAAGTTCATGGGTCAGTCGGGCATCTGTTCGCGGCGGGAGGCGGATGCGCTGATCGCCGAGGGGCTGGTGTCGGTCGACGGCGCGGTGGTCACCGACGCGGGGCGCAAGCTGCAGCCGGGGCAGACGCTGACGCTGAACGAGCGGGCGACGGCGGCGCTGGCGGAGGGCGTCACCATCGTGATGCACAAGCCGGTCGGCTACGTCTCGGGGCAGCCGGAGCCCAACAAGCTGCCGGCGGTTCGACTGGTCACGGACAACAACCGCGTCGGCGAGGGTGTGACGCCCGCGGACGAGGTGTCCCTGCCCCCGATCGGGCGGCTGGACGAGGATTCGCGCGGGCTGCTGCTGCTGTCGTCGGACGGCGTCGTGGCCAAGGCGGTGATCGGGCCGGGGTCGGACCTCGACAAGGAGTACCTGGTCCGGGTGACCGGGGACGTCACCGAGAAGAAGCTGAAGATCCTGCGCCACGGCCTGATGCTGGACGGGCGGCAGCTGAAGCCGGCGTACGTCAGCCGGCTGGAGACCCAGCGGCTGAAGTTCATCCTGCGCGAGGGCCGCAACCGGCAGATCCGGCGGATGTGCGAGATGGTCGACCTGGAGGTCGTCGACCTGATCCGGGTGCGCATCGGGCCGCTGAAGCTGGACAATCTGCCGGAGGGGAAGTGGCGGTTGCTGACCGCGGAGGAACGGGCGGCGCTGGTCGGGGGCGGTCGATGAAAAACAGGGGGGCAGAGTCGGCAGAGTCGTCATCGCCCGGTGAAAGACGGGGGGGCAGAGTCGGCAGGGTCGGCAAACAGCGGAAAGCGGGAAGCGTACGATCCCTGTGGCGGGGTCGGACAGGTGTGATTGTCAAAGACCGGGCGAGGCGATGTCTCGCGGAAAGCCCCATTATAGCGGGCGCTCGCCCTGCGGCGCGTTCATGACGCTGACGTCATGACAACCTCGCGGGAAAACAGTGGGTTAAGTCTGAAAAGTCTGATGGCTGACGGCGGATTTGCAGCGCAGCAATCACCCCGCCGTCATGCGGGCGCGTAGGTCAGGCGGATCGCCTCCCCGCCGATCCGGTCATGGGCCACGAGGCGCAGCGGCGGCGGCGGACCGGCGAAGAACGGAGCGCCCTGCCCCAGCACCACGGGATGAATGTAGAGGCGATACTCGTCGATCAGGCCGGCCTCGGTCAGGCCTTGCGCCAGGGCCGGTCCGCCGACGTGGATTTCGCCCCCGAGGTCCTGCTTCAACCGGCGGATCGCGCCCGCCACGTCGCTCGAGATCAGGGTGGCGCCGGGACCGACCGAGGTCAGGGAGCGCGACACCACCCATTTGCGCTCGGCGCGCCACGCCGCCGCGAACTCGCGAAGGTCCGGCGTCCAGTCGGGGTCGTCCTCCTCCCAGTAGCGCATGATCTCGTAGAGCCGCCGCCCGTAGACCATGCCGGTCGCCTCGCGCACCTGCTTGATCCAGTGCCGGAAGAGCACCGGATCGGGCGCGAACCTGTCGTGGTCGACGTAGCCGTCGAGCGAGACGTTCATGGCGAAGACGAGCCGGGCCATGGCGAAACCTCCGATCGGGGTCAGGCCGCCACGAGGCGGGGATCGGCCGCCTCGGCGGCCCGGAACGGCGCCAGCTGGTCTGCCAGCGCCCGCTGGAAGGCGGGCCGGGCCTCGGCGCGGGCGACATAGTCGGCCAGGGCTGGGAAGTCGGCGACGATGGAGGTGTGGCGCAGATCGCGCAGCACATGGGTCATCAGGATGTCGGCGGCGCTGAAGCGGTCGCCGGCGAACCAGTTGCGGTCACCGAGCGCGGTCTGCAGATCGGCGAGCCGCTTGCGCAGGAAGGCCTCGACCTCGGGCCGGCGTTCCTTCGCCCAAGCCTTGTCGGGGTGGAACAGGTCGATGGTGGCCAGTTCGGCGACATAGGGCTCGACGCTGTTCATGGCCGCGAACAGCCAGGTCAGGACCATGGCCCGCCCCGCGTCGTCGGCCGGCATCAGGGCGTCGGAATGCTGGGCGATCCACAGGACGATGGCTCCGCTTTCGAACATCTCGACCTTGCCGTCGCTGTAGGCCGGCACCTGGCCGAAGGGCTGCCGGGCGCGATACCCGAGGGTCGACTGGTCCTCGAAGCCGATCAGGTGGTCGTCGTAGCCGAGACCGGCCTCCTCCAGCGCCCAGCGCACGCGGATGTCGCGGACGGACCCCTGGGCGAAGGGCGGGACCCATCTGAAGGCGGTGACCTGAATCATGGCGAGCTCCTGCTGGGTTCCCGGCGCCGTCCGCGCCCGGTGATCGTTGACTATTATGTTGATATCAACATATCTTGGCGCATGTCAAACATTCCGGCCGCCTTCGCCGCCACCCTGCACATCCGGGATCATTGCCTGTGCCTGCACGCCCAGCGGGCGGCGCGGGCGCTGTCGCGGCGCTTCGACGAGGCGTTCCGCCCCTTCGGGATCACCAGCGGCCAGTTCTCGCTGCTGAACTCTCTGAACCGGCCAGAGCCGCCGACCATCGGCGCGGTGGCTTCGTTGCTGGCCATGGACCGGACCACGGTGACGGCCAATCTCAAGCCGCTGGAGCGGATGGGGGCGGTGACGGTGTCGGTGGACGCGAAGGACCGGCGCGGACGCCGGGCCGCGCTGACCGAGGCGGGCCGGGCCCTGCTGGCCCGGGCGACACCGGTGTGGGTGGAGGAGCACGCCCGCGTCGAGGCGGAGCTGGGCCGGGACGCGGACGAGCTCAGGGCGGGGCTGAGGGAGGTGGGGTAGATCCCGCTCACCTCTCCATGAGCGAAGGCGAATGGGGAGGACAGATCGGCGCGCCAGTGGCGATCAGGAGGGGGCGGCGCAGGCGTCCGCCAGCCAGGCGCCAATCACCCTCCCTCCGCGCCGCCCCCTCCTGACCGCTGCGCGGTCGTCCTCCCCATTCGCCTTCGCGCATGGAGAGGTGATCGTCAGTGCCCCGCCAGCATCCACACGGCCATGGCGATCATCATCAGATTCTCGGTCAGGGACACGAAGCCGAGCGGGACGTTGGACGAGCCGCCGACGCAGGCGCATTTCAGCTCGCGCCTGTCGATATAGACCGCCTTGAACACCGACACCGCGCCGACGCCGCCGATGAACAGGGCCACCGGCGCCGACAGCCAGGTCAGGGCCCCGGCCAGCATCAGCACGCCCGCGCCCAGTTCGGCGAAGGGGTAGATGTAGCCATAGGCCGGCCAGCGCTGGGCCAGCAGGTCGTAGTTGAGGAACATGGTCGAGAATTTCTCGACGTCTTGCAGCTTGAGCATGGCCAGCAGGATCATCGCCGCGGCGATGAAATTGGGCAGGACCATCGTCGAGATCGCGCCCATGGACAGCCAGTCGATGGCGAGGGCGATCAGGGCGGCGGCGGCGAACACCACCAGCACCGGCGTGTAGCTGGTCGCGCCCGGCTCGGGGACCGTCTCGCCGAAGAAGCGGCGCAGGTCGTCGTGGCCGCCGATGCGGACGCCGTCGATGAAGGTCTGGGGCGTGGTCTTGACGCCGTGCAGGGCCTTGAAGGCCTCGGTCTCCTCGCGGGTCTTCAGGTGATGGTCCTGCACCGCATAGCCCTTGCGGCGCAGCAGCCACAGCGACTTGCGGCCATAGGGGCAGACGTGGTCGGGCATGACCATGCGGTGAAGGACGGCGGTCTTCCGGGGCGCGGGATTTTGGGCGGACATGGGGCTTTCTCCTGTTGCCGATAACGGTCCGCGCCCCATGTAGGGTCCGTATCATGGTACGGAGGCAAGGCATGCCCGGAACGGGGGATCGGATGACCATCGCGCGGCTGGCGGCGGCCGGCGGCGTCGGGGTGGAGACGGTGCGGTACTATCAGCGGCGCGGCCTGCTGGAGACGCCGCCGCGGCCCGACGGGCCGGGTCTGGGCGGCGGGGTGCGGCGCTATGGGGCCGGGGATGTGCGGCGGCTGCGCTTCATCCGCTCGGCGCAGGGCGCGGGCTTCACCCTGGAGCAGATCGGCGAACTGCTGGCGCTGGATGCGGGCGAGGACCGGGCGCGGGCGCGCG
>NZ_DASWTO010000215.1:0-6916 GCF_036402095.1 Brevundimonas sp. | reverse complement strand
GGACCCTTGCGCCAGCGAATGGGCCAGACCCTTGGCCTCGCCGGCCTCGCGGGCGCGGATGGCGGCGATGCGGGCGGAGTCGCGGCGGTTCATCTGGCCGGCGCCGATGCCGGCGGTCTGGCCGTCCTTCGCATAGACGATGGCGTTGGACTTGACGTGTTTGGCCACGGTGAAGGCGAACAGCATGTCCTCGATCTCCTGCGGCGTCGGCTGGCGGCGGGTGACGATCTTGAGGTCCGACGGGGCGATGCGGCTGCGGTCGCGCGACTGGACGAGGAAGCCGCCGGCCACCGAGCGGAACACCTCGCCCGCCGCCAGCGGATCGGGCAGGCCGTCGGTGAGCAGCAGGCGCAGGTTCTTCTTCGCCGCGAAGATCGTCTGCGCCTCGTCGTCGGCGCCGGGGGCGATGACCACCTCGGTGAAGATGTCGGTGATCCGTTTGGCGTCGGCGCCGGTCAGGGTGCGGTTGACGGCGATGACGCCGCCGAAGGCCGAGACGGCGTCGCATTCCAGCGCCCGGGCGTAGGCCTCGGCCAGATCGTTTCCGACGGCGACGCCGCAGGGGTTGGCGTGTTTGACGATGACGCAGGCGGGGGCCTCGAACTCGGCCACCAGTTCATAGGCCGCGTCGGCGTCGGCGATGTTGTTGTAGCCCAGCTCCTTGCCCTGCAGCTGGCGGGCGTTGGCGACCCCCGGGCGGGATTCGCCGGTGCGGTAGAAGGCCCCGGTCTGGTGCGGGTTCTCGCCGTAGCGCAGGGTCTGGGCCAGCGAACCGGCGATCGACTTGCGCGCCGGGGCGGCGTCGCCGACCTGCTGCGCGAACCAGCCGGAGACGGCGGCGTCATAGGCGGCGGTGCGGGCGAAGGCGCGGGCGGCGAGGCGTTTGCGCAGCTCGAGGGTGGTGGCGCCGTCAGCCTTCAGCGCCTCGAGCACCTCGTCCAGCCCGGCCTTGTCGACGCAGACGGCGACATAGCCGTGGTTCTTGGAGGCCGAGCGGATCATGGCCGGGCCGCCGATGTCGATGTTCTCGACCGCCGCTTCGAAACCGCCGCCCGAAGCGACCGTGGCCTCGAACGGATAGAGGTCGATCCAGGCGATATCGATGCCGCCGATGCCGTGTTCGGTCATGGCCTGGGCGTGGGAGGGTTCGTCGCGCACGCCGAGCAGGCCGCCGTGCACCACCGGGTGCAGGGTCTTGACCCGGCCGTCCATCATCTCGGGGAAGCCGGTCAGGTCGGCGACGTCCTTCACCGGCAGGCCGAAGCCGGCGATGGCGGCCCGGGTGCCGCCGGTCGAGACGAGTTCGACGCCGAGGTCGTGCAGGGCGCGGGCCGCGTCCTCCAGCCCGGTCTTGTCGCTCAGCGAGATCAGCGCGCGCTTCGGCGCCACGCGGTCGGGCGCGGGGGGAAAGTCGGGAGCGGCGGGCATGGCGGCGTTCCGGGTCTGGCGTGGGGGTCGGGGGAGCGCCGCGCGTCTAGCACTGTCCGGCGGCGGATTGAACCGGGGCGCCAGAACGGGGGCGCAGAAATCAATCCGGAGCGGCTGGAGGCCAGAAACAGGGCTGGGCCAGAAAGCGGACCTCTGGAAGGTCCGCTATGGGTGGAAAGCGGACGTTGGAAATGCTCTTTGCGGGCATGACTGCTTTCAGAAGGCTCTATCGCACCTCTGGTGTCATGGCTGTGGCCGTGGCTTCGATGTCGATGCTCTCGGCATGTAATCCGACACTACAGAGGAGCAAGGCAGCTGGTTCGCCTTGCGCGACTACCTTCGTCACGTTCGTGGGCTTTGAAGAAAGTCAGGCGAAGATCGAGCAGAATGGCAGGCAGGCTTGGCAGGGTCAGATCGACCGCTACAACCCATCGACCGATATCTCCGCGCAGGTACAGTTATGTTTGCAGACGGGACGCGATATCGCGGTAGAGGCCGATAGCCGAACGTTCCGCACGGTCCTCCCCGCAGGCGCGGCACCGTTTTACGTCTTGATAGACTCGCGCAGCGAAGACCCGTTGGTTCAGAAGACGCCATTCTTGTTGGACTAACGTCCGCAACGGGTCGGGAGCGGTCTTTGCGTTCGTCTGAGGAGCCCGCGCATCCGCCACACCTCTCCCCGTCATCCTCGGGCTTGACCCGGGGATCAGACCGTCCGGTGCTCCGTCGAGCCTCTCACGGTCGCGGTCGCAGGGCCGTCTCCGGCGCACAGGCCGCCTCTCGCCTCTGATCCTCGGGTCAAGCCCCAGGAAGACGGCGGGGTGGGTTCAGCCGGCTGACTGACCGAAATCCACCACCACCGGCTCCCGCCCGAGCAGCGTCAGGAACCGGCGGAAATCCGCCTGCGTCAGGGCCGCGGTCGCCGTGTTGGTCAGGGGGTGGAAGTTGACGACAGCGGCGTCCCACAGGGCCTGGTCGAGGACGAAGGTGACGCGGTGGTCGGGGTCGTTGATCAGGCCGAGGGCCGTGACCGAGCCGGGGCGGACGCCGAGGGTCTCCCACAGCAGGGCCTCGTTTCCGAAGCTGAGGCGGGCCGAGCCGATCCATCTGTCGGCGCGCTTGAGGTCGATGACCGTGTCCTGACGGGCCGAGATCAGCCAGAGACGGCCCTTCTTGTCTTTCAGGAACAGGTTCTTGGTGTGGGCGCCCGGCATGGCGGCCTTGAGCTCGAGCCCTTCCTCGACACGGAAGACGGCGGGGTGGTCGTGGGTGGTCTGGGCGATCCCGTTGTCGGCCATCCAGGCCAGCAGGCGGGCGCGGTCGAAGGAGGGCGTCTTGTGTTCGGTCATGGCGCGCCGCTAGTGAGGAGGACCATCCCCGATACCGTCCGGAGCGCCGCCGTGGAACTGGAATGCTACCCGATGTCGGACCAGCCGTGCGACCTCGTGCCGGGGCGCCAGGCGCGCGACTGGATGGACGCCTTCCCCAGCCGGCATCCCTATCGCTGCCTGCCGCTGACCATGGCCAACACCACGGGGTGGGAGGTGCTGTGCCCGATGAGCTTCACCGCCGAGTGGAACGGCGGGCCGAGCCAGAACGACATCGTCATCACGCCGGACCGGCACGCGCCCAACCTGCACCATTTCGTCACCTCGCATTTCTCGCGCGGGGTGATGACCATGCATCCGCAGTATCTGTTCCGCACGCCGCCGGGCTGGGGCCTGCTGGCCTCGGGCGCGCCCAACCACGTCAAGGACGGGATCGCGCCGCTGACCGGCCTGATCGAGACCGACTGGCTGCCCTTCCCCTTCACCATGAACTGGATCTTCACCCGGCCGGGGCGGGTCAAGTTCGAGCGCGGCGAGCCGTTCTGCTTCATCACCCCGATCGAGCACCGCAAGGCCGAGGCCTTCGAGCCGGTGATCCGCTCGCTGGAGTCCAATCCGGTGATGAAGGGCCAGTTCGAGGCCTGGAACCGCCAGCGCACCGACTTCAACAAGCGGCTGGCCTCGGGCGATCCCGACGCCGCCAAGGAGGCGTGGCAGCGGTTCTACTTCAAGGGCGAACTGCCCGAGGACCTGGGCGCGGCGCCGCAGACGCATGCGAACAAGCGGCGGCTGAAGACGCCGAGGCTGGGGTGAGAGAAGGGCTTAGGGCTTAGGGCTTAGGGCTTAGGAGATCTGCTCCCCTAATTCCTGAGCCCCAAGCCCTACGACTCGTCCTACATCGGCCTCGGCACGCGCGGGCCGAGGTTCTGGATCACCTCGCGGGCGTCGAAGGCGTTCGGGTCGCCGGCCGGCTTGGGCCCGCTGCCGACCACGATCTCGGCGGTGGCCTCGTAGCGGTCGATCTCGCGGATATCCATGCTCGGGCCGAACGGGTCGCGCCACGGGCTCCAGTAGCCGCGGCGGTAGTAGCGCCACGACGGACCCCAGAACGGGCTGTACCGGTCGTAGTAGAAGGGGTCGGGCGAGGCCGAATAGCGGACGTCGCGGTCGGTGGCGCGGTTGACGGTGGCGAACCAGTCGTGGCCGCTTTCCAGAGTCAGTTCGGCGGCGCGGAGCAGCAGCCCCATCTCGACCTGCTCGCGCGAGGTCACCGAATTGCCGGCGAAGGCGACGCGGAAGCGGTTGTCGTCGACCCGCATGTCGGAATAGCCGTAGCGGCTGCCCTGGCCGGCCGGGCCGTAGGGAGTCGCCGTCGCGCAGGCCGACAGGGCCAGCGCCGCCGTCACCGCGAGCAGGACGGGCTTGAGGACGCGAGTCTTCATGGGAAATCTCCTTGGGCGTCCAGCAGACGCCTTTCCTGCTGAACGGCACATGAACAACGCGGTTCCGTCGCCGGACAAGCCCTTATAAACGCGAGACAATGAGCACGGACGCCGCCAGCAGCAGGCCGCCGGTGACGAAGGCGAAGGCGCGCCGGAAACGCGGCTCGGACATGCGCCGCGCCAGGGCCGCCCCACCCAGACCGTAGGTGGACATCGACAGCACGTCCATGCCGATGGTGGCGAGGGCGAACAGGGCCAGCTGCGGCGCCGCCGGACGGCTGACGTCGAGGAACGGCGGCAGCACGGCGGTGAAGAACAGCACCGCCTTGGGGTTGGCGATCTGGACCATGAATCCGTCCAGCAGCGCGCTGCGGCCGAGGCGGAGGGTCGGGGCGTGCGGATCGGCGGCGGTGCGGAAGGCGCCCCTGAGGGCGTTGACGCCCAGCCAGGCGACATAGAGGGCGCCGGCGACGGAGATGAGCCGGAAGACCTGGGGGAAGGCCACGACCAGGGCCCCTAGCCCGAGGGCCGCCGCGCCGAACCACACGAGGGTGGCGGCGTTCATGCCGACCACCCCGGCCAGGGCGCCCGCCGGGCCGCGCTGCACCCCGTTGGCGACCGAGAACAGGTTGGCCGGCCCGGGCGTCACGGCCATCACGGCCATGACCCCGAGAAAGGTCAGATAGAGGTGGGGATCGACGGGCAGGCCGGACATGGCCGCCGTGTCGCGTCAGCGGCGGCCACGGTCAAGCCGCAAGTCTCAGTCGTCGCTGGAAACCGTCGCATCGGGTCCGGCTTCGTCGGCGGCTTCCGCCTCGATCTCCGCCGCAGCTCCGGCCAGTTCGGCGCCGGCCTCGTCGACCGAGTCGAGGGCCTCGCCGAGGGCGTAGTCGGCCATCAGGCCGTAGGTCGCCATGTGCTCGGGATCGTTCGAGGCCCAGGAGCCGTTGACCGCCATGCCCTGCGCCCCGGCGATGGCGCCCTGCAGCGCGCCCGAGGCCTCGACCTCGGCCAGGGCTTCGGCGGTGACGGCGTCGAGATCCACGCCCGCCAGGGCCTCGGCGGTGATGGCCCCCATGTCCAGGCCCTGGAGCGCCTCGGCCGTGATGGCCTCGACGTCGACGCCGGCGAGGGCCTCGGCCACCATGGCGTCGATGTCGATGTCGGCCAGCGCCTCGGCGGCGATGCCGGCCGCGTGCTGGGCGGCCACGGCGGTGAAGGCGTTCACGTCCGGCTGATACTCGCTCCACAGGGCGGCGATGCGCAGTTCGCGCTGGTCCTCGCTCAGGCTGGAGTCTTCGGAAATGGCCTCGGCGCGTTCGCCGAAAGCCTCCATCCGGGCTTCGAAGGCGGCCGCGGCGGCCTCGAGGGCGGCTTCGGACGAGCCGCGCGCCTCCTGCGCCACGGCGGCGGACAGGGGCAGCAGGGCGAGGGCGGCGGCGAGGGAAAGGGCCTTGATCATGGCGGGGCTCCTGAAGAACCCGGCCAAGGTCGGCCCAACGGCGTCCCGCCTCAAGTGAAATCGCGGTAAGGCGGCGGCCACCGGGGACCGCCGCCTTCCGCAGGGGCCGTTACTGGGCGGCGGGCGCGGCCGGCGCCGTGGCCTGGGCGGACAGCGCCGCCTGGGCGCCGGCGCGGATCTGGGCCGGCATGCCGGACAGGGCGGTGCGGATCCCGATCTTGGCGCCCGACATCTCGGCGCGCTTCGCCTCGTCCGTCTCGGCGGCCGCCTCGGCGTCGATGAAGGTTTCGAAGTCGGTGATGAAGCTTTCGATGTCCGGCTGGTAGCGGGCCAGGATGGCGTCGACGTCGGCCATGCCCTTCGCCTGGTCGGGGCCGGCGGCGGTGATGGCGGCCTCGAGTTCGCCCTGCATCTGCTCCATGCGGGTCTTGAAGGCCTCGCCCCGGGCTTCGAAGGCGATCTCGGCGGCGGACTTCGCCGCGACGGGGATCGGGGTCGGAGCCGGCGGCTGCTGGGCGAAGGCGGGGGCGGCGAAGGCCAGGGCGGCCGAGGCGGCGAGGACGAGGCGAAGAGACATGACGGGTTCCTGATGCGTCGAAGGAGCCCATGCTCCTGCCCCCAACGTGGCGCAAAACCACGGCGGGGGCGAGGCCATTTCCGGCGCCCGGTGTTCGCGGAAGCCTTGCGGGAACCGGAAAGCAACAGGCCGGTGGGGATCAGCCCCCGCTGCGCTGGTCACGCTTGCCCAGCACGCGCAGGCGCAGGGCGTTGAGCTTGATGAAGCCGGCGGCGTCCTTCTGGTCGTAGGCCACGGCGCCGTCCTCGAAGGTGACCAGTTCCTGGTCGTAGAGGCTGAACGGGCTCTCGCGGCCGATGACCGTGGCGGCGCCCTTGTAGAGCTTGACCCGGACCGTGCCCGACACCTTCTGCTGGCTGTGGTCGATGGCCGCCTGCAGCATCTCGCGCTCGGGCGAGAACCAGAAGCCGTTGTAGATCAGGTGGGCGTATTTGACCGCCAGCTCGTCCTTCAGGTGCATGGCCCCGCGGTCGAGGGTGATCGACTCGATGCCGCGGTGCGCCGCCAGCAGGATGGTCCCGCCGGGGGTCTCGTAGACGCCGCGCGACTTCATGCCGACGAAGCGGTTCTCGACCAGGTCGAGCCGGCCGACGCCGTTGTCGTGCCCGTACTGGTTCAGGGCCGTCAGCAGGGTCGCCGGGCTCATGGCCTCGCCGTTGATCGAGACCGCGTCGCCCTT
>NZ_DASWTO010000214.1:0-14999 GCF_036402095.1 Brevundimonas sp. | reverse complement strand
TCAGGGTCTCCCGCAGCGCCGCGATCCGCCGTGTCGCCACGGCGTCGCCGGCCGCGGCCGGCAGACGGCCGGCGAGCGCCCGCAACGTCGCCGCCGCGCCTGCGTCCGACCGCTCCGCCGCGTCCAGCGCCGCCCTCAGCTCGGTCACCGTGGCGGCCGGCAGGCTTGCGCTCCGCTCCAGCTGGTCGACATAGGCCCGCGCCACGGTCGGGTGGGCCGGCCAGCGCACCGGGTTCTGCTGCTGCGGATTGAAGGTCCCGCCTTGGTCCGCCATGGCTGCGGCGGCGATCTCGGCCGCCGTCAGATGTTCGCTCGGCTGCAGCGTCAGCACGTCGAGGCCGCGCACGATCTCGGTCCCGTAGATGCGCCCGCCGTACCAGTAGGTCGACCAGTAGCCGCCCAGGATGGAGTGCTTCGCATCGACCGGGCCGCGGTCGAACGAGGCGATCTCGACCGGGTGGGCCGAGTCGGTGAAGTCGATCACCGACAGGCCGCCCTGGTACCAGGCCTGAACGAAGATATCGCGGCCCGGCACCGGCACGATCGAGCCGTTGTGGGCGACGCAGTTTTCCTGCTCGGTCTGGGCCGCCGGCAGTTTGAAATAGCCGCGCCGCTCCAGCTTCCCGTCGACGATGTCGTAGATGGCGTCCGCGCCCCAGGTCGTGGGATCCTGCACGCGGCAGCGCGGCCGCGAGCCGCCGCCCCATTCGTCGGTGAAGATCACCTTGGTCCCGTCGTTGTTGAAGGTGGCCGAGTGCCAGTAGGCGAAGCCCGGGTCGGTCACCGCGTCGATGCGGCGCGGCTTCCGGGGGTCGCTGATGTCCAGGATGATGCCGTTGCCGGAACAGGCCCCCGCCGCCAGCCTGGCGCTCGGGAACACGGTGATGTCGTGGCACTGGTCGGTGCGGCTGGTGTTCTGCGTCCGCTCGCCATGGTCGCCGCCCGCCCACAGGCCGGCGATGCGGCCGGTCTCGTCGTCGGCGAAGACGCGCGGGCTGTCGATGATCCGCGCCCGCGAGGGATCGGCGACCGGGATCTCGATCACGTCGATGCTGAACAGCGCCGTCCGCGGGTCGCCGGGCACGGCCCCGACGCAGCCGGCCAGCTCGGCCTCGTCGCGCACCGACGAGGTGCCCGAGTTGTAGACGATGATCGAGCGCGGATCGGACGACACGACCGAGTGGGTGTGGGAGCCGCGGCAGGTCTGCACCTGGCCGACCTGCGCCGGTCGCGCCGGATCGGCGATGTTGAAGATGCGCAGGCCGCGGAAGCGCTCGGGGCTGGCGTCGCCGGTCACGCCCTGTCGGCCGCAGTCGACGCGGCCGCTGGTCTGCTCGACCGACATCAGCAGCAGGTCGCCGACGATCGACACGTCGCCCTGACCGCCGGGGCAGACCACCGAACTGAGCAACCGCGGCTCCCCGCCCTCGTCCAGCCGGTAAAGATTGAAGCCATGATAGTTGCCGACCGCCATCAGGTCGCCCGAGAAGGCCATGTCGGTGTTGGCGAAGCTCAGGAACGGCCCCCGCGTCCCGAACCGGCCCTCGGCCGCCTCGCGCTGCGGATCGGCCTCGTCGTCGGTCTCGGCCGGGATCGGCGGCGGCAGGCCGGCGGGGTTGTCCGTGTCGTAGAAGCCCGTCGGCTTGGGCAGGCTGGCCACCAGCGCCACATGGCTCGCCGCCTGGCCCGCGTCGCGGAAGCCGGCCGCCAGCGTCGAGCGCGGGTCGTCCGACAGCCCCCGCAGCAGCGCGGTCATGCGGCGGATCTCCGCCTGCTGCTCATTGGTCACGTCGTTGGCGAACTCGAACAGCGCCGGGTCGTAGGCCGAGCCGGGGCGGGCCAGCAGTTTGGCCACCATCTCCACCGCGCCTTCGTGGTGGGCGATCATCCGCTCGAGAAACAGCCGGTCGAAGGCCGGGCCCTCGGCGGCGGCCAGGGCGGCCATCTGCTCGGGCGTGGCCATGCCGGGCATGGCCGCATGGCCCGGGGCGTGTCCGGCCCCGTGCATCGCATGCTCCGCCCCGGCCGGCGCGGTCTCGCCCCGCTCGCGCAGCCAGCCCTGCATGAAGGCGATCTCGTCCGCCTGCGAGGCGTCGATGCGCCCGGCCACCTCGATCAGCGGCTGCCGGTTGGTGCGGTCCCTGACCAGGGCGGCCATCTCCACCGCCTGCCGGTGGTGCACGATCATGTCCTGCATGAAGCGCACATCGTCGACCGAGTAACGGTTGGCGGCGAGCCGGACGGCCTCCTCCGCGCTCAGCGTCCGCGCCGGCTGACCGGGCGCGCCGGGCTGCACGATCGGCACGTCCTGGGCCATCGCCCCGCCCGTCGCGGCGACCAGCCCGATGAGCGAGCAGCCCATCAGAAGTCCAAGGGAATTGATGCGTCGCGCCGACATGGGCCTGCTCCCGCTGAGATCGAAGGAGGCGACCCTATCACGGCGCCGGCGGAGGGCCAGCGGGATCGACGCCCCTTCCCCGCTTGACTTCCGTACCCGCCCGTCCGACCTCGGACCGATGACGACTCCCGCCCCCGCCGACGACAAGGAGCCCCCCAGGGAGTCCCTGCGCCCGCTGCTGGGACGCATCTGGCGCGACTACCTCTCGCACCACCGCACGCCGCTGGTCCTGTCGATCCTGTGCGCGGCCGTCGTCGGCGTCATGGCCGCCACCGTGCTGCAGTTGCTCGAGCCGGCCATCGACGGCCTGTTCCTCGGCAAGCCGGTGACCATCTGGGGCGTCTTCACCGTGCCGCCCGGTCAGGCGCTGACCGCCATCCCCCTGATCATCATCGGCGCGGGCCTGATCTGGACCGCCGCCGCGCTGGGCCAGGCGGCCCTGGTCAACCGGCTCGGCCACGGCATCGTCGGCGACATCCAGGTCCGGCTGTTCGGCTCCATGATCCGCGCCGACCTCGCCCGCCTTCGCAGCCAGCATTCCGGCGGCTTCGTCTCCTCGGTGCTGTTCGACGCCAATCTGGTGCGCGAGGCCTTCACCAACGGCGTGGTCAACTACACCCAGCATGCCCTCACCCTGATCGCCGTGCTCGGCTACATGGCCTGGACAGACTGGCGGCTGACCGCCATCGTCTTCCTCGGCGCCCCGGTCATCGCCTTCGTCATCCGCCGCTTCGGCAAGCGCATGCGCAAGGCCACCACCGGGGCCATGGTCGAGACCTCCAACCTCTCCACCGCCCTGATGGAGAACCTCGACGGCGTCCGCCTGATCAAGATCGAGAACCGCGAGGCGGCCGAGGAGGCCCGGGTCGGCGAGGTCGTCGCCCGCCGCCAGCGCCATGTCATCAAGTCCGCCGACAGCCGCGCCTTCGCCGGGCCGTTCTCCAACCTCGTGGCCATGTTCGTGGTCGCCGCCGTCATGGCCTACGCCGGCTGGCGCGCCCGCGACGGGGCCATGACCGTCGGAGCCTTCGCCGCCTATATCGGCCTGCTGATGGCCGCCGGCCAGTCGCTGCGCCAGGTCACCAACCTGCAGACGGTGATGGCCGAGGGCCTGACCGCCGCCCGCCGCCTGTTCGGCGCCCTCGACATCGAGCCCGAGATTCGCGAGGCGCCGGACGCCGCGCCCCTGCCGCACGGTCCGGTCACCGTCGCCTTCGACGGCGTCAGCTTCGCCTACGCCCCGACCGGGGGCGGCGGCGCCCCGACCCTGTCCGACGTCTCCCTGACCGTCGCGCCGGGCGAGACCGTGGCCCTCGTCGGCCCGTCGGGGGGCGGCAAGAGCACCATCCTGAGCCTGCTGCCGCGCTTCTACGATGTCACCGCCGGCGCCGTGACCATCAACGGCCGCGACGTGCGGGCGCTGAAGCTGCACGACCTGCGCTCGCGCATCGCCCTCGTCACCCAGGAGCCGTTCCTGTTCGACGATACCCTCGCCGCCAACATCGCCTACGGCCGCCCCGGCGCAAGCCAGGCCGAGATCGAGGCCGCCGCCACGGCCGCCGCCGCCCACGACTTCATCACGGCCCTGCCCGAGGGCTCCCAGACCCGGGCCGGAGAGGCCGGCGTGCGCCTGTCGGGCGGCCAGCGCCAGCGCGTCGCCATCGCCCGCGCCTTCCTCAAGGACGCGCCCATCCTGCTGCTCGACGAGGCCACCTCGGCGCTCGACACCGAGAGCGAGGCCCTGGTCCAGGCGGCGCTTGAGCGGCTGATGGAAGGCCGCGCCACCCTCATGATCGCCCACCGCCTGTCGACCGTGCGCAACGCCGACCGCATCTATGTCGTCGAGGCCGGCCGCGTCGTCGAAACCGGCTCCCACGCGCAGCTGGTGAAGAAGGGCGGCCTCTACGCCCGCCTCGCCCGGCAGCAGTCGCTGGACGGCGAACCCGTCACCGTGGCGGCCGTGTCATGAGACCGCTCCGCAATCCCGTCATCCAGAGCACTCTCGCCTGGTGCCTCGCCCGCTGGATGCGCTTCTGCTACGCGACGATCCGCTGGGAGTATCGCAACCAGGAGCTGGCCGAGGCGGTCTGGCGGCAGGGCGGCGGCGTGCTCGTGGTGTTCTGGCACTCGCGCACCTCGCTCGCGCCCCATAGCTGGCCGCTCGATCGGGCCCAGCCGGTCAAGGGCGTGATCTCCCGCAGCGTCGACGGCGAGTTCGTGGCCAAGGCCGTGGCCCAGCTGGGCATCCCGGCGGTGCGCGGCTCCTCCTCCAACAAGGACAAGACCGACCGCGACAAGGGCGGAACCCAGGCCCTGCGTGACGGCCTGCGCCAGCTCAAGGTCGGCGGCCTGGCCATCACGCCCGACGGCCCGCGCGGCCCGGTCCGCAGCATGGCCGAAGGCCTGCCGCTGATGGCGAAACTGTCGAAGGCCCCGGTCCTTTTTCTCGGCCTGTCCTGCAATCCCGCCATCCGGCTGAACAGCTGGGATCGCTCCCTGCTGCCCCTGCCCTTCGGCAAGGGCGCCGTCGTCTGGGACCGCGCCGACTTTCCCGAAGGCGCCGATCTCGCCGAGGTTGCGGCCGGCTGGACCGCCCGCACCACCGCCGTCGAGGCCGAGGCCGACGCCCTCACCGGGCTGGAACGGATCTGACGTGAGCCCCGCCCTGATCGCATACAGGCTCCTGACCCGCCTGTTCGAGCCGCTGGCCCCGCGCGTGCTCGACGCCCGGGCCAAACAGGGCAAGGAGGACCCGGCGCGGGTCGACGAACGCCTCGGCCTCGCCTCCGCCGCTCGCCCGGCCGGCGATCTGGTCTGGCTGCACGGGGTCAGCGTCGGCGAGACCCTGTCGCTGCTGCCCGTGGTCGAACGTCTGCGCCAGAAGCGCCCCGACCTGGGCGTGCTCGTCACCTCCGGCACCCTGACCTCGGCGACCCTGCTGGCCCGCCGCCTCCCGCCCGGCGTGATCCACCAGTTCGCCCCCGTCGACACGCCCGGCGCCGTTCGCGCCTTCCTCGATCACTGGCGCCCCGCCGCCGCCGTCTTCGTCGAGAGCGAGCTCTGGCCCAACCTGATCCTCGAGGCCCGCCGCCGCGAGGTGAAGCTGGTGCTGGCCAGCGCCCGCATCACTGAAAGGACCGTCGACGGCTGGCGCCGCTTTCCCGCGGCGGCCCGCGAGGTCGTCTCCGCTTTCGACCGCGTCCTGCCGCAGGACGAGACCTCCGCCGCCCGGCTGGAAAGCCTCGGCGCCCGCATCGACGGCCAGGTGAACCTGAAGCTGGCCGGGGCCGCTCCGCCGCACGATCCCGGCGCCTTCACCCGTCTCAGCGCCGCCATCGGCGATCGCCCCGTGGTCGTCGCCGCCAGCACGCACGACGGCGAGGAGATCGCCCTCGTCCGCGCCCTCGACAAGCTCGCCGACCGGCTGTGCCTGATCCTCGTGCCGCGCCACCCCGAGCGCCGCCGCGACATCGCGGCTGCCCTGACCCGCGACGGCTACCGCTTCGCCCTGCGCTCCGACGGGCGCGAACCCGACCGCGACACCGACCTCTATGTCGCCGACACCCTCGGCGAGATGGGCCTGTTCCTGCGCCTCGCCGATGTGGTGGTCATGGGCGGCAGCTTCTCGGCCGCCCTGGAGAAGCCTCCGGTCGGCGGCCACAACCCGCTGGAACCGGCCCGCCTGGGCAAGCCGGCCGTGACCGGCCCGGACATGAGCAACTGGGCCGCCGTCACCGACGCCCTGGTGCAGGCCGGGGGCCTGGCCATCGTCGAGGCCCCGTGGGACCTGCCCGCCGTCCTCGCTCCCCTCCTCGCCGACGACAAGGCCGCCAGGGCCATGGGCGAGCGCGGCCGCCGCGCCGCCGCAGAGGCCGGCTCGGGCCTCGACCGGCTGTGGGACAGCCTGACGCCCCTGCTGCCGCCGCCGGCCAGAACCCTGACAGGCGGCGGCCGATGAAGCTCAACACGCCCCGCTGGTGGTACGACCGCGAGCGCCGGCACGCGCCGATGACGCGGATGCTGCTCAAGCCACTGTCGTGGGTCTGGGCCGCCGCCACGGCCCGCCGCATCGCCCGCGCCGACCCCGTCGATCCGGGTGTGCCGGTGATCTCGGTGGGCAACCTGACCGTCGGCGGCTCGGGAAAGACGCCGGTGGCCCGCGAGGCCCTGCGCCTGCTGGACGAGGCCGGCGTCGCGGCCCATGCCCTGTCGCGCGGCTACGGCGGCCGTCTGAAAGGGCCGCTACGGGTCGACCCCGCCGCCCACACCGCCGCCGACGTCGGCGACGAGCCGCTGATGCTCGCCCTCGGCGGTCCCGCCTGGATCGCGCGCGACCGTGTCGCCGGGGCGCGGGCGGCCGCCGAGGCCGGCGCCGGGGCCGTGGTGCTGGACGACGCCCACCAGAACCCGGCGCTGAAGAAGGCGCTCAGCCTCGTCGTCGTCGACGGCGAGACCCGCGACGGCGAATGGCCCTTCGGCGACGGCGGGGTGTTCCCCTCGGGGCCGATGCGCGAGCCGCTCCGCTCCGGGCTCGCCCGCGCCGACGCCGTGGTGGTGCTTATGCCCGCCGACGTCCCCCATGCCGATCCGGAGTTGCTCTCGGCCTTCGGCGCCCTGCCCGTCTTCGTGGCCCGGCTGCTGCCTGCCGCCCCGCCGCCGGCCGGTCCGGTGGTCGGGTTCGCCGGCATCGCCAAGCCGTGGAAGGTCGAGCGCGCCCTCGACGCCGCCGGGGCCGAACTCGTTGACTTCGCTCCCTTCCCCGACCACGCCGCCTTCCGCGACGCGGACCTGCGCTTCCTCGCCGAACGCGCTGGCCGGGCCCACGCCCGTCTGGTCACCACCGAGAAGGACTGGTTCCGCCTGCCGCCCGAGTGGCGGGCGCGGGTCGTCTCATGGCCCGTGAAGGCGACGTTCGACGACGAGGGCGACTTCCAGGCCCTGCTGCTTCGCGCCGTTCAGTCCGCGCGGTAGACCACCCCGCCCTTCATCACGAACCGCACCCGCTCCAGTTCCCTCACATCGGCCAGCGGGTCGCCCGACACGGCGATCAGGTCCGCCGGCATGCCCGCCGCGATCCGGCCCGCCTCGCCGTCGATCCGCAGATGCGTCGCTGCATTCACCGTCGCCGTCTGGATCGCCTCCAGCGGCGTCAGTCCGGCCTGCACCAGCAGGGCGAACTCGCCGGCGTTGTCACCGTGCGCCGAGACGCCGCTGTCGGTGCCGAAGGCGATGCGGACCCCGCCCTCGTGCGCCCGTCCGGCCATGGCCAGCATCAGCGGCCCGGCCTGCAGCGCCTTCGCCGTCTGCGCCGGCGTGAAGAAATTGTCGGGCCCCGAGGCCATGCGCGCCACATAGTCGCCGGCCATCAGGGTCGGCACCAGATACACGCCTTCGCGCCGCATCAGCCGGATCGACTCGGCGTCCAGATAGGTCCCGTGCTCGATCGAGTCGCCGCCCGCGCGCAGGAAGCTGTTGATCCCGTCCGCGCCGTGAGCGTGCGCCGTCACCTGCCGTCCCATCCGGTGTCCGGCGTCGACGATGGCCGCCAGCTCCGCGTCCGAGAACTGCTGCCCCAGCCCCGCGGCCGTGTTCGACAGCACCCCGCCGGTGGCGGTGATCTTGATGATGTCGGCGCCCGACCGCACCTGCGTCCGCACCGCCCGCATGCAGTCCTCAGGCCCCGAGCAGACGCTCTCCGACGACAGCAGATGCATGACGTCCTCGCGGTAGCCGTTGATGTCGCCGTGGCCGCCGTGGATGGACACCGACGAGCCCGAGGCGATCACCCGCGGCCCGGGCACGTCGCCGCGACGGATGGCGTCGCGCAGGGCGAACACCGCCTCGTTGGCGCCCCCCAGATCGGCCACGGTGGTGAAGCCGGCCATCAGCGTCCGCCGGGCGTAGCGGGCGCCGACCATGGCCTGTTCGGCGTTCGACTGGGTGACCTCCTCCAACCGCCCGTTGGGGTTCTGCTGCCCGGTCAGGTGCACGTGGCTGTCGATCAGGCCCGGCAGCACGAACGAGTCGCGCAGATCGACGATCCGGCCCTCGCCGACGAAGCCGTCGCGGATTTCGACGACCTGGTTCCCTCTGATCACGAGAGTTTTATCGCGTTGCACAACGCCGCTCGCCGGGTCGGCCAGAATCCGCCCCACCTGCACGAACGTCGTTCCCTCTGGCGGGGAAACAGGCGCGACAGCGGGGGTTTGCGCGGCGGCGCCCGTGGCCAGCAAGACGGCGGCGGCGGCCAACAGTGATGTGATCGACTTCACGAAACCCTCCTGAAACAGCCGCTTCACCTTAGCCTGACCACGGTCAGCGCCAAGGCTCAGGTTGCTCCGGGCGTCATCATTTGAAACAACCCGTGACTTCTTGAACGTGCGAGGGGCGTCGCATGCAGTTGGCGAGACGTGGATTCATTCTGGGCGGCGCGGCTCTGATGTCGGGCTGCGCCACCGCGGCGGCCCAACCGCTCGCTCCCGTGGTCCGCGCCCAGGTGCAGGCGGCTCCGGCGATCCAGGTCGAGCGCGCGCCCCAGGCCATCACCTCCCAGCTGAACTCCACCCGCCCGCTCGATCCGCGCGGCTCGGTGCGCAAGGAGCTGATGGACCGGGCCATGGCCGCCCTCGACATCCACAGGGACCGCATCACCAACCGCGACCGCATGTATCTGGTCGACTTCACCAAATTCTCGGGTGACGAGCGACTGTACGAGGTCGACCTGCACGGCGGCGCCGTTACCCTGATGCGCACCAGCCACGGCCGCGGTTCCGATCCGTCCCACACCGGCTTCGCGCGGCAATTCTCCAACACCCCCGACAGCTACATGTCCTCGGTCGGCGCCTTCGCCACCGCCGGCGCGAGCCACGGCGCCCAGCAGGGCCCGAACGTCCTGCTCGACGGGCTCGAATACACCAACAACCTGGCCCGCGAGCGCGCTATCATCGTCCACGGCGCCGACTACGCCGACCCGGACTTCCTCGCCCGCGAAGGCAAGCTGGGCCGCAGCTACGGCTGCTTCTCCGTCGCCCACCACGACCTGCCGGTGCTGCGCGAACGCATGGGCGAAGGCCGCCTGCTGTTCGCCTGGGCCTAGGGTTCGGGGCGCCGGGCGCCGTGACGGATGAAGGCTATCCGAACCTCGTCGGGCAAGACGGCATATCGAATGACGTAGGGCGGCACGGTCGTCAGTTCGCGGACGCCTGACCGTACGGGCCGCCCCCGGTCCGAAAAGGCGACCAGACCGTTGGCTGCGTTCACCAACGCCGCGGCCACGCGTGACGCGGCCCTTGGATTGGTCTGCGCAATGCGGGATCGGATCGCCCTGAGGTCGTCGATCGCATCGGTCGACCAGATCAGTCGCCGCATGTGGGTGGCGGCAGCTCGTTTCCCGTCCCCCAGGATTTCAGCCAGCGCACCACGGCCTCATGCGTTATGAACCGGCCGGCGTCGATGTCCGCCATCGCCTTCCGTTCGCGTGCGTCCAGTTCGACCGCCTCTTCGAAGTCGAAGGCGCCCGGTTCCTCATCGAACTCATTGCCCGGATCGCTCATGCGGCGACGATAGCACAGCCGGCGCCGAACCTCATCCGCCTTCAACCTGGCCGGTCAGTCCGCCGTCGACTTCAACTCTCGACGCCGCCCTGCTCCCGCTCCAGCGCCCGCCAGCCGATGTCCGTGCGGTGGAAGCCGCCGGGCCAGTCGATCTTCTTCACCGCCGCATAGGCCCGCTGGCGCGCCTCGGCGATGTCCTTGCCCCGGGCGCAGACGTTCAGCACCCGCCCGCCGGCGGCGACCAGCTGGCCGTCGTCGCGCCGCCGGGTGCCGGCGTGGAACACCTGCACATGGGGGCCGAAATTCTGCTCGGCGCCGCGGATGATCGATCCCTCCAGGGGGCTGTCGGGATAGCCCGACGCCGCCAGCACCACGCAGATCACCGTCTCGGGCCGGAACTCCGGCGGCGCCGCCCGGGTCAGGTCGCCGCGCGCGCAGGCCAGCAGCAGGGGCACGATGTCCCCGTCCAGCCGCATCATCAGCACCTGGCACTCCGGGTCGCCGAAGCGGGCGTTGAACTCGACCACCCGGGGTCCGGCCTCGGTGGCCATCAGCCCGGCGTAGAGCACCCCGCGATAGGGCATCCCCTCCCGCGCCATTCCCTCGATCACCGGCCGGACGATGTCGCGCTCGGCCGCCTCGACCAGCTCCGGCGTGAACACCGGCGCCGGCGAATAGCTGCCCATGCCCCCCGTGTTCGGCCCCAGGTCGCCGTCATAGGCCCGCTTGTGATCCTGCGCCCCGCCCAGCAGCAGCGCGCGGTGGCCGTCGCAGACGGCGAACAGCGAGCCCTCCTCGCCGTCCATGAACTCCTCGATCACCACCCGGGCCCCGGCCGTGCCGAACCGCCCGCCCAGCATGTGCTCGATCGCGCCCTCGGCCTCCCGCTTGTTGGGGCAGATGGCCACCCCCTTGCCCGCCGCCAGCCCGTCGGCCTTGATCACATAGGGCGGCCTGAACACCGTCAGCGCCTGCCGCGCCTCGTGCAGCCGCTCATAGACGCCGTAACCCGCCGTCGGGATCTCCTGCCGCTCCATGAAGGCCTTCGAAAAGGCCTTGGAGGTCTCCAGCTGGGCCGCCCTCTTCGTCGGCCCGAAACAGGGGATGCCCGCCGTGGCCAGCCGGTCGGCCAGTCCCGCCTCGAGCGCCGTCTCCGGCCCCACCACCACCAGATCGGCCTTCATCTCCCGCGCCAGGGCGCACAGGCCGTCGGCGTCGGTGACCTTCAGCGCAACCCGCTCGCCCAGCTTGTCCATGCCCGGGTTGCCGGGCGCGATGACCAGCCGCCGCACGAGCGGCGACTGGGCGATCTTCCACGCCAGGGCGTGCTCGCGTCCGCCCGATCCCACCAGCAGGATGTTCATACCCGCGCAATGACCGCAGCGGCGTGGACGGTCAAGCGTGCGCCGCCGTTATCCCGCATCAGAGCAGCGGCGAAGCCACAGGCTCCGGCGGCCGGCAGGACCAGGGACCCCCGCGGCCGCGGCCTTGCTCAGTCGTGCGCCAGTCCGGCGATGCTGGCCGCCAGTTCGTCCTTGCGGAACGGCTTGGTCAGCCGCGGAAGGTCGGGCGCGACCCCTTCGACCTCGGCGAACCCGGAGACCAGCAGCACCGCCAGCTCGGGCCGGGCTTCCCGGAGCTCCCGCGCCAGTTCCGTACCCGTCATGCCCGGCATCAGGTGATCCGTCACCACGAGGTCTATCGGCTGGGCGCTGAACAGCCGCAGCGCCTCCTCCGCCGAGGCGGCCTCGATGACCCGGTACCCCATGTCGGCCAGCATGTCGGCCGTGCTCAGCCGAACGAATTCCTCGTCGTCGACCAGCAGCACGGACCCGGCGCGGTCCGTCGCGGTCGCGTCCGGCGACCGGGCCGGCGTCTCGGGCAAGGCGTCGGTCTGCGGCAGCCACAGCTCGACATTGGTTCCCAGACCCGGGCTGCTGGCGATCAGAAGGGCGCCGCCCAGTTGCGAAGCCAGCCCGTGCGCCATCGAGAGGCCCAGCCCCGTGCCCTGCCCGATGCCCTTGGTGCTGAAGAACGGCTCGACCGCCCGGGCCAGCGTCGCCTCGTCCATGCCCGAGCCGGTGTCCGCCACCGACACCCGCACATACCGGCCCGGCCTCAGCCGCTCTGACGCACCGGAGCGCACGATCTCCGCAGAGGCGCTGATCCGCAGCGTTCCGCCGTTCGGCATGGCGTCCCGGGCGTTCACAGCCAGGTTCAGCAGGGCCATTTCCAGCTGGTTGGTGTCGGCCCGCGCGGGAGGCAGCTGCGCCGGCGTCTCCACCACCACCTTGATCTGCGGGCCGGTCGTGCTGGCGATCAGATCGGCCATGCCCCGCACCACGCGTTCGACGTCCACAGCCACCGGCTGCAGCGGTTGCCGTCGCGCGAACGCCAACAGCCTCTGTACCAGAACCTTCGCCCGCTCGGCCGACTGGGCCGCTCCCTCGATCAGCCTCTGCTCCCGCTCACCGCCCGCTCCCTTGCGCTGCAACATGTCCAGCGCGCCCACGATGGGCGTCAGCAGATTGTTGAAGTCGTGGGCGACGCCGCCGGTCAGCTGCCCCATGGCGTCCATCTTTTGGGACTGCCTCAGGGCCTCCTCGGCGACCACCTGGCGGGTGACGTTCCGGCTCGATCCGATCAGGCGAACAATCCGCCCCTGCGCGTCGCGCATGGGCACCAGCGACGTGTCCCAGTGCTGGGGTTCGCCGGTCAGGTCGTATTCCTCGCGGTATTGGTGGATTGCGCCGGTCTCCACCACCTTGGTGTAGGTCCCCCGGATTTGCTCGAACAGCTCGGGCGGCAGAATGTCGTCCAGCCTCCGGCCGCGAAGATCCTCCAACTTCATCCCGACAGCCGCCTCGTGCGCCGGATTGGTCTCCTCGACCACAAAGCCGCCGTCCGGCTCCACGCCGATCACGAACAGAGCCTCAGGGGAGTTTGCAAAATAGGCGCGGTGAAGGGCGTCGACCTCATGCCGTTCCGCCAGGGCGGCGGCGACCCGCTCCTCCAGCCGATCGTTCGCCTGCCGCAGGATGCTTTCCATCTCGCGCCGCTCGTCGATGTCGATGACCGAGCCGACATAGCCGAGGTAGTCGCCTGTGGCCGAGAATCGCGCCGCCGCCGCATCCAGGGTCCAGCGATAGACGCCATCGGCGCGCCTTATGCGAAACTCGACCTCATAGTCCTTCTGCTCGGCGTTGGCGGTCATGAAGGCCGCCTCCGCGATCGGCCGGTCGTCGGGGTGGATGGCGTCCAGCCATCCATAGCCCTCGCCCGCCCCCGGCTGCTGCCCGGTGAACGCGTACCAGCGGGGGTTCAGATAGGTGCAGTGGCCGGTCGGGTCCGTGACCCACATCATCACCGGCGTGTGGTCGGCCATCCCACGGAAGCGGGTCTCGCTTTCCGTCAGCGCGGCTTCGGCCAGCACCTGGCCGGTTGTCTCGGCGCAGGCGCAGAACATGCCCGCCACGGTCCCGGTCTCGTCGTGCACCGGAGAATAGCTGAAGGTGAACCAGGTCTGCTCGTCGAACCCCTTGCGGTTCATCAGCAGCGGCATGTTCTGATGGAAGGTTCCCTCCCCCGCGAGCGCCGCCTCGATCAGGGGGGATATGTCGGGCCAGATCTCGGCCCAGATATCGTGAAAGGGCCGGCCCAGCGCCTCAGGGTGCTTCGCCCCCAGTACGTCGATATACGCGTCGTTGTAGAGAAACCCCAGGTCGTCGCCCCAGGCGACGAACATCGGGAATTTGGAGTGGAGCATCAGACCGATCACCGATCGCAGCGATTGCGGCCATGTCGACGGATGACCCAGCGGCGATCGCGACCAGTCATGGCCGCGCATCAGCGCCCCGACCTCGCCGCCACCCGCCAGGAAGGCCATCTCGTCGGGGATCGCCTCGGTGTAGGACACTCAATTCTCCGGATGGTCTCCGCGCGGAGACAGAAACTGATACGCGCTTTCCGGCCTGCGGTTTCGCCAAGCTGCGCCGTTTTTACCAGTGGCGGGATTGCCGGCATACCTCAGGCGCGGCCGCTTCCCGGTTCCCCCCGCCTCGCCCCCCCGCTACTCTCCCCCGATGAGCGACGACTCCTACGTCTTCGAGGGCCCGGCCGATGAACCGGCGGCGCCCCGCGACAACAACCCGCCCCTGTCGATTTCCGAGCTGTCGTTCGCCCTCAAGCGCACGCTCGAGGACCGCTTCGGCCACGTCCGGCTGCGCGGCGAGATCTCCAAGGTCAACCGC
The DNA here is from genome assembly GCF_036402095.1 of Brevundimonas sp. Lineage (GTDB taxonomy): Bacteria > Pseudomonadota > Alphaproteobacteria > Caulobacterales > Caulobacteraceae > Brevundimonas. The sequence goes on along the minus strand of NZ_DASWTO010000214.1, from coordinate 798 downwards.
CACGCCTCGGGCCACGTCTATCTGACGCTGAAGGACGACAAGGCCTGCATCGACGGCGTGGTCTGGAAGGGCCAGGCCCGCGGCCTCGGCGTCCAGCCCGAGACCGGGCTCGAGGTCATCGTCACCGGCAAGATCACCTCCTATCCGGCCCGCTCGTCGTACCAGATCGTCATCGAGACCATGGAGGCCGCCGGCGCCGGCGCCCTGCTGGCCCAGCTGGAGCGGCTCAAGGTCAGGCTGCAGGGCGAGGGCCTGTTCGACTCCGCCCGCAAGCAGCCGATCCCGACCTTCCCCGTCGTCATCGGCGTGATCACCAGCCCGACCGGGGCGGTGATCCGCGACATCCTGCACCGCATCGCCGAGCGCTGGCCGTGCCGGGTCGTCGTCTGGCCCGTGGTGGTCCAGGGCGAGGCCGCCTGCGGCCAGGTCTCCAACGCCATCCGCGGCTTCGACGCGCTCCAGCCCGGCGGCCCGATTCCCCGTCCCGACCTGCTGATCGTGGCCCGCGGCGGCGGGTCGGTGGAGGACCTGTGGTGCTTCAACGACGAGGGGCTGGCGCGCATCGTGGCCGCCGCCCGCATCCCGATCATCTCGGCCGTCGGGCACGAGACCGACACCACCCTGATCGACTTCGTCTCGGACCGCCGCGCCCCGACGCCCACCGGCGCCGCCGAGATCGCCACCCCGGTGCTGGCCGACCTGCGCGCCGCCGTGCTTGACCTCGACCGGCGTCTGGTCCGCGCCGGCGGCCGGCTGATCGAGGAGCGCCGCACCCGGCTGCGCGCCGTGGAGCGCGGC
>NZ_DASWTO010000213.1:0-7317 GCF_036402095.1 Brevundimonas sp. | reverse complement strand
TATTCGGGCGACCTGGCCAAGGCCATCGCGGCCGGAGCCTCGGCCGCCATGATGGGCTCCAGGTTCGCCGGCACCGACGAAAGCCCGGGCGAGGTCGTCCTGTACCAGGGCCGGTCCTACAAGTCCTACCGGGGCATGGGCTCGGTCGGGGCCATGGCCCGCGGTTCGGCCGACCGCTACTTCCAGAAGGAAGTCTCGGACCAGATGAAACTGGTGCCCGAAGGCATCGAGGGCCAGACCCCCTACAAGGGGCCGATCGCCCCGGTGCTGCACCAGATGGTCGGGGGGCTGCGCGCCGCCATGGGCTATGTCGGCGCCGCCACCATCGCCGACTTCCAGGAGCGCGCCCGCTTCGTGCGCATCACCGGCGCCGGCCTGCGGGAGAGCCACGTCCACGACGTGATGATCACGCGCGAGGCGCCGAACTACCGGCAGGGTTGAGAGGGGGAGGACAGGCCATGGACATGACACCGGAATTCATTCTGCTGGCCTTCACCCTGATCCTGGCGCTGGTCCAGATCACGGCGGCCGTCGTGGCCCGCACCGCCGAACTGGGCGGCAAATGGAACGTGGGGCCCCGCGACGCCGAGGTCCCTCCGCCGGGCCGGGTCGCCGGTCGGCTGATGCGGGCGCAGGCCAATCTGTTCGAGACCCTGCCCATCTTCGCCGCCGCCGTGATCATGGCGCATATCGCCGGTAAGGACGGGACGCTGACCGCCCTCGGGGCGCACCTCTACTTCTTCGGGCGGCTGGTCTACCTGCCGCTCTACGCCTTCGGCGTGCCCTACGTCCGCTCGCTGGCCTGGCGCGCCGCCTCCGCCGGGCTGGTGATGGTCATCGCCGCCCTGTTCCTTTGAAAGCCTGACTTGACCCCAGCCGCCCGCCTCGCCGCCGCCGCCTCCGTTCTCGACAGCATCGCCCAGGGGCGAGCCCCCGCCGAGGTCGTGCTCAAGGCATGGGGCGCCGCCAACCGCTACGCGGGCTCCAAGGACCGCCGCGCCGTCGCCGACCGCGTCTACCGCGTGCTGCGCGCCCGCGGCCGGCTGGTCTGGGCCATGGGCGGCCGCGAGGACGGCCGGGCGCTGGTGATAGGCTCGCTGGCCCTGATCGACGGCCTGTCGCTGGAAGAGATCGAGGCCCTGCACTCCGGCGAGGGCTACGGCCCGCGACCGCTGTCCAAGCAGGAACGCGCCCGCATCACGGCTGGGGAAGGCGATCTGCCCGGCTGGGTCGCCGCCGGCCTGCCCGAGTTCGTGGTCGAGGACTTCAAGGCGATCTTCGGCGAGCGCTGGGCCGAGGAGGCCCGCGAGCTGATGGCCCCGCGGGCCCCGATCGATCTGCGCGTCAATACGGCGAAGGCCCCGGTGGAGGCCGTCGCCGCCGAACTGACCGCCGCCGGTCTCGCTCCCGGGCCGACGCCGTGGTCCGCCCGCGGCCTGCGGCTCCCGGCGGAGCCGCCGCCCAACGTGCAGGCGCTCGAGGCCTTCAAGGCCGGGCGCATCGAGATCCAGGACGAGGGCAGCCAGATCGTCACCTGGCTGGCGGGCGCCGGCCTCGACTTCACCCCTGACAGCATCGTCGTCGACTATTGCGCCGGCGGGGGCGGCAAGACGCTGGCGCTGGCCGTGCAGGGCCTGCCCGACGCGGACCTGTCGGAGGTCGCGGCGCCGAAGCCCGCCGGGTGGTCACCCACCGGCGCCGACGAAGCCGCGGCGGCCCGCGCGGCGCCGCCCGCTTCCGGCATGCGGCTGATCGCCTGCGACGTGGTCCAGAAGCGGCTCGGCAACATCCGTCCGCGGCTGGCCCGCGCGGGCGTGGCGGCCGACCTGCGTCTGATCGGCCAGAACGGCGGCGGGGTCGAGGAATTCAACGGCAAGGCCGATCTCGTCTTCGTCGACGCGCCGTGCAGCGGGTCCGGAACCTGGCGCCGCCGCCCCGAGGACGCGTGGCGGCTCAAGCCGGACGAGGTCGAGCGCCTGCACGCCCTGCAACAGCGAATCCTCGCCCAGGCCGTCCAGCTGGTGAAACCGGGCGGCCGCCTGGCCTATGTCACCTGCTCGATGTTGAGCCGCGAGAACGAGGCCACCGCCGAGGCGTTCGAGGCCGCCCATCCAGACTTCCGGCCCCTGCCGGTCGCCGGCCTGCTGGAGGCGCCGACGCTCACGGACGCCGCTCGCGAGACGCTCGCCGCCCGGGCCGACGGTCATCGCCTGCGCCTGTCGCCGGCCTCGACCCACACCGACGGCTTCTTCATCGCCCTCTACGAGCGGCGGGCGTGAGCGGGGACTGGACCCTTTCCCGCTTCGGTCCAAGGACCGTCCTGTGCGTCATGGCCGCCGAGCCCGAATACGGCCCGGCCCTGCGGGCGCGCATCCGCCCCCTGATCACCGGCGTCGGTCCCGTCGAAGCGGCGGCCGCGGTCGGTCATGCGCTCGCGGAGCTGGGGGCGGGGGGAACCCCGCCGGACCTTGTCGTGTCGCTCGGCTCGGCGGGCTCGCGGACCCTCGATCACGGCTGCGTCTACCGGGTTTCGCACGTCAGCTATCGCGACATGGACGCCAGCGCCCTGGGCTTCCCCCGAGGAGAGACGCCGTATCCGCGCGTCCCCGCCGTCCTGCCTCTGGCCGACGGCCCGGCCGCCCTGCCGACCGCCCGGCTGGCCACCGGCGCCAGCGTCGTCTCGGGCGGGGCCTATGACGCCGTCGACGCCGACATGGTCGACATGGAGACCTTCGCCGTGGTCCGCGCCGCCGCCCGCTTCAATGTGCCGGTGCTCGGCCTGCGCGGCGTGAGCGACGGCCGTTCCGAACTGACCGAACTCAGACACTGGACCGACGCCCTGGCCGAGATCGATCTCCGTCTGGCGGAGGCCCTCGACCTGTTGCATGACCATTTCACGCCTGCCGCCACGGAGCCCGCATGACCGCCCCCGCTGATCACCAGAAGGTCCTGATCGTCGACTTCGGCAGCCAGGTGACCCAGCTGATCGCCCGCCGCCTGCGCGAGGCGCACGTCTATTGCGAGATCCATCCGTTCGACAAGGCGGAGGCGGTGGTCGACGAGATGAAGCCGCAGGCGATCATCCTGTCCGGCGGTCCGTCCAGCGTGCTCGAGCCCGACAGCCCGCGTATCGGGCGCAAGCTGTTCGACCTCGGTCTGCCGATGCTCGCCATCTGCTACGGCCAGCAGCTGCTCTGCGACGTGCTGGGCGGCAAGGTCGAGGGCGGCCATCACAGGGAGTTCGGCCGGGCCGAGATCGTCATCGCCGAGGAGACGCCGCTGTTCGCCGGCATCGGCGCCGTCGATCACCGCGAGCCGGTGTGGATGAGCCACGGCGACCGCGTGGTCGCCATCCCGGACGGCTTCAGGGTGGTGGCCACCTCGGCCGGGGCGCCCTTCGCCGCCATCGCCGACGAGGCGCGCCGGATCTACGCCGTCCAGTTCCACCCCGAGGTTCACCACACCCCGCGAGGGACCGAAATCTACCGCAACTTCCTGTTCGGGATCGCCGGGCTGAAGGGCGACTGGACCATGGCCGCCTACCGCGACGAGAAGATCGCCCAGATTCGCGAACAGGTCGGTACGGCGAAGGTCATCTGCGGCCTGTCCGGCGGGGTCGACTCGTCCGTCGCCGCCGTACTGATCCACGAAGCGATCGGCGACCAGCTGACCTGCGTCTTCGTCGACACCGGCCTGCTGCGCAAGGACGAGGCGGCCCAGGTCACCAACCTGTTCCGCGAGCACTACAACATCCCGCTGGTGCACGTTGATGCGTCTAAGGAATTCCTCGGACAGCTGGCCGGCGTTTCCGACCCCGAGACCAAGCGCAAGACCATCGGCCGGGTGTTCATCGAGGTCTTCGACCGCGAGGCCCACAAGATCGAGGGCGCCGAATTTCTCGCCCAGGGCACCCTCTATCCGGACGTGATCGAGAGCGTCTCGGCTTCGGGCGGCCCTTCCGCCGTGATCAAGAGCCACCACAATGTCGGCGGCCTCCCGGACTTCATGAAGCTGAAGCTGGTCGAGCCGCTGCGCGAACTGTTCAAGGACGAGGTGAGGGCGCTGGGCCGCGAACTGGGGCTCACTGACGCCTTCGTCGGCCGCCATCCCTTCCCGGGACCGGGGCTCGCCATCCGCATCCCCGGCGAGATCACCCCCGAGGCGGTGGCCACCCTGCAGGAAGCGGACGCCATCTACCTCGAGGAGATCCGCAAGGCCGGGCTCTACGACCAGATCTGGCAGGCGTTCGCCGTCCTGTTGCCGGTCAAGACCGTCGGCGTCATGGGCGACGCCCGCACCTACGAGAAGGTGCTGGCCCTGCGCGCCGTCACGTCCACCGACGGCATGACCGCGGACTTCTTCGAATTTCCGTGGGACGTCCTCGGCAGGACCGCGACCCGCATCGTCAATGAGGTCAGGGGCGTCAACCGCGTCGTCTACGACGTGACCTCCAAACCGCCGGGCACCATCGAGTGGGAATGAGCCGCGACTGACGGGGCGGTGATCAGACGTCCCGCACGGCGGCCTTGAGGTGCTCTCCGACCGCCTGTGCATGACGGAGCAGGTCCGGATTGTCGATGGCGTTCATGGAGGAGGCCGGGTCGACGGCGAACACCTCCACGCCGCTGTCCGCCTGCTGGACCACCACATTGCAGGGCAGCATGACGCCGACGTGCGGCTCCATCTTCAGCGCCTCGTGGGCCATGACGGGATTGCAGGCGCCGAGGATGCGGTAGGGACGGAAGTCCTGACCGATCTTGGCCTTCAGCGTGGCCTGGACGTCGATCTCCGTCAGCACGCCGAAGCCGTGTTTCTGAAGCGCGGCGCGGGTCCGTTCGACGACCGCTTCGAACTCGCCCTCGACGGTGCGGGCGTGAAAATAGGTCATGGGTTCGATGCCTCCGGTTTGTCGCGATAGATGTCGCACAGCAGGGCGATGACCCGGGCGGCGGCCGGGTCCGCGATGCCGTAGTAGATGGTCTGGGCTTCGCGGCGTGGGGCGATCACCCCGGCGTCGCGCAGGCGGGCGAGATGCTGCGAACAGGCCGATTGCGACAGGCCGACATAGCCGGCCAGGTCGCCGACGGCGCAGTCGCCTTCACTCAGCCGGCACATCAGCATCAGCCTCTGCTCGTTGGCGAACAGCCGCATCAGCCGGGCGGCCGGGGCGGCGCTGGCCTCCAGTTCCGCGAGATCGGACGGGCGGGGTCTGGGGATCGTATCGGTCATGGGGTCCCTTCCGCGGAGGCGGGCGCGGCCGCCGGGCGGCCGTCGTCCTTCAACGCGATATAGATGGCCGGGATCACCAGCACCGTCAGAATCGTCGACGAGACCAGTCCGAACAGCAGGGAGATGGCCAGGCCCTGGAAGATCGGGTCGAACAGGATCACCGCCGCCCCGATCATCGCCGCGAGGGCGGTGAGCAGGATCGGCTTGAAGCGGATGGCCCCGGCCTCCAGCAGGACCTCGCGCAGCGGCCGTCCCGGCGTTCGGGCGTGGCGGATGAAGTCGACCAGCAGGATCGAGTTTCGCACGATGATCCCCGCCAGGGCGATGAAGCCGATCATCGAGGTGGCGGTGAACGGCGCGCGGAACAGCATGTGCCCAATGACGATGCCGATCAGCGTCAGGGGGATGGGCGTCAGGATCACCAGCGGGATGCGGAAATCCCTGAACTGGGCGACGACCAGCACATAGATCCCCAGCAGCGCCACGCCGAAGGCGGCGCCCATGTCGCGGAATGTCACCCAGGTGATCTCCCATTCGCCGTCCCACAGCACGGTGGGGACCGTCTCGTCCGTCGGCTGGCCGTTGAGGCGGATTTCCGGGCGTGGCAGGCCCTTCCAGTCGTGTTCCTTGATGGCCGCATCGATGGCCAGGATGCCATAGATCGGGGCCTCGAACTGGCCCGCCAGTTCGGCGGTGACCATTTCGGCGGCGCGGCCGTCGCGGCGGTAGACGGGCCAGCCGGCCAGCTCTCGCTTGGCCTCGACGACCTCGCCCAGTTCGACCAGGCGGCGGCCGCCGTCGAGCGTGGTGACCGCCACGGGCATGACGGCCAGCTGTCCGGTCCAGGCGCGGGCCGACTGCGGCAGACGCACGGCGATCTCGACCGGCGTGCGCTCGTCATCGCGTGCCGCGTAGCCGAGCACCTGGCCGCCCATGACGGCGGCGATGGAGTCCTGCACCTCGCGCTCTGAAAGGCCGAAGCGTTCGAGCTTTTCCCGGTCGGGTACCAGGCGCAGCACGGGGCGGCGGACGCCGTAGCTGTTGTCGACGTCGACCACCGACGGCTGCGCCCGGAACAGGGTCTCCAGCTCGGCGGCGACGGCGCGGCGGGTGGCGGCGTCGGGGCCGTAGACCTCGGCAAGCAGGGTGGCCAGCACCGGCGGCCCCGGCGGCGCCTCGACCACCTTGATCGAAGCGCCCGCCGGCAGCGGCAGGTCGGACAGACGGCGGCGCAGGTCGAGGGCGACGGCGTGGCTGCTGCGCTTGCGGTGCGCCTTGTGCGCCAGCCGGACCGCCAGATCGCCCTGTTCGGCCCCCGCCCGCAGGAAATAGTGGCGCACCAGGCCGTTGAAATTGAACGGCGTCGCGGTCCCGGCGTAGCTCTCCAGAGACTCCACCTCCGGCAGGGTTCCGGCCACCGCCGCGGCGCCCGCGAGGGTGCGTTCGGTGGTCTCCAGGCTGGTCCCCTCGGGCATGTCGAGCACCACCTGCAGTTCGGACTTGTTGTCGAACGGCAGCAGCTTCACCGGCACCGCGCGGACGCCGAACATCGACATGGCCAGCAGGGTCGCGAGGCCGACTGCGATCAGGAAGGTCCAGGCGCTGCGGCGCGAACGGATCACCGGCGCGGCGACCCGGCGGTAGAGGCGGCCGAGCATGCCCTCGCCATGCTCATGACCGCGCCCGGCGGCGAGCGTCCGGCGCGCGAACCGGATCATCAGCCACGGCGCGATGACCACGGCGACGAAGAAGGAGAAGATCATGGCGGCCGAGGCGTTGACCGGGATCGGCGCCATATAGGGTCCCATCAGACCGGAGACGAACAGCATGGGCAGCAGGGCGGCGACGACGGTCAGGGTGGCGACGATGGTGGGATTGCCCACTTCGGCCACGGCCTCGACGGTGGCCTGGGCCCGACTGCGGCCGTCGTCCATGGCCCAGTGCCGTGCGATGTTCTCGATCATGACGATGGCGTCGTCGACGAGGATGCCGATCGAGAAGATCAGGGCGAACAGGCTGACCCGGTTGATGGTGTAGCCCATCAGGTTGGAGGCGAAGAGGGTCAGCAGGATGGTGGTCGGAATGACC
>NZ_DASWTO010000212.1:0-11715 GCF_036402095.1 Brevundimonas sp. | reverse complement strand
TGTCCGTCGCGCGGGACTCGCATCCCTCGCGGTGCAGGCCCCGCTTACCGCGCCGGAGCCGGCAAGGCGAGGCTGAGGGTGTAACAAAACGTGAGCGTCCGTGACGGTTCCGGTCCCCGCCGACCCGGTCAGCCAAAAATCGCGAAACCCTGTCATCCCGACACTCCCGCACCTCATCTCCCTTTCTGGTCTGCGCTGGACTCCCGCAGCGCAGAGGTCCGTGAACGCCCGGCCGCGGCGCCGTCCTGTCTCCGTTTCCGGCATGGAAGCACGCGCCTGCGTCAGAAGCGGACGGAGGCGGCGCGACAAGCCGTTCGCCGGTGTTCGCGAGGGGTGCGCGATGACGGGAAATGACAGGGATTGGCCGGGATGGCAGGGTACCGGATGGCAGTCCGATCACGGAAGACGGAGAGCTAGATCGGCCGTGCGGCGCGACCAGCGACCACGTCCGGGCCGGAGCGGTCCGCCGGCTCGTCGTCGAGTCGCGTGGCCGGGGCGAGGTCGGCGTCGGGGGACAGGAACGACCGGCGCGAGGGCGCCGGAGCCCGGCTGCGCAGCAGGCCCACGAAACCGGCGAAATCGCCGATCTGCTCGTTGTAGAAGGCGGCCTTTTCGACCGGCCCCATGTGGCCGGCGTCGTCGACCCTTACCAGTTTGCCCTGAGGCAGGGCCGCGGCAATGGCCTCGCCGGCATGGTCCTTCGTGATCAGGTCGCGGCCGCCGACGAACACCAGCGCAGGCAGATCGATCCGTGTCAGCCGCTCGGTCACGGACCAACGCAGCATGGCGAGGTTGCCACGCGCCTGCACCGCCGGAGAATTCTTGGTCGGCAGGCGCGCCGTACGATCCAGTTGCTCCCGCGTCGGGCGCGTACCGAAGCCGGCGAGGCGGGCGGCGAAATGGGTCGAGCCGCTGAGATACGCCTGCCAGTTCATCACCCAGAGCGCGGGCGACAGCACCATGTCGAGCCTGCAGGCCAGTTCGATGACTGGCTGCAGGGGCCTGAACACGCTCGAGAAGATCATTGTTTCGAGCGGATTGGCGTGGGTGGTGTTCTCCAGCACGATGGCTGCGACCCGGCGGTTCAGCAGTTCGGGGTGACGGGCGCAGAAGGTCTGGACGGTCATGCCCCCGATGCTGTGGCCGATGAGGATGAGAGGGCGGTTCTCGGGCAGGCTGTCGATCACGGCGTAGAGGTCTTCGGCGAAACCTTCGATCGAATAGCCGGCGGTCGGCCGACCGGATCGGCCGAGCCCGGGCAAATCCCAGAAGACAAGCCCGAACCGGGCGCCGAGGTCGGCGCGAGCCTCGGCCCAGATGCGGGCCGAAAGGCCCCAGCCGTGGGTGAAGACGAGGATCGGTCCCTCGGTCGCGCCTTCCATCTCAAGGTGCAGGACCGCGCCGTCGGCGCCGGGGATTTCGACGCCGTCGGCCCTGCGGGCGGGAGCGGTGGTCTCGCCCCGGCCCAGCAGCATGAGGGCCAGGAAGCGGCCGAGAAGGCTGACGGCAATCAGACCGGCGCCCCACCAGAGGCCTGCGCTGGAGGGTTCGGCGAGCCCCAGCGTCCCGGCCACGTGTTGGGCGTCGTACCAGCGCCACAGCAACCAGGCGGCGACCGTGAAGACCGCCAGTGACCCGAGGGCGAACAGGCGTTGCAGAAAGGCGAACAGGATCATTGGGATGCTTTCGGGGAGGCGTCTCTCCCAACACGCGCGACCATCCGTTCGTTCCGTGAATTTCCTGAGGCTAACCCGGCCTTAACCGCGATGATTCACCACTCGACATCCAAGCTGTACGGGATCGAGTTATATGTCCGGGTTGAAGACTGACGTCGTTCTGCGGGGCGACTGCATCGAGGTGCTGAAGGGCCTGCCCGACGCCTCCGTCGACATGGTCTTCGCCGACCCGCCCTATAATCTGCAACTGGGCGGCGACCTGCTGCGGCCGGACAACAGCCTGGTCGATGCGGTCGACGACGACTGGGACAAGTTCGACAGCTTCGCCGCCTACGACGCCTTCACCCGTCAATGGTTGACGGAGTGCCGCCGGGTGCTGAAGCCGGAGGGCTCCATCTGGGTCATCGGCAGTTATCACAACGTTTTCCGGCTGGGCTCCGCAATCCAGGACCTCGGCTTCTGGGTTCTGAACGACATCATCTGGCGCAAGTCGAACCCGATGCCGAACTTCAAGGGGACACGGTTCACCAACGCCCACGAGACCCTGATCTGGGCGGCCCGGTCGCGCGAACAGAAGCGCTACACCTTCAACTACGACGCGTTGAAGGCCTTCAACGAAGACACCCAGATGCGGTCGGACTGGACCTTCGCCCTGTGCACCGGCGACGAGCGGATCAAGGACGCCGACGGCAAGAAGGCGCATCCCACCCAGAAGCCCGAGGCCCTGCTGCACCGGGTGCTGCTGGCGGCAACCCGGCCCGGCGACGTGGTGCTGGACCCGTTCTTCGGCACCGGCACGACGGGCGCGGCGGCCAAGCGGCTGGGCCGGCATTTCATCGGCATCGAACGCGACGAGGGCTACGCCAAGGTGGCCGAAAAGCGGATCAAAGCGGTGATCCCGGCGGCCCCGGAAGATCTGGCGGTCATGGGCTCGAAGCGGGCCGAGCCCAAGGTTCCGTTCGGCGCCCTGGTCGAAGCCGGTCTGCTGCGGCCGGGCGACCGCCTGTATTGCCCGAGGGGCGAGCGCGAGGCGCGGGTGCGGGCCGACGGCTCGCTGGTGGCGGGTTCGCTGAGCGGCTCGATCCACAAGTTGGGGGCCCTGTTCGAGAACGCCCCGGCCTGCAACGGATGGACCTACTGGCGCTTCAAATCCGACCAGGGACTGAGGTCGATCGACACGCTGAGGGCTGAGGTCCGCGCCGGCATGCAGTGACGGCGCGGCGCCGCTGCAACGCTGCTGGCGTCGGCCGCGGCGGCTGAAAAACCGGCCGTCGGCGAGGAACCCTTCGCAAGTGCGAAGGTTAGTCTCATGTCTGATTTCCGACATTGAGAGCGCGCCATGAAGATCGCCCAGGTCACGCCTCTGTATGAGGCGGTTCCTCCGAAATTGTATGGAGGCACCGAGCGGGTGGTGGCGCACCTGACCGACGCCCTGGTCGATCTGGGCCATGACGTGACGCTGTTCGCGGCCGCCGACGCGGAGACCCGGGCTCGGCTGATTCCGGTGCGGGACCAGGCGATCAGGCTCGATCCCACGCCCCTGAAATCCGACCTGGCGGCGCACATGAGCATGCTGTCGGAAGTGCTGAAGCGGGTCGACGAGTTCGACGTGATCCACTTCCACACCGACATGGTGCATTTCCCCTTCTTCGCCCGCCACGCGGACAAGACCATCACCACCCTGCACGGGCGGCTGGACCTGAAGGACCTGCCGGGGGTCTACGAGCGGTGGGACGAGTTCGCGCTGGTGTCGATCTCGGACGATCAGCGCCGCCCCCTGCCGATGGCCAACTGGAAGGCCACGGTCCATCACGGAATGCCGGCCGATCTGTACAAATTCTCGGAGTCGTCGAGCGGCTATCTGGCCTTCCTCGGCCGCATCTCGCCCGAGAAGGGGCCGGACCGGGCCATCGAGATCGCGACCAAGCTGAACAAGCCGCTGAAGATGGCGGCCAAGATCGATTCCCAGGACAAGGTCTACTGGGAGACGGTCATCCGGCCGATGGTCGAGAGCAATCCGCTGGTCGAGTTCGTCGGCGAAATCGGCGACCATCAGAAGTCGGCCTTCCTCGGCGGGGCCGAGGCCCTGCTGTTCCCGATCGACTGGCCCGAGCCGTTCGGCCTGGTGATGATCGAGGCCATGGCCTGCGGCACGCCGGTGGTGGCCTTCCGCTGCGGCTCCGTGCCGGAGATCATCGAGGACGGGGGCACGGGCTATCTTGTCGACACGGTCGAGCAGGCCATAGCGGCCGCCGGACGGGCGCACCTGCTGGATCGGGAGGCGATCCGGGCGCGCTTCGAGCTGCGTTTTTCGGCCACGGCCATGGCCCGGCGCTATCTGGACGTCTACGGCGACCTGCTGGCCCGACGCCCCTTCGCAGAGGAGCCGCTGGCGGATGTGGTGACGCCGCTGCGCCCCCATGAGGGCCGCAGCTTCGCCGGTCTGGCCTGACCGGGGGCCTGAACCTCCGGCGGCTTTGTCCATTAGCGTACCATTGCCGCCATCAAGGGTCCGCATTCCGCCGCGACGCTGACAGGTCCACCGCAACCGGTTCGGGAGTCCCGTATGGACGACGCCTATTCAGTCCAGGTCACGGCCGCCGAGTCGCAGGATGCGGATGGTCTTGAGCAGCTGATGGCGCTGAAGGACGCGGACACCTTCGCGGTCGCCGACAGCTGGGGCGACATGAAGGGCGGGGCCGACGGCCTGTTCGACCGGGACACACGGCTGCTGTCGCGGTTCGTGATGACGGCGGGGCTGGCGCGCCCGTCGCGGCTGAGCTCAGGCGTCAGCCAGGACAACGTCTTCTTCACCGCCCATTCGACCAATCGGCCGCTGCCGCCGATGGGCGGGCGCTCGGCCCCGGCGGGGGTGCTGCACATCGAGCGGCGGCGCTTCATCCGGGACCGGCGGATGTTCGAACGGGTCCGGATACTCAACCACGGCATCGAGGATGTTCTGCTGCCGCTGGCGTTCGATTTCGCCGCCGATTTCGCCGACATCTTCCAGGTGCGCGGCACGGCCCGGCCGCAGAGGGGGACGCAGGAGGCGCCGGCCGCGGACGGGCGCCGGGTGACGTTCCGCTATCTTGGCGTCGACGGGGTCCGGCGCAGCAGCTGCCTGGCCTTTTCCGAACCGCCCGCCCGGCTGACGGCGTCGCGGGCGGAGTTCATGTTCAGTCTGCCGAAGGGGCGCCGGGTCGACCTCTACATCGAATGCGGGGCCGGAGCGTGCGACGCGCCGGACGAGGCGCGGTTCCGGCTCAATGCGGTGCAGGCGCGGGTGGCGATGCGCACCCGGCGGCGGCGCGGGGCTTCGATCCGCGGGCCGCGCAGTCCGCGCTTCAACGACTGGCTGGACCAGAGCCGGGCCGACGTGGCGCTGCTGACCACCGACCTGCCGACCGGGCCCTATCCCTACGCCGGCGTGCCGTGGTTCTCGACGCCGTTCGGGCGCGACGGGATCATCACCGCCTGGCAGATGCTGTGGCTCGACCCGAGCCTGGCCAAGGGAGTGCTGACCTATCTGGCCATGCGGCAGGCGACGGAGTTCTCGGCCTTCCAGGACTCCGCGCCGGGCAAGATCATGCACGAGACGCGCGGCGGTGAGATGAGCGCCCTCGGCGAGGTGCCGTTCGGCCTCTACTACGGCGGGGTCGACACCACCTGCCTGTTCGTGGCCCTGGCCGGGGCCTACCTGAGGCGCACGGGCGACGTCGCCACGATCCGGGCCCTGTGGCCCAATCTGATCGCCGCGGTGGGCTGGATGAAGGAGCATGGCGACGTCCAGGGCGACGGGCTGATCAGCTACCAGCGGGCAGCGGAGACCGGGCTGTCGAACCAGGGCTGGAAGGACTCCGAGGACTCGATCTTCCATCGGGACGGACGGTTCCCCAAGGGCCCCGTCGCGCTGCTGGAGGTGCAGGGCTACGCCTACGCGGCCTGGGAGGCGATGGCCGGAATGGCGCGGTTGCTGGGCGACGAACGTCAGGCGGAATGGGCCGGGCGCGCGGGCGCCGTGCGGGCTTTGGTTGAAGAGCGGTTCTGGCTGGAGGACGAGCAGTTCTACGCCATCGCCCTGGATGGGGACGGCGAGCCGTGCCGCTCGATCGGGTCCAATGCGGGACACCTGCTGTTCACAGGCCTGCCATCGCCCGAACGGGCGAAGGCGGTGACGAAACGGATGCTGGGGGCGGAGTTCCGCTCGGGCTGGGGTCTGCGCACCCTGGCGACCGGTCAGGCCCGTTTCAATCCGATGAGCTACCACAACGGCTCGGTCTGGCCGCACGACACGGCGATGGCCGCGGCGGGCATGGCGCAGTACGGCGAACGGCGCGCCGTAGCGCTGCTGCTGGGCGAGATCTACGCCGCCGCAACCCATTTCCACCTGCGGCTGCCAGAGCTGTTCTGCGGCTTCGAGCGCATCCCGGGCGAGCCTCCGATCGCCTATCCGGTGGCCTGCCTGCCGCAGGCCTGGGCGGCTGGATCCGTCTTCCTGATGCTGCAGGCGGCGCTGGGCGTCCGCATTGACGCGATCGAGGGGCTGGTGGAGATCGACAAGCCGCTGCTGCCCTCCGGCATCGATCGCCTCCACGTCACCAATCTGAAGGTGGGGGATGGGGTGGTCGACCTCGCCTTCCAGCAGCTCGGCGCCCACACCGTGGTCGTCCCCAAACGACGCGAGGGCCCGGTGTCGGTCCGGATGCTGGGCTAGGCCAGTCCGCGCTCCAGCGCCTTGCGGAACACAGTCGGCAGCGAGGCGAGCGCCTCATCGACCGGCGTCCAGATGAAGTCGCCGCCGCCCACGGCCGTCCGGACATCCAGGGTCAGGGCGAAGTGGGTGAAAACGTGCTCGATGGCGCCGGCGTCGCGCCAGTCCGCCCTCGCCGGCGGCTCGGCGTTGAGCGGGACGGCGGACCAGTCGGAGGTCGGCAGGCCCAGCATGCCCCCCAGCAAACCCCTGTCCGGCCGCCGGACGAGGGCGACGCGGCCCTGGTCGTCGCGCAGGACCCAGGCGAAGCCGCGGCGGCGGGGACGGTCGGCCTTCTTGATCTTCAGCGGCCAGCGTTCGGGCGTCCCTGACCCGTAGGCCGCGCACCACGCCGTCAGGGGGCAGCGTTCGCACAACGGCCGCCCGGGACGGCAGACGGTGGCTCCGAGATCCATCAGGGCCTGGGCCCAGTCGCCGGGCCGGTGGTCAGTGACCAGCGCCCCGGCCAGCCGCTTCAGCTCGGGTTTGGCGGCGGGCAGCGGCGTCTCGACCGCGAACAGGCGCGCCATGACCCGCTCGACATTGCCGTCGACGACATTGGCCGGGCGGTCGAAGGCGATAGCGGCGACGGCCGCGGCGGTATAGGCGCCGACCCCCGGGAGGGCCCGCAGGCCGGCCTCGGTATCCGGGAAGACACCATCATGCTCGCCTGCCACCACCCGGGCGCAGGCCAGCAGATTGCGGGCGCGAGCGTAGTAGCCAAGCCCGGCCCAAGCGGCCATGACGTCCGCGTCGGCGGCCGCCGCGAGCCCGGACACCGTCGGCCATCGTTCGGTGAAGGCGAGGAAATACGGCGTCGCGTGCGGCGTGGTGGTCTGCTGCAGCATGACCTCTGACAACCAGACGCGGTAAGCATCGGGACGCACGCCGTCCGCAGCCGGACGCCAGGCCAGCGTCCGCCGGTGCCTGTCGTACCAGTCCAGCAAGGAGGCACGCAGATCGTGCGTCGGATCCGGGACATGTGCGGGGACGGCGGGCATTCCCCGCGCTATAAACCGGAAATGCGCCGCACGCTGCCCACAGACGCCGAGGCCCGCGAAATCCTGACGCGGCGACGCACGCGCCCCGCGCCGCGGCCGGCGCCGAAAGCCGGGCGGGCGCTGCAGGGGCTGATCAAGGAGCTGGACGCGAAATTCGGTCGGGGGGCCTCGGCGCTGGAACCGCGCTGGGCCGAGATCGTGGGGGAGCGGCTGGCTCGGGTGACGCGGCCGCAGAAGCTGAGCAAGGGCCGCGGCGGCGCGGGCGGAACGCTTGAGCTTCGCGTGGCCGGCCCCGCGGCCCTGCTGGTCCAGCACCAGTCGGAGGAGATCCTGCAGCGGGTCAACCTGTTCCTCGGCCCCGGCAGCGTCGAGAAGCTGCGGATCGCGCAGGGGCCGGTGAAGCCCCCGGTCGGCCTGCCGAAACCGGTCAGGCCGCGAACCGCCCCGGCTCCCCTGTCGGCGCATCAGGAAGTCGAACTGAAGGCCGCGGTCGCGGACGCCCCTGATCCGCTGAAGGGCCCCCTGGAGCGACTGGGGCGGGCCGTGATGAGCGATCCCCAGAAGGGCCGCGACCGCGCGGGCGAGTGAAGGCCGCGAGAGGCGCTGGCGCCGTCGATCTTCTTTGGCTAGATCGGCTGTTCAGCGATAGACTGGTCGACGACCGGTCTGTGGCCCGGACCCAGGCGCGCGCATTTCGGGGAATCGCGCGATGCTTTCCCATCCCCGTGCCAATGAGGACGACTCGATGAGCGCCACCCCCCGTTACGCCGCGATGAGCCGCCGTGCGGCGATGACCGCCGCCGCCCTGACCGCCATGGTCGCATTGGCCGGCTGCAACAGCGGCGGGGCCAAGGGAGCGGCCGAAGGCGACATGGCCATGGGCGCGGCGCAGGGCGCCAAGGTCGAGGTCGTGGAATACGCCTCGGTGACCTGCCACGTCTGCGCGGCCTGGCAGGAGGAGAACTGGGAAGCGTTCAAGACGCGCTACGTCGACACCAACAAGGTGCGCTACGTGTTCCGCGAGATTCCGACGCCGCCGGCCGAGGTCGCCATCGCCGGCTTCCTGATCGCCCGCTGCGCCGGTGAGGACAAGTATTTCGACGTCGTGCACGAATTGCTGGCCAGCCAGGAGGAAATGCGCGGCGATCCCCGGGCGACGCTGTTCCGCGTCGGCAACGGGGCCGGGCTGAGCAACGAGCGCATCCAGCAGTGCATCACCGACGAGGCCGCACTGGCCGCCGCCGACGACCGGGCCAAGGCCGCCTTCGCCGCGGGCGTGGAGGGCACCCCCACCTTCTTCGTCAACGGCGTCAAGGTGATCACGCCGGGCTCGCAGTCGGGCACCAGTCTGGCCGACCTGTCCAAGGCGATCGACGCCGAACTGGCCAAGAACTGATCGTCCGGTGAAGCGGCTCGGGCGGTTCCTGCTGACGTTGCTGGTCGCGATCGCCGCGCCGGCGATGGCGCTCGCCCAGACGATCGAGCCGGTACGGCCGGGCGACCGGACGCTGGGTTCGGCTGACGCGCCGGTGACGCTGACCGTCTATCTGTCGACGACCTGCGGTCACTGCGCCGACTGGCACACCAACGACTTTCCGGCCTTCAAGGCGCGGTGGGTCGACACCGGCAAGGTTCGGGTGGCGTTCCGCGATCTGCCGACCCCGCCCCAGCAGGTCGCCATCGCCGGCGCGGTGATGGCTCGCTGCGCGCCGGAAGAGAAGTATGACGTCGCGCTCGAGGCGCTGTTCCGCGGCCAGTCCCGGCTTCGGACCCAGCCCGGGCCCCCGCAGCAAGAGGCGGTCCTCGGCTGGCTGGCCGCGGCGGGACAGGCAGCCGGACTGACGCGGGAGCAGATGAACGCCTGCTTCTCCAGCGAAGCCTCGTTCACGGAAATCGAAGCCCGCGCCGGACAGTCCTTCGCGGACGGCGTGGAGTCGACGCCCAGCTTCTTCATCAACGGGGAACGCGTGCCGGACGAGGCGATCGCGGCCTCGCGCGCCGTGGCCGCCTTCGAACCCCTGATCCAGCCGCTGCTCGACGGCCGGTGACCCGCTAGCAGGATGCAGTTCCAGCGCCTCCGGCTCGTGGGCTTCAAGTCCTTCGTCGATCCCGCCGAGGTGCATATCGAGCCGGGCCTCACCGGCGTGGTAGGCCCCAACGGCTGCGGCAAGTCGAACGTGCTGGAAAGCCTGCGCTGGGTCATGGGGGCCAACTCGGCCAAGGCGATGCGCGGCCAGGGCATGGATGACGTCATCTTCGCCGGCGCAGCCAACCGCCCGCCGCGCAGCCACGCCGAAGTCCAGCTGACCATCGACAACGCCCAGCGCAAGGCGCCGCAACCGTTCACCGACAGCGCCGTCATCGAGGTGTCGAGGCGCATCGACCGGGGTCAGGGCTCGACCTACCGCATCAACGGCAAGGAGGTGCGGGCCCGGGACGTGCAGCTGCTGTTCGCCGACGCCTCGACCGGAGCCAACAGCCCTGCACTCGTCCGGCAGGGGCAGATCAGCGAGCTGATCGCCGCCAAGCCGCAGAACCGGCGCCGCATTCTCGAGGAAGCGGGCGGCGTCGCGGGCCTGCACACCCGGCGGCACGAGGCGGAGTTGCGGCTCAAGGCGGCGGAGACCAACCTCGAGCGGCTGGACGATATCGGCCGCGAGCTGGAGACGACCCTCACCCGGCTCAAGCGGGAGGCGCGACAGGCCGAGAAATACAAGAAGATCTCGGCCGAGATCAGGGCCCTGCAGGCGGCGCTGCTGTTCGTGCGCTGGAACGACGCCCGGCTGGCGGCAGAAGGCGCGGCCAGGGAACTCGCCGAGGCGGACCGGGCCGTGCTGGAGGCCACCACCGCCTCGGGCCGGGCCCAGACCGCGTCGCTGAACGCCCAGGAGGCGCTGAAGCCGGCGCGGGAAGAGGACGCCGTGGCCGGAGCCCTGCTGCACCGCGCCTCGCTGGAGCGCGACCGGCTCGACATGGCCGAGCAGGCGGCTCGGGCCGAGGTCGAGCGGCTGAGCGCAGAGGCCGCCCGCATCAGCGCCGATATCGAACGCGAGACGGCGATGGCGGGCGACGCCGAGAGCGAGCTGGCCCGCCTGGCAGCGGCGCTGGAGGCGCTGACTGCGGAAATCGCCGCCGCGCCGGCGCGGGGTCCGGAACTGGAGGCGGCGCTCGGCGCGGCCGAGGAAGCGCGCAAGGCGGCGGACGCCGAGGTCGAGCGGGTTGCCGGGGCGGTGGCGGCGGTCGAGGCGAGGGTTTCGGCAGAGACCGCCCGCAAGCGCGACGCCGAGGGGCGGGTCGCCCGGGCCGAGGCGCAGCTGGCGTCCGCAAGAGCCGAGCGCGAGGCGCTGGGGCCGCTGGAGACGCCGGAGATCGAAGCCGCCAGGGCTGCGCTGGAACAGGCGCAGGCTGAACTGGCGGCGGCCCGTTTGGCGGTGGAGGCGGCGGAGGCCGATCGCGGCGACAGGGCACGGGCCGAGCAGGAGGCGCGGCAGGCGGCGCGCGCGGCCGAGGATCGGCTGGGCCGGCTGCAGAGCGAGGCGCGCGGACTGGCGCAGCTGCTGGTCCAGGGCAGGCGCGAGCATCCGCCGGCGCTGGACCGCGTGCAGGCTGACAAGGGCTATGAGGCGGCGCTGGCGGCGGCCTTGGGCGACGACCTCGACGCGGCGCTCGATGCGCGGGCGGCGGCCTACTGGGCGGGCGCGGACGCGCCGTCACCGTCGTGGCCGAAGGGGGTGGAGCCGCTGGCCGACCATGTGACGGCCCCGGAGCAATTGGCGGCTCGGCTGGCCCTGTGCGGCGTGGCGGCCCGCGGCGAGATCGAGGCGCTGGCGAAGGCGCTGCCGGTCGGGGCGCGGCTGGTGACCCGCGAAGGCGACCTGTGGCGCTGGGACGGCTTTGTGCAGCGCGCCGAGGCCCCGCGTCCGGCGGCGGTGCGGCTGGCGCAACGGACCCGGTTGTCCGAACTGGAAGCGGAGATCGACGAGGGCAAGCCGGCGCTGGAACAGGCGCAAGGGGCGCTGAAAGCGGCGACCGAGGCGTTTCGGGCGGCCGAGGAGGCCGTGAAGACGGCCCGGGCGGCGCCCTTCCCGCTCGACAAGGCGGTGACGGCGGCGCGGGACCGGGTCGAGGCGCTGGGCCGGGAGCAGGCGCGCCGGGAGGCGCGGGCGCAGGCGCTGGACGAGACCCTGGCCCGGCTGGCGACCGAGGTGGAGGCGGCGCAGGCGGCGCTGGCCGAGGCGCAGGGGACCGAGGCGCCGTCGGAAACGCTGGAGGGGCTGCGGGCCGAGCT
>NZ_DASWTO010000211.1:0-7820 GCF_036402095.1 Brevundimonas sp. | reverse complement strand
CGCCGCCCCCCGTCACCGCCGCCCCGGCGGAGCCCCGCATCGAGATCGCTCCGGCCGAGCCGGCGGGCCCGCCCCCGACCACAGCCGAGCGGCCGCCCGCGGATCCGGACGCCCCCATCGCGACCCGGCCCCAGCCGCTGGACGCCACCGCTGAATAGAAGCGTGCCGGCTAGGCGGTCCTGATGGTCAGGTAGCCGCGCTCGACCATCCGGCGCAGGCCCTCATAGGCCTCGGCCAATTCCTCATAGCCGGTGCGGGCCGAGGTCAGGCGGGCGATCTGGTCCGGCGTCGACGGGGCGCCGGATTCGCTCTGGCGCAGGGCCTCGCCGACCCATTTGGCGCGCGCCGCGGCCGTCTGCACGGCCAGCCGCTGGAACACCGCCGCGTCGAGACCCGGCAGGGCGGCGGCGATCACCTCCCGGTTGGCCACGAAGGCGGAATAGTCGATCTGTTCCAGAAGGCCGCGCAGCCGCCGCTGCTCCTGGGGGTCGGCGTCCTGCGGCTCGAAATGATCGCGCTGCCGGCGGTAGGTAGAGGTCTGGATGGTCGACATCGCGCCGCTCCGGGAGATGGACGGCCGAGCGTGCGCCGCGTCGATTAACGACAGGTTGCGCCCACGGGGCTTGCGAGCCGCTCGCTCGCCATGATACTTAAGTGAATGCTTCAGCATCAGCAGCCGCTCGATCTCGCCTTCCAGGCCCTGTCGGACCCGACCCGCCGGCGGATGGTCGAGCGGCTGTCCGCCGGCCCCGCCACGGTCAGCGAACTGGCCGATCCGCTGCCGATGTCGATGTCGGCGGTGGTCCAGCACCTGAAGATACTTGAGGCTTCCGGCCTGGTGACCACCGAGAAGGTCGGCCGGGTGCGGACCTGCCGGGTCCAGCCGCAGGCGCTCGGCGCCGCTGAACGCTGGATCAACGACCGCCGCCGGTCCGTCGAGCGCAGTCTCGACCGGCTGGGCCTCTTCCTCGACGCGACCAGACCCGAAACGGAGCCCCCTGAATGACCGCCCAACTCGCCCACGGCATGTTCACGATCGAGCGGCGCTACGACGCCTCGCCGGCGCGTGTTTTCCAGGCCTGGTCCGATCCCGCCGCCTTCCGCCGCTGGTTCGTCGAGGCGCCCGGCGCGACGATCCACGACTGGGCGCACGACTTCCGCGTCGGCGGCCGGGGCGGAGGCCGCTACCGGTTCGGCGGCGAGGACAGCGTCGTCGGCTTCAACGACACCCTGTTTCTGGACATCGTCGAGAATGCGCGGATCATCCTGACCTACGTCATGGGCCGCGAGCTCGGCGACGGCAGGCGCCGGGACTCGGCGTCGCTGGCGACCATCGAACTGGCTCCTGACGCGGCCGGCACGCGCCTGATCTACACCGAGCAGGGGGCCTATTTCGGCGACGACGGCGCAGCCCACATCCCGCTGCGCGAGGAGGGCTGCGCCGAGATGCTGGACAATCTCGCCCGCGAGCTGGAGGCCCGCCAATGACCGGCAAGGTTCGCGTTTCCTCATACGCCGTTTCGGTCGACGGCTTCGGCGCCGGCCCGGACCAGAGCCTGCAGAACCCGCTGGGCGTCGGCGGCGAGAACCTGCACGAATGGTTCTTCCCGACCGACACCTTTCAGAAGATGTACGGGAAGGGTCACGGACAGACCGGCGTCGACGAAGGCTTCGCCAAGCGGGGAATGGAGGGTATCGGCGCCTGGATTCTGGGCCGCAACATGTTCGCCCATTCCCGCGGGCCCTGGCCCGATGACGGCTGGAAGGGGTGGTGGGGCGAGGAGCCGCCCTATCGCTGCCCCGTCTTCGTCCTGACGCATCATCCGCGCGCCTCGTTCGAAATGAAGGGCGGCACGGTCTTCCACTTCGTCACCGACGGCCCGGCGGCGGCGCTGGAGCGGGCGCGCGACGCGGCCGGCGACGGCGACATCCGCATCGGCGGCGGGGCGGAGACGATCCGCCAGTATCTGAAGGCCGGCCAGATCGACGAGATGCACGTCGCGCTCTCGCCTGTCCTGCTGGGCCGGGGAGAGCCCTTCTGGGAGGGTCTCGACCTGCCCGCCCTCGGCTATGAGGTGCTCGGGAGCACCGCCGGCGAACGCGCCACCCACCTGCGTATCGGCCGTTCCGGAACGACGGCGAACGCCACCACCCGGAGCGCCTGATGTCCCTTGTCCTGTGGTCCCATCCCTATTCGGCCTATGGTCAGAAGGGCCTTGTCGCCCTCTACGAACTGGGCCTGCCCTTCGAGGCGAAGCTGGTCGACTTCGCCGACGGGTCCGTCATGGCCGCCTTCCGCGCCCTGTCGCCCTTCGCCAAGATGCCGGTTCTGGTCGACACCGCGGCGGACCGCACCGTCCACGAATCCAGCATCGTCATCGAATATCTGGACCGGGCGGCCGGTGGCGGACGGCTGATCCCGGACGATCCGGAAACGGCGCTGGAAGCCCGCTGGGTCGACCGTATCATCGACACCTACGTCGGCGGGCCGATGAACCGGATCATCTTCCACCGCCTCGGCCGGGCCGGGCCGCCGCCGCCCGAGGCGGTCATGGCGCTGGACGCGGGCGAGATCGCCACCGCCTGGGATCTGCTGGAACGCCGCCTCGGCGACGGCCGGACCTGGGGCGCTGGCGAGACCTTCACCCTCGCCGACTGCGGCGCGGCGCCCATCCTGACCTACGCCCGGCGGCTGGTTCCGTTCGGCGACCGGCCGCGGCTGAAGGCGTGGCACGGGCGGCTGATGGCGCGGCCGTCTTTCCGCCGCGCCCTCGAGGACGCCGCCCCGTTCGGCGACCTGATGCCGGCGCCGCCCGCAGTCGACTAGGTCCCGGCGTCAGCCGTTGGCGGTGGCGACCGCCGTCGTCCCGCCGGGCGCGCGCGCGATGTCGAGCAGCTTGAGGCGGAAGATCAGCACGCTGTTGGCCGGAATCGGCCCCGACGCCTGATCGCCGTAGCCCAGCGCCGGCGGGATGTAGACCAGCCACTCGTCGCCGACGCTCATATGCTGGAGCGCCTCGCGCATGCCCGGGATGATCGAGCCGGATATGCCTTCCTCGACGGTGAAGACGGCGGGCTGGCCGCGTTCGAACGAGCTGTCGAACACCGTGCCGTCGGTCAGGGCGCCTTCGTAGTCGACCCGCACGAGATCGTTGCCGTCGGGGCTCTCGCCCCCGGGCGGGCCGGCCTGGGTCACCTTGTACTGGACCCCCGACGGCAGGGTCTGCACGCCGTCGGCGCGGGCGTTCGAGGCCATGAAGAATTCGGCCGCGCGCAGGTTGGCCGCGGCCTCCTGGTCGCCGGTCGGCGGCGCGTCGCGCCCGCACGCCGCAAGGGCCGCCGCCATGGCCAGCACGGCCGCCGTCCTAGCCCATCCGTAGCGCATAGCCTGCCTCTTCCAGTCCGTGTCTGATCTCGTCCGCATGCGTCTCGCCGCGCGTCTCGACCATGATGTCGAACTCCGCGCCCTTGGCGGGAACGTCCAGCGCCAGCCGGTTGTGCACCACGTCGATGATGTTGCCGCCGAGGCCGCCGATCACCGCGCTCATCTTCGACAGCATGCCGGGACGGTCGTCGCCGAGGATGCGGTAGACCACCAGTCGCTTCTCGCGCACCAGCTCGCGGTTCAGCACCACCGCCAGCATGCGCGAATCGATGTTGCCGCCGGTCAGCTCGATGCCGACCTTCAGGCCGCGGAACTTCTCGGGATGGGCCAGCATGGCCGCCAGCCCGCCGGCGCCCGCCCCTTCGGCCACCGTCTTCTCCAGCGTGGCGAGGAAGGCCACCCCCTTCTCGAAATCGGCCTCCTCGACGACCAGCACCTCCTCGATCAGCGGATCGGCGAGCGCGAACGGGATGTCGCCGACCGCCTTGATGGCGATGCCCTCGGCGATGGTCTGGCCGCCGCATTTCGGCGTCTCGCCCCGCCGCCGGGCCGAGAACGACGGATACATGGCCGCCTCGACCCCGAAGATGCGGATCGACGGCTTCAGGGCCTTGGCCGCGATGGCCGAGCCGGCGATCAGGCCGCCGCCGCCGATCGGGATGATCAGGACGTCCAGGTCCGGGGCGTCCTCCAGGAATTCGAGGCCGCAGACGCCCTGGCCGGCGACGATGCCTTCGTCGTCGAAGGCGGAGACGAAGACGAAGCCCTCCTCGTCCCGCAGCCGGTGGGCTTCTTCGGTCGAACCCGAGAAATCCAGACCCTTGATGACCACCGTGGCCCCGTGGGCGCGCGTCCCGTCGGCCTTCACGAAGGGCGTGCCCTCCGGCATGACGATCGTCACCGGGATGCCCAGCCGGCCGCCGTGGTAGGCCAGCGCCTGGGCGTGATTGCCGGCCGAAGCGGCGACGACGCCGCGCCGCCGCTCGTCGGGCGACAGCTGCAGCAGACGGTTCAGCGCGCCGCGCTCCTTGAAGCTGCCGGTGAAATGCAGGTTGTCGAACTTGATCCACACCTCGGCGCCGGTCAGCTGCGACAGCTTGCGCGAATAGCGCACCGGCGTCCGGTCGACCTGGCCCGCGATCCGGTCCCGGGCCGCCAGAATGTGGTCAAACGTGACTGTCATGGGGCTCCCCTATACCCGGTCTGCGCCGGGTTGCCGCGCGCTTTTGGACCACCCTCCGGAGGCTCGCAACCTTGACCTTGCCGCGGCGTTGAGCGTCTGATCCGCACGTTCGATCCGCAGCCGTGACGGAGAAAGCCCATGGCCGCCCAGATGACCCCCCGCAAGCCCCTTCTTCCCCTGATCGCCGCCCTCGCGCTGGGCGGCCTGCTCGCGGCCTGCGAAACCGTGCCGATGGGCGGCGGCTTCGGCCCGCCGCCGGCCAACGGCGGGTTCCGGGCGGATGATTTCGCATGGTCGACCCGGTCGGGCGCCGCATCGATCGACGGGCGGGTGGACTACCGCCGCGAGGGCCAGGTCTACGCCTGCACCGGCTCGGTGGCCCTCACGCCGGACACGCCCTACACCCGCGCCCGTTTCCGCACCCTGTACGGCTCCACCGACCGGGCGGCGGTGCCCGAGGCCATCGTGCGCGCCCGCACGGTGCCGGACCCCAATGCCGACTATCGCTCCTACGTGCGGTCGACGACCTGCCAGAACGGCCGGTTCAGCTTCACCGGCCTGCCCGACGGGGGCTGGTTCATCATCGCGCCGGTCAGCGCCGACGGCGGCGACCGGGTGGTGCTGATGCGGCATGTCGACACCCGCGGCGGCCGCGTTTCCGTCACCCTGTAAGCGTTCGTCAGTCCGTCTTTTCAGGCCGCGTACCGGGCCGCTCTGGAGGATTAACCATGCGTCGCCCGCTTCTGTTTCCGCTGATCGTCGCCGCCGGCTTCGCCCTCGCGGCCGTGCCCGCGGCCGCCCAGTCGTGGGGCTACAACAGCGGGCACGGACATCAGCGGAGCGGCTCGAACTGGGCCCCGTCGGCCTTCGACTGGCGTAGCCAGCTCGACCGGCCGGGCGACTATCGATGCGACGCCTTCTGGGACGCCAATCGCACCGACTGCGGCGCCCGCTGGCGCGACCAGCGCCGCCGCGTCAGTCCGCAGGCGCGGCGCGACTACCGGGCCCTCGCCGGTTACGGCGGCAACCACGGTCATTACGGGCGCGCCTACGGCTACGGCCATGACGGCCGGTATTCCACCCGCCGCCGGGGCTACGGCCACGGCTACTCCTACGGTCAAGGCTACGGCTACGGGCAGGGCGCCGTGTATCACGGCGCGTATGGTCGGCCGGACGTCGTCCATGGCGGGGGATATGGTCGTCAGGACCACGGCGGTCGCCGTGATCCCGGCCGCATCGACTGGTGCCGCGCCACCTATCGTTCGTACGATCCCGGCAGCGGCTACTACCGGGCGTACAGCGGCCGCCTGATCTACTGCGGCTGACCGCGAACGCGGTTCATCCGATCACGGAACGGTGGGTGAGCGACGTTCGCCATTGTTTCGCCTTGTCCGCACCGCTTCGCTGCTCCCGACCCGCAAGGGGCGGTGGATCAGGGAGCGCGTTCATGTCCCAGCACAATATTTCCGGCTCGGAAGTCTTCGGGCCGAAGCCCGGCGTCATGCTGAGGTCGGTCAAGACCAGCGGCCTGCGCCGCCAGCGCGCGGCGCGGACCTGGGCGGCCTTCATCGCCGGGGCGGCGGTGGCCGTGGCGGGCGGGGCGGTGGCCCTGGCCGCCGTCTTCGGACCGACGCTGTTCGGCTAGGCCAGCCACACCATCCGGCGCGTGCTGGCCTCGCCCGAGCGGGCCTTGCTGAAGCCGCGCCGAACCTCGCCCGTGTAGAGGAAGCCCGCCTTCTCCAGCACGCGGCCGGAGGCGGGATTGTCGGTGAAATGGCCGGCGACCAGCGCCCGCCGCCGCCAGCGCTTCGACGCCCAGGCCAGCGCGCCCTGCAGGGCCTCGGTCGCATAGCCGCGGCCCCAGAAGGGGCGGCCGATCCAGTAGCCCACCTCGGGCGCCGGATCGCTGTCCTCGAACAGACCGATGACGCCGACGGGGCCGTGATCTTCGTGCTCGATCAGGAAGGTGGCGGCCCGGGCGGGATCCTGTCCCGCCACGCCCAGCACGAAGGCTTCCGCATCGTCCACCGAATAGGGATGGGGCATGCGCAGGGTCATCCGGGCGATGTCCGGGTCATTGGCGAGCGAGGCCAGGCGGCTGATGTCCTGCGGACCCGGCGCGCGCAGGGCCAGGCGCCGCGTCTCGACGACGGGAGAGGGTTCGATCACGCACATGGTAGCGCCTCATCCGGTACGCCGCCTCCTTGGAGGGCTCGGGCGGCTTCGAGGCGGGGAACGAAAACGGGGAGCCTGGTGATCCAGACTCCCCGCGGAAATAATTCCCTTGGTCCGGATCGCGGCTCTTGAGCCTTGCGCGATCCGGGAAGTGTTCCGTTCGCGCTACTCGGCGGCCATGGCCTGTTCGGTGGCCGGAAGAATCGACACGTAACAACGGCCGCCACGCTTGGTGGTGAATTTGACCGAGCCGGTGGCGGTGGCGAACAGGGTGTGGTCGCGGCCGAGGCCGACGTTGTCACCCGGGTGGAAGGTGGTGCCGCGCTGACGCACGAGGATGTTGCCGGCCAGAACGTTCTCGCCGCCGAACTTCTTCACGCCGAGGCGCTTGGAGTGAGAGTCGCGACCGTTGCGCGACGAACCACCGGATTTCTTGTGAGCCATGGGTTTGCTCCTGCTTCTTCGTTCTTACGCTTCGTCGGTGGAGGCGGGCTTCGCCTTGGGCGCGGCCTTCTTGGCCGGAGCCTTCTTGGCGGCGGGCTTTTCAGCGGCGGCTTCGGTCGCCGGAGCGGCTTCCGCCTTGGCGGCCTTCGGAGCCGCGGCCTTCTTCGCCGGCTTGGCTTCGGTCTCTTCCACGCGCGGGGCCAGGCCGCGGGCGCGGGCGTTCATCTCGGCCTTGGTCATCAGCGAGGTTTCGCCGTCCCACTTGGCCTTCTCGCCGGCGCCTTCGATGCCGGTGATGCGCAGGACCGATTCCATCTGGCGGTGGCCGTTGGTGCGGCGATAGCCCTGACGACGGATCTTCTTGAAGATCTTGATCTTCTCGCCCTTGCGGGTTTCGACCAGCGTCGCCGCGACGGTGGCGCCGGCGATCGTCGGGGCGCCCAAGGTCACGCCCTTGTCGCCGCCCAGCATCAGCACGTCGCCGAACGACACGTTGGAGCCGGCCTCGCCGTCGAGCTTCTCGACCACGATGACGTCGCCCGGCTGAACCCGGTACTGCTTGCCGCCGGTCTTGATCACCGCGTACATGTTGAAGCCTCAGCGAAACGCAAAAAGAATAAGCCCGACGGGGGT
>NZ_DASWTO010000210.1:0-2046 GCF_036402095.1 Brevundimonas sp. | reverse complement strand
GAACGACCACGAGATCATCGCCCACACCGCGGGCAAGATGCGCAAGAACCGCATCCGCGTGCTGGCCGGCGACAAGGTCCTGGTCGAGATGACGCCCTACGACCTGACCAAGGGCCGCATCACCTACCGCTTCAAGTAAGGACCGGGCGTGACCGCCCGTCCGGAACTGGTGCTGGCGTCGGCCAGCCCCCGCCGCGTGGAGCTGCTGGCGCTGGTCGGCGTCACGCCGGACCGCATCGAACCCGCCGACATCGACGAGACCCCGCTGAAGGATGAGACGCCGCCGCGCCTCGCCGCCCGCCTGGCGCGGAGCAAGGCGGCGGTGGCGGCCGGGCGTGCGCCGGAGGCCGTGGTGCTGGCCGCGGACACCGTGGTCGCCGTGGGCCGCCGGCTGCTGGAGAAGGCCGCCGACGAGGCCGAGGCCGTTCGTTTCCTGAAACTGCTGTCGGGCCGCAACCATCGGGTCTTCACCGGGGTGGCGGTGGCCGCGGGCGGGGTGGTCCGGCATCGCGTGGTCGAGGCGCGGGTCAGCGTCAAGCCGCTGTCGGACGCCGAGATCGCCGCCTATGTCGCCTCGGGCGAATGGCGCGGCAAGGCCGGCGGCTACGGCGTCCAGGGCCGGGCGGCCGCCTTCGTGACCCGCATTGTCGGCAGCTATACCGCCATCGTCGGCCTGCCGCTGCATGAGACCGTGAATCTGCTGGCCGGGGCCGGCTGGCGGGCGGAGTGAGCGGGGTCGAGGTCTTTCTGGACGATGGCCCCGGCGAGGTCCGGGGCGTGGTCGTCCGGGACGGCCGCTTCGAGCGATTCCTTATACAAAGAGAGAGCGATCCGCCGCAGCACCGGCTCGGCGCGGAGTCGGTCGGCCGGGTGATCGCCGTCGATCCGGGATTGAGGGGCGCCTTCGTCGATCTGGGCGCGCGGGAGCCGTTCGGCTTCCTGCCGCTGCGCAAGAGCGACCGCGTCTCGCCCGGCCAGAAACTCGAAGTCGAGGTCGTGGCCGAGCCGCGCGAGCACAAGGGCCCGACGCTGCGCCTGACCGGGGCGGGGGAGGGCGCGCCGGGGCTGCTCCGCCCGGGGCCGTCCGTGGCCGAGACCCTGGCGCAACTGGCCCCGGGCGTCGAGGCGCGGACCGGGGCGGCGGCGATCCGCGCGGCCCTCGAGGCGGAGGAGGAGGCGCTGGCCCCGGGCGGGCTGTTCGCCCACCTGGGCGTGCGTCTGGCCGTCGAGCGGACGCGGGCGCTGGTGGCGGTCGACATCGATCACGCCGCCGCGCCGGGACGGGACGGGCGGCGCGACAAGGCCCGCGCCAACCGCGACGGGCTGATGCAGGCCGCGCGGATGATCCGGCTCAAGGGCTGGGGCGGGCTGGTCGCCGTCGATCTGGTCGGGAGCGGGCATGACGGCGCCGCGACGCTGGCGGCCGCGAAGGCGGCGTTCGGGAGCGGGCGGGAGATCGCCTTCGGTCCGGTCAACCGCTTCGGCGTGCTGATGCTGTCCCTGCCGTGGCGGACCACGCCGGTCGACGAACGGCTGGACGGCGCGCCGGGGACCCGCGCCATCGACGGGGTGCGGAGGCTGCGGCTGGCGCTGGCGGAGAATACGGCGGCGCCCTATCTGACCCTGCGCTGCGCGCCCGCGGTCGCCCCCCTGGCGGAGCCGCTCGCGGCGCGACTGGGCCCCCGGGCGCGCGTGAAGGCCGATTCGGCGCGTTCGGGCGGCGTGGATATCGACGAAGGCTGATGTAGCGATGGCGACCTGTCCGACCTGCCGGCGCGCGCCGGCCGATCCGAAATACAAGCCCTTCTGCTCCAAGCGCTGCGCCGACGTCGATCTGCAGCGCTGGTTCGCCGGCTCCTACGTCCTGCCCGGGCCCGCCGACGAGACCCTGCCCGATGACGACGGCGAAGGCTGACAAGACCGCTGGACACCTGAAAACGGCTCGCCTATAGACGCCGCTCTCGCGAATGGACGCCTCGCCTGGGTAGCTCAGTTGGTAGAGCAGCGGATTGAAAATCCGCGTGTCGGTGGTTCGAATCCGCCCCC
>NZ_DASWTO010000209.1:0-10815 GCF_036402095.1 Brevundimonas sp. | reverse complement strand
ACCTCGCCCGACGGCTGGGCCTACTTCCACTTCACAAGCCGCGACGTCGGCGGAGGCTGGGCGGTCGAGGACGGCGTGGCCCACGCCCCCGACGGCCGCCCCATCGCCCTCGTCCGCCAGCGTCGCAAGCTGATGCCGACGCGCGGACCTACTTCCTGACGTAGCGGTTCAGGAAGGTCAGATACGCCTCTTGCGCGGTGATGCGGTTGTCGCGCCGCTGGAAGCCGTGCCCCTCGTCGGGGAACAGGACGTATTCGACCGGCACATTGTTGGCCCGGACCGCCGCGACGAGTTCCTCGCTTTCGACGGGCAGCACCCGCGGATCGTTGGCCCCCTGCACCACCAGCATCGGCCGGCGGATGCTCGAGGCGTGGAACAGGGGCGAGATGCGACGGTGACGCTCGCCGTCGGTCGCCGGATCGCCCATCTCGTCGAACAGGGCGTCGCGCTGGGCGCCCCACCAGGCGGGGATGGATTCCAGCGTCCGCACCCAGTTGGTGACGCCGTAGATGTTGATCCCGGCGTCGAACGCATCCGGGTGGAAGGCCATCGCTGCGGCGGTCAGGAAGCCGCCGTACGATCCGCCCATCACCGCCACCTGGTCGTCGGCGACCCAGTCCTGCTGGCGCAGCCACCGACCCGCGTCGACGATGTCCTGCAGGTCGGCCTGGCCGTGCGCCCTGTCATCCATGTGGAAGAAGGTCTTGCCGTAGCCGGACGAGCCCCGGTTGTTGGCCGCCAGCACCGCATAGCCGTGGTTCACCAGATGCTGGATCTGGGCCGAGTAGCCGCGCGTGCTCTGCCCGCCCGGCCCGCCGTGGGTCAGGACGATCGCCGGGACCGGATGCGCCGCCGAGGCGCCCTTGGGCCGGTAGAGCACCCCGGGGATGATCACGCCGTCCGACGCGGCGTAGCGAACGATGGTGGACTCGACCAGATCGGCCTCGTCGATGGCCGGGCTGAGCGCGGTCAGCAGTCGACGCGCCTGACCGGTGGCGAGGTCGGCCGTCCAGATGTCGTTGGGCGAGGTGTCGGACGAGACGGTGAAGGCGATGCGCGTCTCGTCGGCGTTGTAGCGCACCTGGCCGATGCTGCCGGCCGGCATGCCGCTCAGGCGCACCGGCTGCCCTGTGGCGGTGTCGAGCAGGGTCAGCTCGGTCGAGGCGTCGGCGTTCAGGGCCGAGACGCGATACCGGCCCGAGGGCGAGAAGCTGACGAACTCCACGTCCCAGTCCGCCTGGATCAGAGGAGCCTTGGCTCCCGTGGCCAGATCGTGGGTCCAGGCTTGCCAGAACTCGCCATGGGCGTTGGTGCCGTACACCAACTGCCGGCTGTCGGGCGTGAAGGCGTAGGTCGCATGGGCCACATCGCCCTCGTGGGCGGTGACCAGCCGGGGCTCGCGGTCGCCTTGCAGGTCGACCAGATAGACATCGCTGTCCGCGCTGGTGACCGGCTTGTCGATGGCCAGCCAGCGCCCGTCCGGCGAGACGTCGGCGATCAGGACGCCGGGGTTCTCGAACACCATCCGGCTCTCATAGGTATTGGCGTCATAGGCGTAGAGGTCGAAGACCTCCGGATCGCGGGCGTTCGACGTGACCCAGAAGGTATCCCGGGCGCCGTTCCAGCCCAGCACGTCGGCCTTGACGTTTTCGCCGGGGGTCAGGTCGCGGATCGTTCCGTCCAGTTCGCGGACATAGACGTGGCTCAGTTCGCTTCCGCCGCCGCCGCTGTCGGCGGTCAGCAACACGCGGTTGTCGTTCGGGAAATAGCTGACCCCGCGGGTCGCCACCGTTGTCGAGGCGCTCAGCGCAGCCGGATCGCCGCCGTCGACGGGCAGGGCATAGGCGTTGAACACGCCGGTCTGGTCGCTGGAGATCAGCACCGAGCGTCCGTCGGCGGAGAAGCCGAGCCCGGCGGGGCTGGACATGCCGTAGCTGCGGGTCTGGAAGAATTCGGCGGCGCTGTAGGTGCGGGGGGCCTGGGGCGTCTGCGCAATGACCGTGGCCGGCTCGGCCCGCGCCGGAACAGCGGCGAGCGGCGCGGCCATGACGAGCGTCAGGATGGACGCCATGCAGGCGGTGTTGGATTTCATCGGGGAGCCCCTGTTGAACGATGGTTGGTGATCGTCAGAGGGGGGCGGTCGCCGTTTCAGATGCGACCTGTCGCGGATTTAACCTCGGCCGTCGTCCGTCTTCAGTCCAGCGGGTCGCCGCGAAGCGCGATCAGGGGGATGACTATGTCCTCCTCGTCGTCGAGATGCCGGGCCAACTGGGGACCGGCGCGATCCAGAACGTCGGCCAGTCGCTCGACCCGGTCGCCGGAGTCCGCCGCGCCGCCGGTCACCGCCCCGTGCAGGGCGCGTCCGGTCGCCACCATCGCCTCGATGTGCTGATGGATGGCCTCGTGATCCCGATCCAGCAGCTCTATCCCCGCCGTGATGCGCGGCTCCAGTAGCTGCAGGGCGGGAAAATAGTGACCGCTCTCGATCCGGTGGTGGCCGTCGAGATGCTGCAGGAACTGTTGAAGGGTAGGGATCAGCATCCCGTGCAGCGTCCGGACATCGATCTGATCCCCATGCCAGGCGGCGATCATGGCCGCCATCTCCGCCTGATGGGCGCGAAAACCGCTGTGCATGTGCAGCCAGCGCCGCGCCGTCGGGTGCAGCCCGCCCATGCTCCACCGCTCGCGGGGAAAGCCGTCGCGCAGATACAGAAACTCAGGGGGCAGGCCCGAGCGTGACGCGAGCGCCAGCAGATCGGCCGGCGTGTCAGACAACGGCCGTCGTCGTCTTGATGAAGCCGCCGCCCAGCAGCCGATCGGGATCGGACGGATCATAGAGGGCGCAGGCCTGGCCGGGAGCCACGCCCTCCTCCCCCGTTTCGAAGGTGACCGACACCGCGCCGTCGACCAGCGACAGGCGTGCCGGCGAGGGCGGCCGGGTCGAGCGGACGCGCGCCAGCACCGGCGCGCCGGTCGCGGCCGCGGCTTCGATCGACGGCTCGTTTCCAAGCCAATTGGTTTCGTCCAGCGTCAGTGCCGCCGTCAGCAGGGCTTCGCGGGGGCCGACGATGACGTGACGCTTCGCCGGATCCAGCTTCGTCACGAACAGCGGCTCGCCCACGGCCACGTTCAGTCCGCGCCGCTGCCCGATGGTGTAGTCGGTGATGCCCGAGTGCGAGCCCAGCACGCGGCCGTCCATGTGCACGATGTCGCCGGCCTCGCGGCCCTGCGGGCGCAGCTTGTCGATCAAGGTGCGATAGTCGCCGTTGGGAACGAAACAGATGTCCTGGCTGTCCGGCTTGGCGGCGATGCGCAGGCCGAGTTCCGCCGCCACGCCGCGCACCTGCGGCTTCTCGAGATCGGCCAGCGGGAAGCGCAGATAGTCGAGCTGCTGCGCCGTCGTCGCGAACAGGAAGTAGGACTGGTCGCGTGAGTGGTCGACCGCCTTGCGCATCTGCGGGCGGCCGCCGACGACGGCGCGGCGGACATAGTGGCCGGTCGCCATCGCCTCGGCCCCCAGATCACGGGCGACGTCCAGCAGGTCGCGGAACTTGACCGTCTGGTTGCAGCGGATGCAGGGCACCGGCGTCTGGCCGGCCAGATAGCTGTCCGCGAACTGGTCGATGACGGCGTCCCGGAACCGGCTCTCGTAATCGAGGACATAGTGCGGGATGCCGAGCATTTCCGCCGCCAACCGCGCGTCGTGGATGTCCTGTCCGGCGCAGCAGGCGCCCTTCTTCTTCAGCGCCGCGCCGTGGTCGTAGAGCTGCAGCGTCACGCCGACCACGTCGTAGCCCGCCTTGTGGAGCAGGGCCGCCACCACCGTGGAGTCGACGCCGCCCGACATGGCCGCCACGACACGTGTACCGACAGGCAGGCCGACCGCCGCGCGCGCGGCCTCGATCGCCGCATCCATGTCGGCCTTGCCGGACATTGGGGCGATGGTGGGAACCGGGCAGATGTCGTCTGCGAGCGTCATGGCGCGCTATCTAGTGCGAAAGGCGCGCGATTTCGAGGCCACCGGAAAATCCGCGCCGGAAACGACAACGGCCGCCCCCGTCGCCGGGAGCGGCCGTCGTGCGTTCGGGGAGGAGTCCTAGCTGCCGCGGCCGTAGTGCTGGATGCGGGTCGTGCGCAGGCCCTGCATGCCCCACTTGTCGATCGCCTTCTGCCAGGCGAGAAATTCCTCGGCGGTCAGACGGTAGCGCGCCAGCGCGTCGTCGAGGCTGATCAGCCCGCCCCGGACGGCCGCGACGACCTCGGCCTTGCGGCGGATCACCCAGCGGTCCGTATTGGCCGGCGGAAGATCGTGCAGGGTCAGGGGCGTGCCCGTCGGGCCGACCACGTACTGTTCGCCTTGATTGTTAAGGCGTCGCTCTTGCAACATGGGCTTATGCCTCATTGACCACCATCACTAAGGTTCGAACCGTAGCGGTCGGCGGCTAAGGGCCGTTTAAGCGTCGTGGTGAAGGAAAGGCTAAAATGCCCTCCGTCGCCCCACTCAATATTCAACAAAGATTTCATTGAGGTTTACGACCCGTTACTCAGAGATCAGCGTTTGATGCTGATCAGTTCTGCGAGCATTTCGTCGGCGGTGGTGATGATTTTCGACGATGCGGAGTAGGCGCGCTGTGTCGTGATCAGGCCGGTGAACTCCGCCGACAGATCGACCGTGGACGCCTCCAGCTGGGAGGAGCCGATGGTGCCGGCCCCGCCCGTGCCCGCCGCCTTCAGATTGTAGGTGCCCGATCCCTGGCTGACCCGGAAGGCGTTGCCGGTGGATTCCAGCAAGGCGTCCGGGCTCGGGAAGGTGGCGAGAGCGATCTGGGCGATGCGGCGGGTGACCCCGTTGTCGAAGATGGCGGTGACGAAGCCGGTGTCGTCGATCTTGACCTCAGACAGGTTTCCGAAGGCGGTGCCGTTGGTCAGCACGGCCTGGACGACGGAGGCGCTGTCGTACTGGGTCAGGCCGCCCGCCGAAGCGCTGAGGTCGAAGGCCAGCACCTGGTCGTCGATGCCGAGGCCGGCGGCCCAGTTGAACTCGCCCGCGCCGGGGGCCGCGCTGTCGGAAGCGCCGAAGGTCAGCGTGGCGGCGGCGGGGTCGTCGAAGAGGGCGGCGGCGCCGAGGGCTTCCATGGCCGCGACATCCAGCCGCCCGTCCTGGGTGAAGGCCACCAGACCGGTCTTCAGCTGACCATTGGTCAGGCCGGCCCCGGTGACGACGTCCGATTCCGGGATCGCCCGGATTTCTGCGTACCACTGGTTGGGCACGGTGCTCTTGAGGAACGACAGGGCGATGGTGCGCTGGCCGCCCTTGGAATCCGACACGGGGATGGTCAGCTCGAAGTCCGGCTTCACGCCGTCGCCGGTTTCCGGATCCCACATGGCCATCGAATTGGTCACCGGGTCATAGGCGTTGGCCCCGGGCGGCACGGCGGCCGCGTCGGTAGCCTCGGCGGAAACGTCCTGGCTCGACTTGATGTTGGCGTTGAGCTGAACCCGCGTGGTCGGTTCGGCCGTGCCGCCGACGGACCCGACGTTGATCGTGCGCAGACGGCTCAGGTCCGAGGGGTCGGCGTTGATGTTGCCGTCGGCGTCGACGGGCCAGCCCTGCAGATACAGTCCGGCGGTGTTCTTCAGATAGCCCAGGTTGTCCACCCGGAAGGCCCCGGCGCGGGTGAACAGCCGCGCGTCGGTGACCTGAAGGTTCTCGGCCTTCTCGGTGACCACGAAGAAGCCCTGGCCGGCGATGCCCAGGTCGGTGTTGGACGTGGTCCGCTGCAACTGGCCGGCCTGGCCGGTGTAGTGGCGGGCGCTGGCGAGCACGCCCCCGGCGGAATAGCCGGCCCCGGAGACCTGGCTGTTGATCACGGTCTGGAACTCTGCAGCCGAGCGCTTGTAGCCGACAGTGTTCACGTTCGCGATGTTCTGGGAGATCGCGGCGAGGGCGGCGGAGTTGGCGGTCAGGCCGGACACGCCGGCCAGTAGGGCGCTGTTGATGCTCATGGCGCGGGGCTCCTTACGAGAACAGTTTCAGGGGATTGAGCGATGAGGCGATCGAGGCCAGCAGGCTCTCGTCCTCTTCGTCAGCGGGAGGGGGTGTTTCGCCGGTGCGCGCTTCCTCGAGCGCGATCAGGCTGGACATAGGCAGGATCGAGTTGCCGACAGTCAGGAAGACCTCGCCGTCGTACATCTCGACTCCGGTGACGCGGCCGTGGGTCAGGACCTGGGCGTCGATGGCGCCGCCGGCGGCGTCCTTGGCCGTGACTCTCAGCGAATAGACTTGGCCTTCCTGGCCGTCGTTGCCGGACGTGGCCTCGCCGTCCCAGGCGAATTCGTGGACGCCGGTGGTTTTGTTGGGGGCGTCGCCCGACCAGACGACGTTGCCCGAGCCGTCAACCACCTCCAGCTTCGCGGAGGCGGCGTTGGAGGCGATCTCGTAGCTCCACGAGGCTTCCCCGTCAGTGAACTTGGTGGCGGACCAGGCGGCCGTCGCCTCCTTGCCGATGTAGTTGGCCGCGCTCTCGAGACCGCCACCGCCCTGGGCGGAGACCAGGCTCTTGAGCAGTTCGTTGGTCAGCAATTGCTGCTCAACACCGGCCATCTGCGTGAGCTGGGCGGTGAACTGGTTGGAATCGACCGGCGAGAGGGGGTCCTGATTCTTCAGCTGTGAGGTCAACAGCGCCAGGAAGGTCTCGAAATTCGAGGCCAGCATGGTCGTGCCGGCGTTGATCCGGTTCGTCGCATTATTGGTGGTGGTGACGGCGTCGACCATCGTCAGACCTTCATGTCCACGCCCGAGGGCGAGAGAGAGCGCGCCAGCCATTGCGGCGGCTGGGCCAGATCGATTTCGGCGTTGAGGCGGGCTGCGGTGGCGAAGGCGCGGTTCTGTCCGTGGCGGGCGTCCTGCCCCCGGTCGAAGGCGCTGGATCCGCTGTCGCGTTCCGTGAACTCGAAAGCGTCCTCCGCCAGCTGGAAGCCCGCGGCCTCGAGTTGGCGGCGCAGCTCGTCGGCCCGGCCCCGCAGGTCCGTGGCGGCGGCGGGATTGTCGAAGGCCAGCCGGGCGGCCAGGCGCCCTTCGGAATCGATGTCCAGTTTCACGTCCACCCGACCCAGTTCGTCGGGCCTCAGCGCGATCTCGAAGCGCGTCGAGCGGCCTTCCAGCTTGCGCAGAATCTGGGCGGCGATCTGCGCCGTGGCGTCGATCGCCGCCCGCGACAGCGTCGACGCCGCGTGATCCCGGACGGGGGCGGCGGCCTCGGTCGGGGAGGAAGCGGAATCGCCCGCCGGAGCGGCGTCGGCCGGCGCCGGGCCGGAGTCCGCGACCGGGGCGGGTTGGGTCGCGGCGGACTTGATCGGCTGGGTCGCCGCCGCCGGCGCCGGCTGCGGGGTCGTGGCCGGGCCGATCGTCCTGGTCTCGACGACCGTGCCGGGCTCCGCGGGTTTTGCAGACTCGTCGAGCGGTTTCGAAACGCGTTCGGCCAAGGGCCGCAGCGGCGGCAGGACAGGCTGGACCGGAGTTGCGCCGGATTTCGCCGGTGCGGACGGAGCCGTCTCGGGCTGGTCTCCATCACGCGCGGCCGGAAGCGTGGCGTCGGTCGTTTGGCCGTCCGGCAGACCCTGCGCCCCGGGCTCTTTGGAAGGGGCGGCGCCCGGCAAGACCTGGGGACCGGCGCCCTTTGCGGTGGAGGTCCCGGGCAGAACCTGAGGTTCGGCCCCTTTGCCCGGAGCCGCGTCCGGCAGAACTTGCGGCTCCGATCCCTTGACCGCCACGCCCGGCAGGACGAGGGGGCCGGTGTCTTTCGCGGCCGCGGCGCCGGGAAGAACCTGCGGTTCGGCGCCGTCTGCGGCGCCGGATTTCGGCTCCATCTGCGGGAGAAGGGGCAGGGCGACCGGCTGAGCCGTCGGAGCAACGTCCTCGGCAGCGGACACATCGACGCTCTCCGCCGGGGCGGCTTCAGCGGACGGCAGCGCCCCGCCGCCGTCGACGTCGGGGACGGCGCTCTCCCCGGACAGCACCGTGGCGAGCAGGTTCTCGAACCCCGACGCGTCGGCGCCCGACGACCCTCGCGGGTTCGCCGGAACGGCGGGCGCCATCATGGAGAGCACGGCTTGCGCGGACATGGTCCCGAGGGGGTGTCGCCGGAGCGAGGGTGACGAGGCGCCTGCTGCGCCGGACATTCGGAACGCCCGGCGCAAGTCGTGGGCCAGTTCGGATTGCCTCTGTAACCAGCGGAAAGTACAACATAAATTGTGAGGGTGGCGATCCAGCGGTCCGTCATCGACCAGTCGAAACTTGCCGCGTGCCGACGTTTATTGCCCGGCGCCGCCGGCCCCGGTTCCGTCGGACCGTCTGGCCGCCCGCGTCTGGCCCGGTGTTTGCGCCCCTCTCGGGTCATGACACAGGCGCGAAACGCGATCTCGCGGAAATTCAGTAACTTGCCCGGGCCGTCCTCAAACGACGCCGGGCAAAAAGCGCGCATCGGCTGGCAGGGCTTGCCGGGCGCCGAGGCGTTGGAGGCCGTCGCATGTCGCTGAACGCCATCATGAACACGGCGACTACCGGGCTCGCCGCGGCCCAGACCCAGCTGCGGGTGGTCTCGGACAACGTCTCCAACGTCAACACGCCCGGCTACGTCCGCAAGATCGCGGACCAGGTCACCCTGACCAGCCAGGGCATGGGCGCGGGCGTCGAGGTGGCGCGCATTCGTCTGGCGACCGACCGCTTCCTTCAGGCGGCCAGCCTGAACGCGGGCGCCGAGGCGGCGCGCCAGGGCGTCCGCTACGAACTGTATGACCGCATCCAGTCGCTGTTCGGCGATCCGGGCGGCGACAGCGGCTTCTTCTCGCAGGTCGACGGCGTGTTCGCGGCCTTCGCGGCCAGCGCCGAGGACCCGACCTCCTCACCACGCCGCCAGGACGCCCTGTTCCGGACCCAGGCGCTGTTCGACGAAGCGGGACGCATCGGCGAACAGATCCAGGCCGTGCGAGAGGATGCGGACGGCCGCATCCAGAGCGCGATCGAAAAGGCCAACAACCTGCTGCAGCAGATTGAGGGCCTGAACCTTGAGATCGCCCGTGCGACGGTGGTCAACGGCGACGCCTCCGGCGCCGAGACCGCCCAGTCCGCCCTGATCGGCGAACTGGCCGAACTGATGGACATCCGGGTCTCCACCCGTCCGGTCGGCGGCGTTTCGATCCGCACCGGCGCGGGAACCTTGCTGGCGGGGGAGGGGGCGGCGACGCTCAGCTACATCCGCGCGGGTACGGTCACCAGCGAGACGGCCTTCAATGAAATCTGGGTCACCGAGCCCGGCGGGCAGAAGCGCTCGCTGCTGGACAACGTCGTGTCCGGCGAGATCAAGGGCCTGGTCGAGCTGCGCGACATCGAGGCGCCGGCCACGGCCGAGCGACTGGCTGAGCTGGTGGCTCACGTCGCCGACGAGCTGAACCGGGCTCACAACGCCAACAGCGCGGTTCCTGCCCCGAACAGCCTGACCGGGCGCAACGTCGGCCAGACGTTCGAGAGCGCGATCGCCGGCTTCAGCGGCCAGACGACCGTGGCCGTCACGAACGCCGCCGGAATCGTGCAGGCCCGCGCCGACATCATCTTCAGCGGCGCGACCATGACGGTGAACGGCGTCCCCGCCACTCCCGCCAGTTTCCTCACGGTGCTGAACGCCCAGCTGGGCGGCGCCGCGACGGCGAGCTTCGCCGACGGCAAGCTGACCCTCTCGGCAAGCGGCGCGAATGGCGTGGCCGTGGCCGACGACGCGACCAGTCCCTCGACCAAGGCCGGTCGCGGCTTCTCGCATTTTTTCGGGCTCAACGACCTGATTTCGACCGACCGCCCCGCCTTCTACGAGACGGGCCTGATGGCGGCGTCCCCGCACGGCTTCACGGCAGGGGAGGCCCTCAGCTTCCGCTTCACGGGCGAGAGCGGGTCGAAGCTCCGGGACATTCA
Source organism: Brevundimonas sp. (assembly GCF_036402095.1). Classification (GTDB taxonomy): domain Bacteria; phylum Pseudomonadota; class Alphaproteobacteria; order Caulobacterales; family Caulobacteraceae; genus Brevundimonas. Next base: position 851 of record NZ_DASWTO010000209.1, on the reverse strand, counting down.
GGTGGCGGTGCCCGCCGGCGGCACGGTCGGCGACCTGATCACGGCTCTGAACGATCCGGCGACCGGAGTCGGCCGGTTCGGCACGTTCGCGTTGGCGGCCGACGGTTCGCTCAGCTTCACCGGCTACGGCAATCCGGCGCCGACGATGAGCGTGCTCGAGGACACGACCATTCAGGTCCCGTCGGGCGTCTCGGTCACCGAACTATTCGGCATCGGCGGGGGCGTGCGCGCCTCGCGGGCGGACGGCTTTTCGCTCAGGACGGACATCCGCCAGAGTCCGGCCAGGCTGGCGCTGGCCCAACTGAACCTGTCGGCGGCGGTCGGCGCCTCGGCGCTGAGCCCGGGCGATGGCAGGGGCGCGCTGCTGCTGGCCGACGCAGGTGAGCGGGCGGCGAGTTTCTCCGCCGCCGGCGATTCTTCCGGGGGGACAATCTCGGTCTCCCGCTATGCCTCGGAACTCTCGGGCGAGATCGGCGGCAAGGCGTCGGCCGCGAAGAACCGCAATGATACGGCAGCGGCCCTCGCCACCGAGGCGACGGCCCGCCAGACGGCCTATGAGGGGGTCAACCTGGATGAGGAACTGGTCCTGATGACCACCTACCAGCAGGCCTTCAACGCATCCGCCCGGCTGATCCAGGCGGCCAAGGACATGTACGACACGCTTCTGGGGATGATCTGATGACCCGCGTCGCGACCTTCGGAAACTACCAGTCGGCCCTTCTCGACCTGATGAAGGCACAGACCCGCGCTGCGGACGCGCAGGAGCGGGTCTCCACCCAGAAGAACGCCACGGACCTGACGGGCTTCGGTCGGCAGGCCGAGACCCTGACGGCGCTGAAGGGGGCCCAGAG
>NZ_DASWTO010000208.1:0-19823 GCF_036402095.1 Brevundimonas sp. | reverse complement strand
AGGCGGGGCGGGCTGCGGCTTCGACCCTGTCCGCAAGCGACCGCGTGGCGTCGGGCAGGGCCGCGGCGCGGGCGCCGCGGCTCATCGCCTCAAGCCGGGCGGGGTCGCCGAGGATGGCGGCGAGGGCGTGGGTGAGCCGCTCGACCGTGACTTCGTCCTCCAGCAGCACCTCGGCCCCGCCGGCGTCCGCGAGGCCGGCCGCGTTGAAGCGCTGATGGTCGTCCATGGCGATCTTGAGGGGGATCAGGATCGACGGCAGGCCCGCGACCGCCAGTTCGGAACAGGTCGAGGCGCCGGCGCGGCCGATGACCAGATGGGCCGCCGACAGGCGCTGGGCCATGTCGCGGAAGAAGGGAGCGACCTCGGCGTCGATGGCGGCGTCGAGATAGATCTGGCGCGCCGCCTCCAGCGTCTCCGGCCGCGACTGCTGTTGCACCTTCAGGCGGGCGCGGATCGCCTCGGGCAGGGCGGCGAGCGCACGGGGCGCCGTCTCCGACAGGATGCGGGCGCCCTGGCTGCCGCCGGTGACCAGCACCTGGATCGGCTCCCCCGCGCCGGGCGCCCTGAACGGGCGGTCGTAGAGGGCGCGGATGTCCGGACGGACCGGATTTCCGATCAGGGTCACGCGGGCGCCGACGCCTTGGGGGACCTTCTGCAGGTTGGGGAAGGACGAGGCCACGGCCCCGACGTAGGGCGCGAGCCAGCGGTTGGTGCGGCCGAGCACCGCGTTCTGTTCGTGCAGCAGCGTCGGGCGACCCTGGCTCAAGGCGGCCAGCAGGGCGGGCGCCGACGGATAGCCGCCGAAGCCGACCACCACCGCCGCGTCCAGCCGCTTGAGCGCGCGGCGGGCCTGGGCCACCCCGCGGACGATGGTCAGGCCGGCCTTCGCCAGCCCGATCGGCCCGCGCCCGGTGGCGGCGTCGAGCGCGATCCTCTCCTCGGCCGGGAAGGCGTGGGCGTACTGCTCGCCGCGATGATCCGTGGCCAGCACGATGCGCCAGCCCCGCGCGGCCAGCTCGCGCGAAAGGGCCTCGGCCGGGAACATGTGCCCGCCGGTGCCCCCGGCGGCGACGACGCAGACTCTGGACATGGCGCTCCCTACGGCAAGATCCGCCGCCGCTGCGGCAGGGTGGCGCCGGGTTCGTAGGCGCCGGGACGGCGGCGGGTCAGGGCCAGGGCCAGGCCCATCGTGAGGCCCATGGCCAGCATCGACGAGCCGCCGTAGCTGATGAACGGCAGGGTCATGCCCTTGGTCGGGATCAGGTTGAGATTGACGGCGATGTTGATGCAGGCCTGCAGGCCCAGCAGCACGAACAGACCGGCGGCGGCGGTCTGTTCATAGGGATCGTTGAGCTTCATCGCCCGCTTCATGCCGCGCACGACGATGAAGGCGTAAAGGCCGATCATGATCAGGGACAGCACCAGGCCGAACTCCTCGGCCCCCACGGAATAGATGAAGTCCGTGTGCAGGTCGGGGACGTGGCGCTTCATGACCCCCTCGCCCACCCCGCGCCCGACCAGACCGCCGGCGCGGATGGCCTCGGAGGCGCGGTCTATCTGGTGGGTGTCGGTGTTCTCGGGCGACAGGAAGCGGCTGAGGCGGTCGCGCATGTGACCGAAGGCGAAATACAGCGACACCAGCCCGGCCATGCCGGCGGCGGCGATCACCGCCACCCATTTCAGCGGCACCCCGGCCATGAAGAAGACGGCCATGAAGGTGGTGGTGACCAGCAGGGTCTGGCCGATGTCGGGCTGGATCAGCAGCAGGCCGACGGTCAGGGCCCAGAAGCCGAAGGCGATGCTGACGCCCGGCACGCCCTGCCCCTTCTGGGCCTCGGCGAACATCCAGGCCGCAAAGACGATAAGACCCGGCTTGGCGAACTCCGACGGTTGCAGGCTGAAGGGCCCGAGGTTGATCCAGCGGGCGGCCCCCTTCACCTCGTCGCCGATGAACGGCAGGGCCATCATGGTGACGATGGCGCCGAGCAGGGCCAGCACGGCGATGCGGCGAACGCCCCGTGGCGACAGCAGCGAGGTGGTCAGCATGATCCCCAGCCCCATCGAGGCCCAGACCAACATCCGCCACGAGTAGTGGAACGGGTCGCTGATCGACTGATCGGCGTTGATCGCGGCCGGGCTGGAGGCGAAGCTGAGGGCCACGCCGAGCGCCATCAGGGTCAGGGCCGCCGCCAGCAGGCCGCGGTCGACGGTCCAGAACCATTTGGCGATCGGGCTCTGGTCGTTGCGCGAAAAGGCGGGGCTGTAGGCTTCGGTCATGACCCACCTGCCGGGGTTGCGCCGAGGGCGAGGACGGCGGCGCGGAAGGCCTCTCCGCGGGCCTCGAAGTCGGGATACTGATCGAAGGAAGCCGCGGCGGGGGACAGCAGCACGACCTCGTCGCGGCCGGTGGCCGCGGCGGCCCCGGCGGCGGCCTTCACCGCAGACGCCATGTCGCCGCAGATGCGGTGCGGGACGTCGCCTAGCCGGGCCGCGAACGGTCCCGCCGCCTCGCCGATCAGAAAGGCCTCGGCCACCCGGGGGAACAGGTCCTCGAGATCGTCAATGCCGCCCGCCTTGGCGCGGCCGCCGGCGATCCAGTAGCTGCGGTCATAGGATGACAGGGCCTGCCGTGCGGCGTCGGCGTTGGTGGCCTTGGAGTCGTTGATGAAGCGGACACGGCCGAGGGTGGCGACGTGCTCCATCCGATGGGCCAGGCCGGGGAAGGTCAGGAGCCCCCCGACAGCAGCCTCGCCCGAGACGCCGAGGGCGCGGGCGGCGGCGTAGGCGAAGGCGGCGTTCTGGGCGTTGTGCCGGCCGGGCAGCGAGCGGGCCCCTGACAGGTCGCAGACGTATTCGCCCCGGCTGGCGAGGACGCCGTCGACCGCCGTGACCGCCCCGGTCTTCTCGAAGCCGGCTCGCCACTCGTCCCAGTGATGATGTTTGCCGGTGGTGACCAGCGTCAGGCGATCACCACGGTCGGTCAGTGTCTCAGCGATGTTGATCCCGAAGGTGTCGTCGATTCCGACCAGGGCCGTCGCGGCGGGGCCCTGACTCTGGAAAATCCGCATCTTGGCCGCCACGTAACCCGGCATGCCGCCGTGCCGGTCGAGGTGGTCGGGGCTGATGTTGGTGAGGATGGCCACGTCCGGCGCAAAGCTGGTGGTCAGGTCCAGCTGGTAGCTCGACACCTCGATCACATAGACCGCGCCAGGCGCAGGAGCCGGCAGGGCCAGCACGCCGATGCCGATGTTGCCGCCGACATGGACGGTCATTCCGGCCTGTTTCAGCACCCAGCCGATCAGGGCGGTGGTGGTCGACTTGCCGTTGGTGCCGGTGATGGCGACGATTTTCGGGCGCCCGGCTTCCGGCAGGGCCGCGATGGCGCGGGCGAAAAGTTCGATATCGCCGATGACCTCGACGCCCGCCTGACGGGCCTTGTCGACCGTCCAGTGTGGCTTGGGATGGGTCAGGGGCGCGCCGGGCGAGAGCACCAGCGCCGCGAAGCCCGGCCAGTCGGCGGCCGTCAGGTCCTCGACGTCGAAGCCTTCCGTCTCCGCCTGCATGCGGCTGGAGACGCTGTCGTCCCACAGCACCGGCAGGGCGCCGCCGGCCTTGAGAGCGCGCGCGGCTGTCAGTCCCGACCTGCCCAGGCCGAAGACCGCGATCCTCCGTCCTTCGAAGCCGGGGACCGGGATCATGGCGCTATCGCAGCTTCAGGGTGGCGAGGCCGGCGAGGGCCAGCATGGCGGAGACGATCCAGAAGCGGATCACCACCGTCGATTCCGGCCAGCCCATCTTCTCGAAATGATGGTGGATCGGGGCCATCAGGAAGATGCGCTTCTTCGTGGCCTTGAAGTAGCCGACCTGGATCATGACGCTGAGCGCCTCGATCACGAACAGGCCGCCGACGATGCCGAGCACCAGCTCGTGCTTGGTGGCCACGGCGATGGCGCCGAGCGCGCCGCCGAGGGCCAGCGAACCGGTGTCGCCCATGAAGATCTTGGCCGGCGGCGCGTTGTACCAGAGGAAACCGACGCCGCCGCCGATGATGGCGGCGCAGAAGATGGCCAGCTCGCCCGAGCCCGGCACGTGGTGGACGCCGAGATAGTCCGAGAAGATGAAGTTGCCGACGAGGTAGCTGATGATGCCGAAGGCCGCCGCCGCCATCATCACCGGCACGATGGCCAGGCCGTCGAGCCCGTCCGTCAGGTTCACCGCGTTGGAGAAGCCGACGAGGGTGAAGGCGGCGAACAGGACGTAGAACCAGCCGACGTTCAGCAGCACGGCCTTGAAGAAGGGGAAGGCGATCGAGGTCTCGAGGTTGGGCGAGGTGGGAGACTGGGTCATCCACAGGACCGTGAGCACGCCGGCGATGACCGAGACGATCACCTGGGCGACCAGCTTCTGCTTCGAGGTCAGGCCGGCGGAGGTCTGTTTCGACACCTTGGCGTAGTCGTCGATGAAGCCCAGCACGCCGAAAGCGGCGGTCACCATGCTGACGATCCAGATGTAGGGATTGGTCAGGTCGCCCCACAGCAGGACGGCCACCGCGATGCCGGCGAGGATCATCAGCCCGCCCATGGTCGGGGTGCCGACCTTGGACAGGTGCGAGACCGGGCCGTCGGCGCGGATCGGCTGGCCCTTGCCCTGCTTGATCCGCATCCAGGCGATGAAGCGACTGCCCATGGCCACCGCCACGATCATGGCCGTGGCCATGGCGAGCGCGACCCGCACCGTCTGGTACTGGACCAGGTTCAGCAGCGGATAGTCCTGCGCGATGTCGGCGTAGTGGAGGTAGAGAAGATAGAACATGTTGCGTTCCCTATCGCTCCGCGCGCGGCGCGTCGCTGCTTGAGGGGTTTGCGAGCGCGGCGAGGGCTCGCGCGACCAGCGACGCCTTCGAGCCGTTCGATCCCTTGACCATGACGATGTCGCCCGGCGCAACCAGTCCGGCCGCCTCGTCGGCGAGCTCGGCGGCGGTTTCGCGCCACAGCCCGCGACGGGCCGGCGGCAAGGCATCGTGCAGCCGCTTCATCTCGGTCCCGGCGGTGTGGACCAGGTCGAGGCCGGCGGCGGCGATCGGTTGGGCCAGGCCTTCGTGCAGGGCGCGGGACTGGTCGCCCAGCTCCAGCATGTCGGTCAGGACCACGACGCGGCGCGCCCCGGCGCCGACCGGCCTGGCGCCGAGGCTGCGGAAGCCGGCGGCCATCGACAGCGGATTGGCGTTGTAGCTTTCGTCGATCAGGGTGAAGGCCCCGCCGGGGGCCTGGACGACGCTGGTCTGGCCCCGGCCCGCCAGCGGTTCGAAATCGGCAAGGGCGGCGAGGCCGGTCTCGAGCGGCACGTCCAGCGCATCCAGCATCAGCAGCACACACAGGCTGTTCAGACCCCAGTGGAAGCCGGACTGGCGCAGGCTGAAGTCCAGCGGCTTGCCGAACAGCTCGGCCCTGACCCGCGCCCCGTCCGGACCGGGCAGGAAGTCGAGCAGGCGGGCGTCGTGACCGGCGTCGGCGCCGAAGGTGACCCGCCGCGCCCCGGCCTTTCGGGCGGCGGCGTCGAGCACCGTCGCGAAGCCGATGTCGCCGTTCAGCACCGCCACCCCGCCGGGCGCCAACCCTTCGAAGATGGCGGCCTTTTCGGCCGCCACGCCAGCCTCGCCTTCGGCGAAGGCCTCGATGTGGACTGGGCCGACGGTGGTGACGCAGGCCGCGTGGGGCTGGACCATCCGCGACAAGGGCGCGATCTCGCCCGGGGCGTTCATGCCGATCTCGAACACGGCGCGCGCGGTCGAGCGCGGCATCCGCGCCAGGGTCAGCGGCACGCCGATATGATTGTTGTAGCTCTTGATCGAGGCATGGGCGGGCCCCGCGAGGTCGAGACCGGCCTTGATCGCCTGGGTGACGCTGGTCTTGCCGACCGAGCCCGTGACGGCCCCACGGCGCGGGCAGCGCTCACGGGCGGCGACGCCGAGCGCCTCCAGCGCGCGCAGGGTGTCGGGGACGACCACCGAGGGGCCGCCCTCCACCGGATGTTCGGCAATAGCGCCGGCGGCGCCGGCGGCGAAGGCCGAGGCGGCGAACTCGTGCCCGTCGCGCGCGCCCTTCAGCGCCAGGAACAGGTCGCCGGGCACGATTTCGCGGCTGTTGTAGGTGATCCCCGCGACCTCGAAGGGCGCGCCGGAGAGGCGACCGCCGGTGGCGGCCTCGATCTCGGCGGAGGTCCAGAGATGAGTGGTCTCAGGCATGGATACGCAGGGCTTCGGCGGCTTCGGTGGCGTCGTCGAAGGGGTGTGTCACACCTCCGACGATCTGTCCCTGCTCATGCCCTTTTCCGGCGATGACCACCACATCCCCGTCGCGCATCTGTGCGATGGCGTGGCGGATGGCGGCGCGGCGGTCGCCGATTTCCTGCGCGTCGGGGCAGCCCTCGCGCACGGCGCGGCGGATGCCGGCCGGGTCCTCGGAGCGCGGATTGTCGTCGGTCACGATGGCCACGTCGGCCAGCCGTCCCGCGATCTCGCCCATGATCGGCCGCTTGGCGCGGTCGCGGTCCCCGCCGGCCCCGAACACCACGATCAGCCGGCCGGTCGCGTGCGGACGCAGGGCCTTCAGCACCGTCTCCAGCCCGTCCGGCGTATGGGCGTAGTCGACATAGACCTCGCCGCGGCCCGGTCCCGGAATGCGCTGCAGCCGGCCCTGCGCGCCTGTGATGCTCTCCAGCCCCGCCAGCACCCGCTCCGGCGTCTCGCCGGCCGCGATGCACAGCCCGGCGGCGACGAGGGCGTTCGAAGCCTGGAAGGCGCCGGCGAGCGGCAGCAGCACCTCGTGCACCGTCCCGCGCACGTCCAGCGTCAGCCTCTGGCCCTCGGGCACGGCCCGGCGGCCGACGAGCGTCAGATCCCGACCGCGCTCGCCCACCCCCATGACGCCGAGGCCGGACATGATCGAGGCGGCGGCGAAGCTGGAATAGGCGTCGGAGTCGGCGTTCAGCACCGCCGTCCGACCCCGCGGCAGCAGGGTCTCGAACAGGCGCAGCTTGGCGGCGCGGTAGGCTTCCATGTCGCCGTGGTAGTCGAGGTGGTCCTGGGTCAGGTTGGTGAAGGCCGCGGCCTTCAACGTCACCCCGTCCAGCCGCCGCTGGTCGATTCCGTGCGACGACGCCTCCAGCGCCAGATGGGTCACGCCCCCGGCGGCCAATTCGGCCAGCAGGCGGGCGGCGTCGGCGGCGTCGGGGCTGGTCAGACCCGGCCCGGTCAAGGCCTGATTAACGTTACCCGTCTGTTTCAAAACCCCGAGCGTCCCCATGCTCGCGGCGGACAGGCCCAGCGAAGCCCAGATCTGCCGGCAGAAGGCCGCCACCGAGGTCTTGCCGTTGGTTCCGGTGATGGCCACGCAGGTGGCCGGCTGGCGGCCGTAGAAGCTGCGCGCGGCGATGGCGTAGGCGCGCCGCACGTCACCCGAGGTGACCAGGACGGGCGCTACCGCGGCCTGGGTGTCAGCCGGAGCCAGCACGGCCGCCGCACCTTGCGACAGGGCCTGCGGGATGAAGGCGCGGCCGTCGGCGGCGCTGCCGGGCAAGGCTACGAACAGGCTGCCGGGCGCGACCTTGCGGCTGTCGGCGGTGACGCCTGTGATCACGGGATCCGCAGGCACGTCGCGACGCAACAGGTCCGACAGCTTCATTGCAGCGGGCTGGACAGCGCTCATCGCCCGTCGCCCTCCACATCCTCGAAGGCGGGAATCTTCTCACCCAGCGCGGTGCGGTATTGGTCGGCGCGGCGCTGGACGCCGAGGAAGGGCGCGATGCGGTCGGCGATGCGGCCGACGGCGGGGGCCGCAACGAAGCCCCCCGTGCGCGGATAGGTCCCCGGCTCGTCGATCAGGATCAGGATCGAATAGCGCCGCGCGTTGACCGGGCCGTCAGCGGGGAAGACGGCGGCGAAGGTGCCGACCGCGTGGGTCGGATCGTAGCGGCCGTTGACCAGTTTGTTGGCCGATCCGGTCTTGCCGCCGACCCGCAGGCCCGGAGCCTCGGCGCGGCCGCCAGATCCGCGCACCACATTGCGGCGCAGCAGGTCGAGCAGCGTCAGCGAGGTCTGGGGGCTGACCACCTGACGGAACCCGGCGCCGGGCAGGCCGCCCTTGCGCAGCGTCAGGGGAATATATCGGCCGCCATTGGTCAGGGCGCCCATGGCGGCCGACATCTGCAGCGGCGTGATCATGATGCCGTAGCCGAACGACAGCGAGGCCAGGGTCGAGTCGTCCCATTTCGTCGGACGGCGGGGACGAGCCGACTCGTGCAGTTCGATCGGCGCGGCGTCGAGCAGGCCGAAGCGGGTGAAATAGTCCCGCATCGTCGCCGGCCCCATCTCGACGGCAAGCCGCGAGGTGCCGATGTTGGACGAGTGAAGGTAGACCTCCTCCAGCGTCAGCACCTGGTTGGTGGCGTGGAAGTCGGTGATGCGGCGGTTGCCGATCATGAAGGCCTGGGACGCGTCGAACAGGGTGTTCATGTCGGCCCGGCCGGTGTCGAGGCCGGCGGCGACGGTGAAGGTCTTGAACACCGAGCCCATCTCGTAGTGCGCCGAGGTGGCGCGGTTGAGCCGGTCGGTGGTCGGCCAGCTGGCCATGCCGAGGACTTCGCCGGTCTGGACGTCGGTGATGATGCCGACCGCCCCCTTGGCCTGGCTCTCGGCGACGGCGCGGGCCAGCTCGTTCTCCAGCACGCCCTGGACACGCAGGTCGATCGACAGGGGGAAGTTTTCGCCGCGCAGCCCGGCCTCGCGGATCTCGCGGTCGAAGGCCAGCTCCGCGCCCGAGATGCCCTGCCCGCCGGTATCCGCCGCACCCAGCACATGCGTCGCCGAGGCGCCCAGCGGATAGACGCGGCGGTCCTCCGGCTCGAAGGTCACGCCGCCGAGGGCCAGGGCGTGCACCGCAGCCTTCTCGCCAGGGGTGAGCCCCGGCAGCACGATCAGCCGCCGGTCGCCGGACAGAACCCGGTTGAGCTTGGCCATCGAGACGCGTGGCAGCACCCGCTTGATCTGCATCGCGGCGGCGCGGCGGTCCCAGACCTCGGCCGGATCGATGTAGAGGCCGTAGTGGACGATGTTGGTGGCCAGCAGGGCGCCGTTGCGGTCGACAACGTCGGCGCGCGCCACGGCGTTCGGATGAACCACCGAGCCCACCCCGCCGCGCGGAGCCAGCAGGGCCGCGTTGGCCGCGCCGAGGGCGAGGCAGACGAACACCGCGGAGAACAGGCACAGGATGACGAAGATGCGGACCCGGGTGTCCTCTTCGGGCCGGGCGTCGGCACGCGCCCGGCCGAACGAATGCTCGATCCGCCACATGGCCTCGGTCAGCCAGCGCCACGAGGGGAGCGAAACGCCGCCGCCCGGACGGCCGGGGGCGGGACGGTCCCAGGCGTGCGGATCGTCGTGCACGCTCATCGGGCGACCTCCGCGGGGGCGTCGGCGGCGGGCGCGGTCGGCGCGGTGGGGGTGACGATGACCACCGGAGCGGGCTCCGGAACCGGGGCCAGTTCCGGCAAGCTGGCCTCGGCGGCCTGGCGGTGCACGTCGACCGGCCCCAGACCCGCCATGCGCGACAGGGCTTCCAGCCGGCCGGGCTGCTCCAACCGGGCCACTTCGGCGCGCAGCAGACGGACTCGCTGGCCGTTTTCGGTGATCTGCCGCTCGAGGCTGGCGATGCGGGCGCTCTCGCTCGCCGCCGCCGCCTTGGCCAGATAAACGGAGAAGATCATGGCGGCGACCAGCATCAGGCCGATGATCTCGACCCAACGGACGCCGCGGACCTTCCAGTCGAACACGCGCTTCAGGGTTCCGGCCGCGCTCATGCCGCGACCCTCCCCCAGGCCGGGGCGTCGGTGCGGACGGCGGCGCGCAGCCTGGCCGAGCGGGCGCGGGGATTGGCGGCGCGCTCTTCCTCGCCGGCCTCGCGCGCACCCTTGAAGCGCAGGGTGAAGCTGGGCTTGCGCGGGTCTACGGCGACCGGCGCGTGGCGCGAGCCGCCTGGGGCGTTGCCGGTCCGTTCGGTCAGGAACGCCTTGACGATCCGGTCTTCCAGCGAATGGAAGGTGACCACCGCCAGCCGCCCGCCGGGCGCGAGCGTGGCCTCCGCGGCTTCCAGCCCGGCGCGCAGTTCGCCGAGCTCGTCATTGACGGCGATGCGCAGCGCCTGGAACACCCGGGTAGCGGGATGGATCGGCGCGCCGCGGCGGCCGCCCAGCGCCTTCTCGACCACCTCGGCCAGTTCGAGGGTGCGAGTGAAGGGTTTCTCGGCCCTGCGGCGCAGGATGGCCGTGGCGACGCGGCCCGACTGACGCTCGTCGCCATAGAGCTTGAAGATGTGGGCGAGCGGGCCGTGATCCCAGCTGTTGACGATGTCGGCGGCGGTTTCGCCCTCATCGGACATGCGCATGTCCAGCGGACCGTCGCGCATGAAGGAAAAGCCTCGCTCGGCCTGGTCCAGTTGCATGGACGAGACGCCGATATCGAACACCACCCCGTCCAGCTTGACCTCGCCGCTCTGGGCGAACGCCTCGGCCAGACCCGAGAAGGGCGTCCGGATCAGGCGGAATTTGCCGGGGAAGTCGTTGGCGACGGCGTCTGCGTGGGGCTGCACCGTCGGATCGCGATCGAGGGCGATGACCGTGGCGCCCGCAACGAGGATGGCGCGGGTGTAGCCGCCCGCGCCGAAGGTGGCGTCGATGATCACGTCGCCGGGTTTAGGGTCGAGCGCCTCCAGCACCTCGGCGAGCAGGACCGGCGCGTGGGGACTCATGCGCCCTCCCCGCCCGGACGGCGGCCGGCCAGCAGGGCCTTGCGCCCGGCCTCGCCGCGCTCGCGCACGGCCTGACGGGCGAGGGCCCGGCGCTCATCGCGACGGGCGTTCCAGCGGGCCCGGTCCCAGATCTGGAAGCGCGAGCCGAGACCGACGATGACCACGTCCTCGCCCAGGCCAGCGTCCTGGCACAGGTGTTCCGGCAGGGTGATGCGGCCGCCGCCATCGTAGGCCAGCGGGCGCTGGCCGGCGTAGAAGGTCTCTTCCAGCGCCGTGCGCACGTCGTCGCCGAACGGCAGCTCCTCGATCATCGAGACGTATTCGGCCATCAGCTTGTCGCCGCCGGCCTCAAGGCAGTCGGACTCGATCGAGAAAAAGCAGAACACGCCGTGCTCGGCGCCGTTGTCGGCCGTGCGGAACTCCTGCGGGATCAGCAGGCGGCGCTTGCCATCCAGTTGTTTCTCATAGGTCGAGAGAAACACGCCCTGCCCCAACTCGGACCCTTCGATCCGCCCCTCTGCGTCATGGGCGCATCCCCGCGCCCGCCGAACCCCAACTCTGATCTATGGGATAGCATGGGATGAAATGGGTCTCAATGGGATTAGTTGACGGAAGTTAACCTCGACCGCGGGTCCGAACGCTGTACTCGGCGGAACATACATAGAACATCGAAAGTATAGACAGGCTGTGGATGAATGTTGCGACGCAACAGGTGAACGCACCCCGCACCGGCAGGGAGCCCGTGCGGCGCTGGCGCACACGCCGCGAGCGACGCCTCGCGAGTGGGAGCGTTACAAAAAGAAGGGTCAGACGGCCTGTAAGCCGGGTTCTGTTCCGCCCCGAAAGGCGGCGACGATCATTCCTCTGGACCGGCCATTGCTGACCGGTTCTCGCGACCTACCCGGACGCCTCGGGCGGTGAGCCCTGCGGCCGAAACCGCGCGACGTCCCTATTCGGTCTTGCTCCAGGCGGGGCTTGCCATGCCGTCCCTGTTGCCAGGCACGCGGTGGGCTCTTACCCCACCCTTTCACCCTTACCGGCCTCGCGAGGCCGGAGGTTTGCTTTCTGTGGCGCTATCCCTCGGGTCGCCCCGGGCGGAAGTTATCCGCCGCCATTTCACCGTGGAGCCCGGACTTTCCTCCCTCTTTCGCCAGGGCTCCAGAGGGCAGGCCCTGCGAAGCTTCAGCGAAGGAGGGCGACCGCCCGGCCGTCTGACGCGGGACAGATGGGCGCGAAGGCGTCCCAGGTCAAATTCTAGCCAAGGACGCCGGTGACGCTTTCCGCCGTCGCCAGTTGCAGCACGCCCATCAGCGTCGCCCGGGTTTCGCCGTCGGCGATCCCGTCCACCTGCGACGGCCGCCAGTGGCGCTGGAAGGCCTCGACAGTCAGCTTCGTCGCCTCGTCATAGTCGCCGCCGGGCGGGAGGCCATAGCCGAGCCGGTGCAGGCCGGCGCGCAGGACGATGACGCCCAGCCCCTCGTCTCCGACACCCAGAGGCGCGCCGAGGGCGGAGATCCGCTCCGCCGCGGGCTCGAACCACAGGCCGTGGCCGACCGCGGCCAGCCGCTTCCACGGGAAGCGCTCACCGGGGTCCTGCTTGCGCTCGGGCGCGAGGTCCGAATGGCCGATGATGCGCGCATCCGGAATGGTCCAGCGGGTGCGGATGTCACTGATCAGGCTGATCAGGGCGTCGATCTGCGCCTCGGCAAAGTCGCGGTAGCCGAACTCGTGGCCCGGATTGACGACCTCGATACCGATCGAGGCGGCGTTGCAGTCGGTCTCGCCCTGCCACGCCCCGCGTCCGGCGTGCCATGCCCGGTGCTCCTCGGCGACCAGCCGCAGGATCGAACCGTCCTCGTCGACGACATAGTGGGCGGAAACCCTTGCGTCCGGGTCACGCAGCCGCGCGACGGCGCCGTCGGCGTCGGGCATGCCGGTGTAGTGGAGCACCAGCATGTCGGGCGGGCCCCGCCGCTTGTCGAAATTCGGCGACGGCGCCTCCCGGACGACCAGCATCTATCGGCCCGGGCGCTCCCAGCCATAGGCGACCCAGGTCCCGTCGACCTTGCGCGCCTCGATCACGTCGTCGGCGCGGCGATTGCGGGCGGTCATCGTCCGGCGCGCGCGCATCGCGAGTCCGGCGAGGAACACCAGCGCGCCGGCGAAGACCGCGATGACGGCCACAGCCGCAGCGGTGAACACCGCCAGGACGGCGCCCACGGCCATGGCCGCCAGGGTGGCGACCAGACCGCCGAGCCACATGATCGACGCGACCAGGCCGTTGGTGGGCCGGCGGCCGGAGGGGCCGGGGCCGAAGATCAGACGGTCGGACTGGGTCATCAATTCACCTCCGGGGCGTTGCGAACAACGCCGAACTCCGAATGTCGGTCCATCGGGGTGAACGGTCAATGACCGGCCCCTTCACAGGCGAGTGTCCGATTGTCGCTGTTCAGTAGGGCTGGTCCGCCAGCACGGTGGCGCCCGAGGTTCGCGCCCGCTCGGTCTGGAGCCGGCGAACGGCGGCTTCGGCCTGCGGATCGTTCATGACCCCGCCGATGCCGATCAGCACCCGCGCGGCCTCGCCCGAAACCCCGAACAGCTCTGAAAGGGCGGCGAACGGCGACTTCGATTCCGGATACCGCTTGAACCGCACCGACTCGTCCGCGGGGATGCGGGCGAGCTGACGGGCCTTGGCGATGGCCTCCTCCAGCCCGCCCAGCTGGTCCACAAGACCGATCGATTTGGCCTGGGCGCCGGTCCAGACGCGGCCGCGGGCGATCTCGCGCACCCGGGCGGCGGGCAGGTTCCGGCCGCGGGCGACGCGGGCGATGAACTCCTCATAGGTGCGGTCGATCGAGGCGGCGAAGGCGCTGCGGTCGGCGGCGTCGAACGGCTCGGACGGCGAGAAGGAATCGGCGAACTCGCCGCCGACGGTCAGGTTGCGCATATCGATGCCGAAGCGGCCGAGGGCGTCCGCCAGCACCAGCTTGCCGCCGAACACGCCGATCGAGCCGGTCAGGGTCGAGGGCTGGGCCACGATCCAGTTCGCTTCGGAACTGATCCAGTATCCGCCCGAGGCGGCGTAATCGCCCATGGAGATCACCACCGGCTTGCCGGCCGCCCTGGCCGCGCGGACGGCCGCAAGGATTTGCTCGGACGCGTCGGGCGAACCACCGGGTGAGGACACCCGGAAGACTATGGCCTTGACCGAGTCGTCCTCAATGGCGTCGTAGATGGCCTCGGCGAGGTCGTCCGACATGATCGACGAACCGCCGCCGAACGGGTCGGCGTCGCCGCCCGTTCCGGTCATGATGGCGCCTTCGCCACCGACGATGGCGATGGCGTTGCGGCCGGAGCCCTGGCGCTCGCCGGCTGCGGCCGCATAGTCGCCGAATTCCATGATCTCGGACCCGCGCCCGGCGCGGCGCCGGGCCTCAGCCTCGGCTTCCTCGACCTGTCCGATCTTGTCGATCAGGCGGCGCTGCAGCGCCTGGGGGGAGGAATAGGGGCCAGATTCAATGGCCGCCCGCAACGCCTGCGGCGTGACGCGCCGGTCCTGGGCAGCATTGGCCAGGGCCGAGGTGTAGATCGAGGTCATCCACGCCGTCATCGCCTCGCGATGGGCAGGCGTATAGTCGCTCTCGGTGAATTCGTTGACGGCGTTCTTGTATTCGTAGCGCTGCTCGAACTGGGCGTTGACGCCGTATTTCTCGAAGGCGCGGCCGAGGAAGATCGACTCGGTGGAGAAGCCCGCCAGCTGGAAGCTGGACGTATTCTGCATCCACAGTTCCGAGGCCGAGGCGCCGAGCATGTAGCTGGAGACGGCGGTCCCCACCGGCTGGAAGCCCTGGGCATGCGCGATCACGACCTTACCGGAGCGGCGGAAGCGCCGGACAGCCTGGCGGATTTCGTCTGCGGCTGCGGGGGTGATGCCTGCCTCGGGCAGGCGGATCAGCAGCGCCTTGACCCGGTTGTCGTCTTCGGCCTGGGCGAGGGTGTCGACGATCTGCATCGTCGAAAGGCCGCCGCCGCCGAACATGGCGAACGGATTGGTCGGGGTCTGATCGGTCACGCCCTCGCGCAGATCGAGTTCCAGCACGGTGTGGGACGGCGTCGGCTCCTTCGAGCTCGCCGAACTGATCGCCACCGTGATGAGGACGAAGGGCACCACGATCAGGAACAGGAACAGACCGGCGAACACGCCGAGCATCGTCAGGAAGAATTGCTTCATTGAGAAGGTCAGGGTCCGGAGCGCGGGCCGGGCGCGGCCACCCTCGACCATAGGGCGGCAGGGTTTGCCGTCAAATGAACGTCCCGTAACAGGCGAATGCGCCGCACCATCCGTGCTGCGGCGCAACAGACATGATTGCTGAGGCGCGCGCTTGCCCCTATATCAGCAGCCTGCGAGCGGGGGCCGATCGCCCCGCGTCACATCCGGACCGCACTCCCCATGCTGGTCACCCTGATGAAGGCCAAGCTGCACCGCGCTACGGTGACCCAGGCCGATCTCGACTACGAAGGCTCGATCGCGATCGACGCCGACCTGCTGGATGCCGCGGGCATCTTTCCGCACGAGCAGGTCGATGTGCTGAACATCACCAACGGCCAACGCTTCACCACCTACGCCATCGAAGCTCCGCGCGGATCGCGCGTGATCGGCGTCAACGGCGCCGCCGCCCGCCTGGTGCAGAAGAACGACAAGGTCATCGTCGTGACCTACGGCCAGCTGCCCGAGGAAGAGGCCCGCCAGTGGTCCCCGACCGTGGTGCTGCTCGACGACAGCAACGGGATCAAGCGCGCCGCTTGACGCCGGCGGCCGCCCGGCTTCTCCTCCTGCCGGGAGGATTTCCGATGATCCGCGCCATCCGCCTTCTTCGCTGGCCGCTGTTGCTGGCCTACGCCATCGCCGGGGCGATCGCCCTGATGCTGGCGACGCCGAACGGCGTGGCCTTCCTGGGCCAGTCCGGGCTGAGCTTCCTGCCGGCGAAGATTCTCGGCCTGCCGTGGAGCGCGCCGCTGTTCTTCTTCGACGACGGGCCCGTCACGGCGCTGGCGGTCGCTGGCATCTGCTACGGTCTGAACCTCGGGGTCTTGCTGATGCTGGCACGGGCTGACGACTGAGCGTCGGGTTCCGAACCGGTGAGCGCGCGGAGCGCCCACCGGCCGGAGTGAAGTCAGCGGTTCAGGTCGTAAACGCCGGTGATGTCGATCCGAATGGTCAGCTGACCGGCCGCGACCGGCGTCGAACCGGCGTCCGCGGCCATTTCGGCGCGGGCGTACTGCATCAGGGGCTGCGGCGGCGCGTAGCCGCCGCCCTCGGTCAGCGAGCGGATGCCGCCGAGTTCGACACCCAGCGCCTGGGCATACAGGGCGGCCTTGGCCTGCAGGTTGCGCACCGCCAGTTGCCGGGCCTGATTCTCGGCCGCGGTCGGGTCCTTGAGACCGAAGCCGATGCCGTCGATCTGGTTGACCCCGGCGGCCACCACGGCGTCTGCGGTCGAACCGACGGCGTCCAGGTCGTTGATGACCACCGTAACCCGGTTATTGGCCTGATAGCCGCGCAGGCGGGGCGGCTCGTTCTGGATGTAGTCGTACTGGGCCGACAGGTTGAGGCCCGAGGTCTGCACGTCGCGCTCCGCGACGCCGGCGCGGCGCAGGGCGGCCATGACCTGGTTCATCCGGGCCGCGTTCTGGGCCATCGCCTCGGCGGCGGTGGAGGCCTCGGTGACGACCCCGAAGGTGATGGTGGCCATGTCCGGCGCAGCCTTGACCTCACCATAGGCCGAGAGGTTCAGGGCCGGCCGCTCCGTCACCGCCTGGATGGTGAGCGGCGCGCCGCCCCCCGGTTGTGACTGGGCGAAGGCGGCGGGCGCGGCGGCGACGAGCGCGACGGCGGCCATGACGGCCCCGCCCAGCAGCAGGATGCGGTTCGGCACGGCCGGCAGGGCGGCGGCGCGGGCGACGGCGGCGGGGCGGTTCATGTCAGTAGTCTCCGTGAGCGAGGACGATCCATCCGGCGCCGATCGTGTCGGACGTCCGTGGCTGAACCTTGGCCTTTAACGCCTGAACGCGCGGGCAGGCTCCATTGGCAGAAACCGTTCATCGGCGTGAAATCGACGACAGGCCGACGTCGGGAGCATGGCGCTTGGCAAGCCGCCGCGCCGCCTGCTAGGCCACAGGCAGCTGCCACGGAGGGCGCGTAGCTCAATGGTTAGAGCCGACCGCTCATAACGGTCTGGTTGGGGGTTCGAGTCCCTCCGCGCCTACCGGTCCCAGAACCCGCCGCCGCCCCGGCTCCAGCGATCCTCGCCCTGGTAGCGGTCGTCCGGGATGTAGCGGCCGTCGCGGTCGTACCAGCCCTCGCCGTTGCGGTAGCGGTCGTAGCCGTCCAGCGAATAGCCGTCGTCGTGGTATTCGAGGCCCAGCAGGCCGTCCTCGTCATCCCACCAGTCGCGCGGGTAGGAGCCGAAGGCGCACTCCCAGCCGTCGCCAGGACGCCAGACCGGCTCGTAGCGGCCGCGGTAGCGGTCGCGGAACTGCGGCCGGCAGGCGTACTGCGAATAGACGCGGTTGCCGCTGGCCTGCACGTTGGCGCGGTCCTCTGCGTAGATCACCTCGCGCACGCCGGCGAAGACGTTGTTGACGATCACGGCGCTGCCCGAGACAGCGGCGACGCCGACGGTGGTGGCGCGGACGCGGCTGTCCGCCAGACGCAGCTCGCCGTTGTACAGCACCACGCCCTTGTCCGAGCGCCCGATGCGGCTGCCGCTGATGTCGACCGAGGCGCCCTCGATAGCGACGCCCTCGACATAGCCGACGATGGCGGTGTTCTCGATCTCGACCCGCCCGTAGTCGCGGCCGGAACGGACGATCATGCCGATCGAGCGCGGCCCGAAGGCGTTCGGCGCGCCGGTGCCCTTCAGGGTGGTCGAGGCGATGCGCGAGGTCTGGCCTGCGCCGGGGATCAGCTCCAGCCCCGACTGGGCCCCGGTGACCACGACCTCCCAGGCGTTCAGCACCGCGCCGTCGGCGACGATGGCGGGGGCGATGGTCTGGGCCTCGATGATGGTGTTGCGCAGGTCGAGCAGGCCGCCGTCGGCGTAGATCGCCGCCTCGTCACCGGCGTGGCGGAAGCCGACGCGGTTCATGATGATCTCGGCCCCGTAGCCGACGACGCAGGCGGCCTCCCCGGCGCGCGGCGAGGCGAAAAGCATGTCGCGGATCTCGACGCGCACGCCCTGGGCCACGGTGATGCAGGGCAGGCCGTCCGGAGCCTGGAGGGTCGGGTGACCGGTGCGCTCCCAGTCGCGGGGATCGAAGCCGCTCTCGCCGATGATGGTCAGGGGCTTGTCGATGTTCAGCCAGCCGACGCAGGCGCCGGCACGGGCCCGGATCACCAGGGTGCCGCCGGGCCGGACGCGGCGCACGGCATCCTCGACGGCGCCCGTGCCCGGATTGCCGCCGCAGTCGACCAGCACAATCTCCTCGCCGCCGGGCCGGTAGCTGTCCCGGTAGTAGTCGGGCCGGTGGCGGCCGTAGTCATAGCGCCGGTGATGCGAACCGCGGCTGCGATAGCTACGCGTCGGCGGATCCAGCAGCAGACCGAAGTTGGGGCGGGTCTGGCTTTCGACCTTGGCGGCGACCTGGGCGTGAGCCTGCGGTCCCCGCAGCAGGGCGGCGCCGGCCACGGCGGCGGCGATGACGGCGACGCCGGCCATCGTGGTGCGGAAGTGGCCGAAGGGGAAACGGATCGTCATTGCTCCACGCCCTCCTTAACGGCGCTGCTGCGAACGGGAGACCTGGGCCAGCACGGCCTGCAGGCGGGCGGCCGAGGGGCCGAAGCCGGACAAGGCCGAATCGATGCGCAGGGCCACGGCCTGGGCCTTGTCTTGATCGGCCACCCCGGAGACGCCGAGCGCGAAATAGCTCGACATGGCGAACTTGGCCTCCGGGCTGCCCTGGCGGGCGGCCTCGTCGAACCACTTGAAGGCGCGGGCGTAGTCGGCCGGCAGGCCGATCCCCTCAGCGTACATCACCGCCAGCACCAGCTGGGCCTCGGACGAGCCGTTGACCGCGGCCAGCTGGATGGCGCGGACCCGCTCCAGATAGGACAGGCGGCTCTCCATCGGGTGACCGAGCATGGCCTCCAGCGTCTCGACCTGGCGCTTGGACAGATCCTCCGGGCGCTGGGCCACGGCGTCGGTGATGCCGAGGTAGCGCAGCGCCCGGCCGACATGGACGAACGGGAGCTCGGTCCCCATCCGGGTCAGGGCGTATTCATAGGCGTCGCCGCGCGGGCGGCTCTCGTCCGAGAACGGCACGCCTGAGGCCGGCGCCTCATTCGGATAGAATTCGAACGGCGGCGTCCACTGCCGCGCCTTGGCCTCGACGAAGCGGCTGTACTGGTCGCGGCTGGGAGCGGACCGCTCGAAGTCCTTCATCATCACATAGGCGCCGACGTCGCCCGTCTGAACCGCGAGGTAGTTGTAGAGATAGGCGTCGACGTCGTTGCGCGGGAACAGGCTGGTCGCGGCCAGATAGCCGCGCCGCCGGCGGTCGCGGCCGTCGGCCCCGGCGCCGCCGCCGCGGCCCCACGCCTCGCGGGCCTCCCGGTTGTCCTCGGGCTCGCCGAACGGGCCGTAGAGACCGTCGTGCAGCCGGGCCAGGGTGCGGAACCCTTCGGCGTCCTGGGTCGACAGGATGTAGACGACGCGGTCGCGCACCGACTCCTGCTCTTCGCGGGTCATCTGGCCGCGCTGGCGGTCCAGCCGCTGGTAGGCCATGTGCCGCTCGAAGGCGCGGCAGTCGTCGTATTTCGACAGCGGGCGCCAGCCACCGAAGCCGCCGCGCTCGACGCGGTTGATCGGGGCGTAACCCTCATCATTGGCCAGCGCCATGGCGTACCAGGTGGCGCTCTCGATCGGATCCTCGATGTTCTTGTCCGTGGCCCGGATGGCGGCGTAGCGCGATCCGAGCTCCAGCTGGGCGAAGAAGTCGCCGCGGAAGGCGGCGCGGCGCAGC
>NZ_DASWTO010000207.1:0-10085 GCF_036402095.1 Brevundimonas sp. | reverse complement strand
GAATACGCCAACGATCCGCGGCTGGACGCGGTGTGGTTCGCGCGGGGCGGATACGGCTCGTGCCGGATCGCCGAGGCGGTGCTGCCGCGACTGACCGACGTCGCGCGCAAGAAGCGGTATCTGGGCTATTCGGACGCGGGGACGTTGCTGGCGGGTCTGTACAAGGCGGGGTTCCCGCATGTGGCTCACGGGCCGATGGCCTCGGACGCGGTGCGCAGCGACGCGACGGCGTGGCGGGCGCTGAACTGGCTGAAGAGCGGCGACAAGGCGTCGTGGGAGCCGACGTTGCACGAGGATCCAAGGCCGGCCGTCGCCTTCAACCTGAGCATCCTCGACGCCCTGGTCGGCACAGCCATGGAGCCGGACCTGGGCGGCCATGTGCTGATGCTGGAGGACGTATCGGAGCCGCTCTACCGCGTCGACCGGATGATGTTCCACCTGACCGGCCAGGCCTCGATCCGCAAGGTGGCGGGCATCCGGCTGGGACGGGTCTCGGACATCGTCGAGAACGATCCGGATTTCGGCCTGACCCCTGAGGAGATCGTCCGCTACTGGTGCCAGCGGTCCGGCATTCCCTATCTGGGTCCCGCGGACATCGGTCACGACCGGGAAAACAAGGTCGTGCCCTTCGGGCCGCGATAGGGCGCGACAGCGGCGACGCTGGCGCCCGGCCCGCCGCCACGCCATGTTCACAAGGCATGAACCGCCGCACCCTGTTGATCCGCGCCGCAGCCCTGACCGCCGTCGTCGGCGGCGCCTGGTGGGCCCGCGAGACCCTGCTCTGGCCGGCGCCGGACCTGGCCTTCGGCGCTGGCGGGGCGACGCCGTGGTTGCCCTATGCGCGGCGCACCAACGTGCCGACGGTGCGGGCCCGCATCGGCGGGCGCGAGGTCATCGCCCTGATCGACACCGGCGCCCAGTATTCGGTGATCGACAGGCGGCTGGTCGAGGCGCTGCCGACGCAGCAACGATCGATCTTCGAGATGCCGCTGGTCGCCTACGGCGTCGGCGGCGGGACGCAGATGGGTCGGGGCACGACGGTCGAGGTGACGCTGCCGGGCCTGATCATCGGCGAGCTGAGGGCTGCGATCCTCGATCTGGGCCCGCTGGCCTCGGACGGCGGGCTGAACACGCCGCTGATCCTCGGGCGCGACGTGCTGGAGCATCTGGTGCTGGCGATCGATCCCGCCCGGCGGCACGTGCGGCTGATCGCGCGCGAGGCCTTCGTGCGTCCGCCGGACCTCGCTCCGGCGACGGTGCGGCGCTCGGGCGGCGGCCTGATCGCGCCGGTCACCGTCGAGGGGGTGGCGGTGGATGCGGTGGTCGACACGGGCGCCTCGTCGCTGCTGGCGCTGGACAAGTCGACAGCCCATGCCGCGGGTCTGCTGGACGGGCGGCGGCAGGAAACCGGGACCAGCCTCGTGCTCGGCGGCGCCATGCAGGCGGCCGTGCTGGAGGCGCGGACCGTGACCTTCGCCGATCACCTGTACCGGCGCGTGCAGGTCGGGGTGTTCGACCAGCCACCGCTGCCGAACTTCCCCGGCGCCCTGGTCGGCATGGAGGCCTTCGCCGGCCGCAGGGTGGCGCTCGATGTCGGGGCCGGCACGCTGCACGTCTCGCGGCCGCTGGATCTGACGGTGGGCAGATAGGGATCAGCACCCGGGCTCCCGGTCCCTGATCCCTGTCCTGCCTACAGCGCCGAGAAGGTGTCGCAGGCCGCGGGGTCGCCGGAATCGTAGCCGCGCCGCAGCCATTCCATACGCTGGGCGGAGGAGCCGTGGGTGAAGCCCTCGGGCACGACACGGCCGCCCTGACGGCGCTGCAGGGTGTCGTCGCCGATGGCCGAGGCGGTGCGCAGGCCTTCCTCCAGGTCGCCGGCCTCGAGCGCCACGGCGCCGTTGGAGACGGCGGAGGCGTTGCGCGCCCAGACGCCGGCGTAGCAGTCCGCCTGAAGCTCGAGGGCGACCGAATACTGGTTGGCCTCGGCCTGACCCGAGGCCCGCTGCTGGGCCCGCTGCACCTGTTGCGAGGTGCCCATCAGGGTCTGGACGTGGTGGCCGTATTCGTGGGCGATGACGTAGGCGCGGGCGAAGTCGGCGGCCGAGGCCCCGAGCTGGCTCTCCATCTGCCGCCAGAAGGACAGGTCAAGATATACGTGGCGGTCGGTGGGGCAGTAGAACGGGCCCATCGCGGCCTGGCCGAAGCCGCAACCGGTCGAGGTTCCCTGCTCGTACAGGGTGACGGTCGGCGGCTGATAGCCTTGCAGCTTCGTCTTCCAGACGTCGTCGACATTCGTGCCGATCACGTCGACGAAGGCGCCGGCCTGATCCGCGGGGCTGCCCTGCGTCCCCTGTTCGGCGCTGCCGACGCCGCCGAGCTGGCTGGTGATCTGCTGCGTGGTCTGCGGATCGATGCCGAAAACGAAATAGCCGATCGCGGCGAGGACGATGGCCCCGATGCCGCCGCCGGCGATCCCGGCGCCGCCCATGCCGCGCCGGTCGTCGATGTTGCCGCCGCGTCGTCCGCCCTGCCAGCGCATGATCCGTTCCCTCTTCCCTCAGACTGAAGCCAAGCAGGAACGCGGGCCTCAGCGAAGGGATGCAGGGGCGACAGGCCTCAGCGGGCGGAGCGGTCCAGCCAGGCGTCGATCTGGGCGACGCCGGCGGTGGTGTTCTGGCGCCGCCGCGTGGCCGACTCCCGCAGGGCGCGCTCTTCCTCCGGCGAGCGGAGAGCGCGATACGACGGGGGCTGCACCGGTTCCGGCTGGCGGGCGGCCTCGATCTCGAGCCGGGTCAGCCGGGCCTCGAGCTGAAGCTGGCGGGCGAAGGCCTCGCGCTGGTCGGCCTGGGCGCGCAGGCGGTCGATCTCATAGCGGTGCTGGTCGGCCTGGTAGACGTGCGGATCGACACCCGGCGCGCGGTAAGACAGCGCTGTCTGGGCTTGGGCCGAAGAGGCGGCGGCCAGGGCGGCGGCGACGAGCAGGAGGCGGGCGGCGGTCATGGCGTCAAGATGGGCCCCACGCGGCCGATCGCCAAGCGTGGCCGGCGCCTCACAGTCGGGAGAGCGTCCAGACGCGGGTGCGTTTGACGGCGGAGTCCTCCAGCTCGCGGGTGGTCGGGACTTCGTATTCGGCCAGCAGATCGAAACCCGACTTCGGGAAATAGGTCCGCAGCGGATCGCCGACGAGAACGCGGGTCCCCCGGGCGGCGGCCAGCGAGAGCCAGGCCAGCACCCGTTCGGCCATGGGCTTCTCATAGAAGACGTCGCCGGCGCAGAGCAGGTCGACGTCCGGCGGCGGGGCGTCCAGCAGGTCGGCGCCGGTGAAGGCGAGGGCGACCCCGTTGGCCTCGGCGTTGAGCGCCACGGCGGCGGCGCAGAACGGGTCGATGTCGGCGCACAGGGCCGAGGCCGCGCCGGCCTTCATCGCCGCGACCCCGACAAGGCCGGAGCCGGCGGCGAAGTCGAGCACGCGCCGGTCCGCGACCTCGCCCGGATGGTCGAGCAGCCAGCGGGCGAGGCCTTGACCGCCGGCCCAGGCGAAGGCCCAGAACGGGGGCGGCAGGCCCAGTTCGCCGAGTTCCTCCTCGGTCAGCCGCCAGATCGGCGTGACCTCGTCCGCAAGCCACAGCGAAACCTCGGGCGCGTGCGGCACGGGCTGAAGGCGGGTATTGGCGAGGATGAAGGCGGCGGGGTCGGCGATCGGCATCGCGCCACCCTTACAGGGTTCCGCCGCGTCGTGTGCGATCAGCGCGAGATGGCCGCGGCCGGTTCGAGGAAACCGAGGCGGCGCAGTTCGGCGATCGAGGCGGCGGCGGTCTTGTGGTGGATGAAGACGCCGCCTTCCTTCTCCCACAGGTGGCGGAACCTGTCGTTGTCGTCGACGAGGGCGTCGCCCGGGTGGCAGTGCTCGCGCTTGAGGGCGGCGGAGGTGGTGATGACCTCCACGCCCGGAAAGTGACGGGCGGCCCAGCGGCGCTTCTGCGGCTCGGCCCAGGCCCCACGCGGCAAGCCGGTCAGGATCACGGGGTCGCGGTGGCGGACGGCGGCGTACAGTTCCATGGCGTCCGGCATCAGGTCGAGCGAGGCGAAGAAGTCAGGGGTGGAGGCCAGCCGTGACCAGAAGGCCGGCAGGCCGTGGCGCTGCTCGAACTTTCGGGGTGGCATGCCGAGCACCGCCGTCGCCCCCTTGTCGAAGTCGGCGAGGACGCCGTCGCAGTCCAGATAGATGCGGGCTTCGGGCCGGGGCTCGCGCTTCATGGCGTCAGCTGGGATGGGGTTTGGAGGCGTCGCCGCCGGACTCGTTCGGCCCATCGTCGACGCCGCCGCCGGCGCCGAATTCGCGGCCGGGCGTGACGGAGTCGGCGGCGGGATCGCCGGCGCGCCATCCGCGCTCGTGCGATTCCCAATTGGGCGGGCGTCGGTCGAGGCCGCTGTCGCTGACCGGGTTGCGCCTCGGACCGCGGACGATCCGCTCCTCCGGCGGGATCCGGGTCGGCGTGGACTCGCGGCCGGGATCCTTGCCGGCGGCCTGGCTGCTGCGGACCGTCTCGTCTTCCCGCAACCGCCGGGTCGAGCGGTCGCCGCCGTGGGAGCCGCGGTGTTGATCCTCGCCCGGTGACGGTCTGGATTCGGAAGTGCCCATGGGAGTCTCCTTTCGCCCCCGACGCATCGTCAACCGGAGGCCGGAAGTGTGGTTCCCGCGCTCGCGGTCTTCAGCACCTCCAGATAGCCCCCGGCCACCACCATCCGCCCGCCCTCCGGCTTGCCGCGTACGGCCCGGTGCAGGGCCGGCAGCTTCCAGCAGGGGACGTGCATGAACAGGTGGTGTTCGGCGTGGAAATTGACCCAGTAGGGGGCGATGAAGGCGCGTTCCCACCACGCGGCGCGGGTGGTGCGCGCCGCCCGGAAGGCGTCGTCGGCCGAGCCCTCGACGCAGGCATGCTCGGCGATGTTGCGCAGGCGGGTGACCATCGGGAACCAGGTGGCGAGGGGCAGCAGCCACAGGGCGAACCAGGCCCACCAGACCCCGGCGAGGACGGCGACGGCGAGCAGGGCGGCGTTGACCAGCAGGAAGGGAGCGACGCTGCGGCCGGTGACAACGGCGCCTTCGGCCAGATCCTCGTCGCGGCGGGAGGCGAAGGCCTTGAAGGCGAACAGGACGCGCTGCTTGAAGAAGGTCTGGCCGGTCAGATCGCGGACGATCTTGCGGCGCAGCGAGGCCCGGGTGACCGGGAAGGGAGCGGAGAGGACCAGGTCCGGGTCCTCCGGCTGCTGGGCGTATTTGTGGTGGCTGAGGTGATAGGGGCGGTAGAGCGGCAGCGAGGCGCCGACCGGCACGGCGCACAGCCAGTGGCCGAGGACATCATTCAGCCGCGCGTTGGGCGACAGGCCCCCGTGGGCGGCCTCGTGCATCAGGATGGCGAGGCCGAGCTGCCGCGTGCCGATGACGGCGACGCACAGCGGGATCAGGATCGGCCACAGCACGCCGGCGACGACCGCCAGCCCGATAACGCCCCAGCAGTGCAGGACCAGCAAGGGGCCGACCCAGGCGCGGCGCGTCTGGAACGGAGCCCATTCGTCGGCGGTGAAGAGATCGGCGGGTCTGGCGCGGGGCGCGGGGGGCATGGGCGCAGGATACGCCCCGGACCGGTCGCCGGAAAGCGGGGCGGCGGGAGGGGAACGGGTGTCAGGCAGGGCTGACGAAAAGTCAGGTTGACATTACATATGGTTGATGTAAGGTAAGCATGACATCACGTCAGGAGGACTTGTCATGCTGGCCATTGCCAAAACCAACACCTCGGCCAACCGGCGGTACGTCGTACGCACCATGGCCTTCATGGGCGGCTATGTGGCGATCAACGTCGCCGCGATCTTCGGGGCCTTCGACGACATCGCCTCGCCGGTCGCGGCCTGGGGGCTGGCCCTGGCCGTATCGGCCCCGGTGATCGGGCAGATCTGGGCGACGCTGGCGCTGATGCGCGAGTCCGACGAATACGTGCGGGCGGTGACGGCCAAACAGTTCATCCTCGCGGCGGGCATGGCCATGGCCATCGCCAGCGTATGGGGCTTCGGCGAGAGCTACGCCGACGCCTACCACCTGCCCGGCTGGATTATCTATCCGCTGTTCTGGGCCTGTTTCGGACTGGCGGCGCCGTTCGTCAGGAGCAGCCGATGAAGAACCGGCTGAAACTGCTGCGCGTCGAGCGCGGCTGGACCCAGGAACAGCTGGGGCAGGCGCTGGGCGTGTCGCGGCAGGCGGTGAACGCGCTGGAGACCGAGAAGCACGACCCGTCGCTGGACCTCGCCTACCGCATCGCTGTGCTGTTCGCCCGGCCGGTGGAAGACGTCTTCGAGAACCCGCACGCCTGACGGCTTCGGGCTCCCCCTCGCAAGGATCACGACCATGATGTTCATGTCCCGCCACGGCGGCGGCCGGGTGCTGCGCGCCTTCGCCCTCGCCTCCGCCATCGCCCTGGCCGCCGGCGGACTCGCCCTGGCCGTTCGCGCCGAGGCCGCAACGGCTCCCGCGGTCCAGACCGCCTTCGCCTCGGACCGGTTGTCGGTCGAGGTGAGCGGCGCCGGCCCCGATGTCATCCTGATCCCCGGCTTCGCTTCGTCGCGGGAGGTGTGGCGGGCCGAGGCGAGCCGGCTGGCGGCGACGCACCGGGTGCATCTGGTCCAGCTGGCCGGGTTCGCGGGCGAGCCGTGGACACATGGCGACGGACCGTTCGTCGCCCCCGTGGTCGGCGAGCTGGCGCGCTATGTCCGCCAGGCCGGGCTGGAGCGGCCGGCGGTGATCGGCCATTCGATGGGCGGGCTGACCGGGGTGCTGCTGGCGCAGGGCCATCCGGAACTGGTCGGCAAGGTGATGAGCGTCGACAGCCTGCCCTTCTTCAGCGCCATGTTCGGAGCCCAGGCGACCGCGGAAAGCGCCCGGCCCTTCGCGGCCCAGGCGGCGGCTGGGATCCTGGCGGCGGACGAGGCCGGCTTCCGGGCGCAGCAGGCGCAGACGGCGATCGGCATGGCCCGCGATCCGGCGACGCGGGAGGCCATGGTCGCCTGGTCGATGGCCTCGGACCGGCGGGCGATGGCGGCGGCGATCCGCGAGGTCATGACCACCGACGCCCGGCCCGGGCTGGCGGACATGAGCACGCCGGTGTGGGCGATCTACGCCTCGGACGCCGACGGCGGCGCGCCCGCGGCGATGGCCGACGCCCTGTGGGCCCGGGAATACGCGGCCTTGCCGGGGGTCAGGCTGGTCCGGGTCGACGGCGCGCGGCACTTCATCATGGCCGACCAGCCGGCGCGGTTCGCCGAACTGGTCGATCAGTTCCTGGCGGATCAGGCCGCCGGCTCCGGCTCGAAGGCCGGGGTGACGTCGCCGGCCTTGAGCAGCTGACCGCCGAATTCGCCGGCGTAGGCGGTGGCCAGCAGCGAGCGGAACACGGTGGCGGGAATCGCGATCTCGTAGCCGCCCTCGGAATAGGGCCCGGCCTGATAGGGTCCGATCAGGAAGGTCAGGCCGGCCGCCTTGCCGGTCGCGTCGCCGGGCGCCAGCACGAAGGCGGTGGTCGCCGCGCGGGGGCAGGAGAACGGCTTGCTGTCGAAGGTGATCGAGGCCTCCGACGGCGCGCGCGCCCGCTTGGCGGTATTGAGCGCCGAGCACAGGGCCTGGTCGACGGCGGTCAGGTCCGCGCCCTTCCGGAACAGGTCCGCCAGGCCGATGGTGCGCTTGAGCGCCTTGTCCCAGAGGATGCCGCTGCTCAGGGTGTTGGGGTGGGCCCCGCCGGAATAGTCGAACGCCGTGCGCTTGAGGCTGAACAGCTTGCCGGTCTCGGCGGCGAGGGCGATGGCGACGACGTTCTCGTATTTCGGCCGGTCGGGATCGGCGCCCGCCTCGGTCAGCTCGCCCTGCGCCCCCTCGACGAACTGGCGCAGCTTGCGCACCTCCTCGGCGTAGAGGCGGGCGTGCAGGTCGGGCTGGCTCCTGAGCGCGTCAGGCAGGGTCAGTTTGACGTCGGCATAAGGGGTCCTGGACTCGTAGCCGGGAGGGGCGGCGGCGTCGGCCGGGGTGACCAGGGCGTTGGCGTCGGGCGTCGCCGCGGCCGGCGCGTTCGCAGGGTCCCGGTCGCGGTTGCAGGCGGCGAGGCTCGCGGCCACGGCGACGGACAGGAGCAGGAAGCGAAGTGGGCGGGCCATGCGGATGTCCTTCAAAGCGGAAGCTGAACCGAACCGAGAATGATGGCGACAAGCAGGATGAGGCCGGCGTCACGATTGGACCTGAAGAGCTTCAAGGCAAGGGCGGGGTCGTCGGGTCGGACGTCGCGGGCCTGGCGAAGCAGGTGGGCGGCCCATGGCAGCAGGGCGACGTAGAAGATGGGGCCGAGGCCGGCGGTCAGACCGGCGGCGACGGTCAGAACCACCGTGAGCCCATAGAAGACGGCGACGCCGCGGCGGACGCCGGCGCCGAGCCGGCGGGCCGAGGATTTGACCCCGACCATGGCGTCGTCCTCGATGTCCTGCAGGGCGTAGATGGTGTCGTAGCCGAGGGTCCAGAAGACGCCGCCGAGGTAGAGGAGGAGGGCGGGGGCGAAGAGCAGCCCCGGCAGGACGATCGCCACATTGGTGGTCTGGGTCTGGACGACGCCCGCGACGGTGAGGACAAGGCTGCCGCCCATGAGCGCGGCCGCATAGCCCATCAGGGCGCCCCAGTTGAAGGTCAGGCCGAGCCAGGCCTGGGGCCACCAGGTGATGCGCTTCATGAACGGATAGGCCGCGACGAGGGCGAGGGAGGCGACGCCGAGGACGACCGCGGCGGCGTTCAGCGTCAGCAGGATCAGCAGGCTGAGGAGGCTGCATCCGATGACGAAGGCCCAGGCCTGTTTCACCGAGATGCGGCCGGAGGGGATGGGCCGAAGGGCGGTGCGGGCCACCTGCGCGTCGATGTCGCGGTCCACGATGTCATTGAAGGCGCAGCCGGCGGCGCGCATCAGGCAGGCCCCGAGGGCGAAGCCGAGGAACAGCCAGGCGTCGTAGAGATCGGGCGTCGTGCGATACTGGCTGAGCGCCAGGGCGACGCCCTGCCAGCCGGGGAGGAGCAGCAGCCAGATGCCGATGGGCCGGTCGAAGCGGCCGAGCCTGAGCCACGGCTTGAGCCTCTCCGGCGCATGGCGATCCACCCAGTTCGATCCGGCGTCGGGCAGCGGGGCGGAAGTCATGGGAGAGGTGTAGCGGGTTTGGGCGGTCTCGCGAAGAATCCCCTTCTCCCCCCCGGGGGAGAAGGTGGCTCGCGGAGCGAGACGGATGAGGGGGATGGTTGAGGCAGGTCGTCCGCCAGCGAGTCCGGGACCGACCTACCCCTCATCCGAGCCCAAGGGGAGAAGGCGACCTGGTCAGGGCCTCCCTACCACGGCGTCGACGGAGTTGGTGGTGACGGGGTGGTAGCCGGGGCGGGCGGCGGCGTAGATGCGGCGGGCGAGGTCGCGGCCCCAGTCGCCTTCGGCCCACAGGCTGGTGAACAGCGGCAGGACGAATTTGCGCCGGCCCATGGTGGTGAGGAATTTCTCCAGCGTCGGCACGGCCGGCTGGTAGCGGTGCTGGACCGCGATCTGCAGCCACGAGAACACCACTTCGGCGTTGCCTTCGCCCCGCAGGTTCAGGGCCGCCTCGAGGTCGGCGAGCTGGGCGTCGGTCAGCCAGTCGGCCCCGGGGCGCAGGCCGTCGGGGCGCCAGGCGAGGAAGCGCTGGCGCTCCTGGGTCGACCAGCCCGCCCACGGAATGGCCGAGGCCGGGCCCCTGTCGGCGAAGAAGGCGCGGGCGGCGGCGTCGACGGGGACGAAGGCGGTCGAGACCGGCGGCTGCCAGTTGGACGGCATGCCGGGCTGGTAGATCCAGGCGTCCATCATCAGCTGCTGTTCCAGCTCGGGCGTGGTGACCAGATGGGCGCGGATATCCTCGAGGAAGCGTTCGGTGGTCATCGGCCGGAAGGCGTTGCGCTCGAAATAGCCGGTCAGCCAGGCGTCGAAGCGCTCGCGGCCGACGACGCGTTCGATGGTGCGCAGGAAGGCGGCGCCCTTCTCATAGGC
>NZ_DASWTO010000206.1:0-12908 GCF_036402095.1 Brevundimonas sp. | reverse complement strand
CGGCAGTCGGCGCGCTTGGTGACGAAGTTGTAGATGCCGCCCTTGCCGGTGACCGGATCGCCCGGATACCAGTTCTGCACCGTCGAATATTTGATCTCGGCGTCGTCCAGCGCCACCAGTTCGACCACCGCCGCATGCAGCTGGTTCTCGTCCCGGGTCGGCGCCGTGCAGCCCTCCAGGTACGAGCAGTACGACCCCTTGTCGGCGATGATCAGGGTGCGTTCGAACTGCCCCGTCTGGCTGGCATTGATGCGGAAATAGGTCGAAAGCTCCATCGGGCAGCGCACGCCCGGCGGGATGTAGACGAACGACCCGTCCGAAAAGACCGCGCTGTTCAGGGCGGCGAAATAGTTGTCCGAGACCGGCACCACGGAGCCCAGATATTTGCGCACCAGCTCCGGGTGCTCCCGCAGCGCCTCGCTGATCGGCATGAAGATGACGCCGACCTTGGCCAGCTCGGCCTTGAAGGTGGTCACCACCGAGACGCTGTCGAACACCGCGTCCACGGCGTAGCGCGGCGCGCCCTGCACGCCCGCCAGCACCTCCTGCTCCTTCAGCGGGATGCCCAGCTTGGCGTAGACCTCCAGTAGTTCCGGATCGACCTCGTCGAGGCTCTTCGGCCCCTCCTTCTTCTTCGGCGCGGCGTAGTAGAACAGGTCCTGGTAGTCGACCGGCTCATACTTCACCGAGGCCCAGGTCGGCTCCTCCATCGCCTGCCAGCGCTCATAGGCGGCGAGACGCCATTCCAGCATCCATTCCGGCTCGCCCTTCTTCTCGCTGATGAAGCGGACGATGTCGGCGTTCAGCCCCCTGGGCGCGAACTCGGTCTCGATGTCCGAGGTGAAGCCGTGCTCGTATTTCTCGAGCGCGGCGACCGCTTCGATGGTTTCCTTGACTGCGGCCATGCTTACGCGACTTCCTTCGCGCGCTCACTGACGCGCGCGGCATGCTTCTGATAGGCGGCGACCCAGGCGTCGGCGAACCGCTGCCAGTCGCTTTCGACCGTGCCCCAGCCGCCCGACACGCGGACGCCGCCGGTGGCGAGGCGATCCAGCCCCATGGCCGAGATGGCCTTCGACGGCTTGGTCTTGCCGGACGAGCAGGCGCTTCCGGCCGACACCATCACCCCCGAGAGGTCGAGGGTGATCAGTTGCTGCGGGCTGTCCCAGCCCTCGACGGCCATGAACAGGGTGTTGGGCAGGCGCTCGACGGCCCCGCCGATGATGGTCGCGCCGGCGGCCTTCACCTTCGCCTCGGCGGCGTCGCGCCAGGCCTTGTGCGCCATGGCCGATGAAAGGTCGCGCGCCGCGCATTCCGCCGCCACGCCGAAGCCGGCGATGCCCGGCACGTTCTCGGTGCCCGCGCGCAGCCCGCGTTCCTGTCCCGCCCCGTGCAGGGTGCGGATGACCGGAACGCCCTCCTTCGACACCAGGGCGCCGACGCCCTGCGGCCCGCCCAGCTTGTGCGCCGACAGGGTCAGGGTGTCCGCGTCCAGCGTGCGCATGTCGACCGGGATCTTGCCCGCCGACTGGATGGCGTCGACGTGCAGCCAGCCGCCCGCCGCCCGCACCAGCTTCGCCGCCGCCTCGATCGGCTGGATCACGCCGCTCTCGTTGTTGGCGTGATGGATCGCCACTACGGCTTGGCCCGGCCGGGCCAGCGCCCCGGCCAGCCAGTCCAGATCGACCACCCCGTCGCTGTCCACCGGCAGGATCTCCACCGGCCTGCCGCTGACGTTCGCCGCCTCGGCCACGCACGGGTGCTCGGTGGCGCCGACGATCAGCCGCTCGCAGCCCGCCGCCAGCGCGCTCTGGATCGCCTGGGCGTTGGACTCCGTCCCGCCCGAGGAGAAGACGATCGCCGTCGGATCGGCGCCGATCAGCTCGGCCACCCGGGCCCGCGCCGTCTCCACCCGCCCCCGGGCGCGGCGGCCGGCGGCGTGCACCGCATTGGGGTTGCCGCCCTCGGCCAGCACCTCGGCCATCACCTCGCGCACCTCCGGCCGGACGAGGCCCGAGGCGTTGTAATCCAGATAGACGCCGCTCACGCCGCCACTCCCACGTCAGGGTTCGCGCCCGACCGCCGCCGGCCGGTGCGGTTCATCACCACGTCTTCCAGCGACACGCCGGCCAGATAGGCATGAATCTCGGCGCCGAGATCCTCCCACAGATTGTGGGTGATGCAGCGCTCGCCGGCCATCATGCAGCCCTTCGGCGACGAATGGCCGATGCAGCGCGTGGCCCGGATCGGCTCGTCCACGGCCAGCACGATCTCGGCCACCACCGTCTCGTCCGCGCTCTTGGCCAGGCGGTAGCCGCCGCCCGGACCGCGCACGCTCTGCACCAGCCCGCTCTTCCTCAGCCGGGCGAACAGCTGTTCCAGATAGCTCAGGGAAATCTCCTGCCGCGCCGCGATCTCGGCCAGCGATACGGCCCGCTGCACACCGTCTGCGCGCCCGTTCTTGGCCAGATCGGCCATCGCCATCACCGCGTATCGTCCCTTGGTCGACAGTCGCATCGCGCCACCCGCAAAAACCGCGCGCTTTTCGAGGGTCCTGTGCTAGAACCCGCGCCTTCGCAAAAGCGTCAGCACGCATCGCGGACTTAGAAAGTCCTACCGGCGCGGTCAAGTATTACGCAGCTGCGAAATGATGTTTGAACACGGGAATTCGCGCCGCCCATGCCTGAAGTCATCCTGCCGGGGGCCTCCGGCCGCATCGAAGGCCGCTATTCGCCGGGCAAGCGCCCGAACGCCCCGATCGCCCTGATCCTGCACCCCCATCCCAAGGCGGGCGGGCACATGAACAATCCGGTCGCCGTGACCCTCTACCAGCTGTTCGTGAAGCGCGGCTTCGCCACCCTGCGCTACAACAGCCGCGGCGTCGGCAAGTCGCAGGGCGAGTTCGACTCCGGCATCGGCGAGCTGGCCGACGCGGCGACCGCCCTCGACTGGCTCCAGGCCAACAATCCCGGCGCCACCCAGACCTGGGTCGCGGGCTACCAGTTCGGCGCCTACATCGGCATGCAGCTGCTGATGCGCCGGCCCGAGACCGACGGCTTCATTTCGGTGTCGCCGCCGTCGAACATGTACGATTTCAGCTTCCTGGCCCCCTGCCCCGCCTCGGGCCTGTTCCGGCACGGCGCCGCCGACACCATCGTGCCCCCGGTCGAGGTCGAGCGCGTCGTCAACAAGCTGCGCACCCAGAAGGGCATCGTCATCGACTACGAGCTGGAAGAAGGCGCGACCCACTTCTGGCAGGACCACATCGACGCCGTCGACCGCCGCGTCGGCGCGTATCTGGACAAGCGCCTGGAAGAGAAGCCGGCCTAGCCTCGACGCGCTAGCGGTATTCTTCCTCGCACGGGGGATAGTCGGCGAACGATTGCTCGTATTCCGCCAGGGTCCATGCAAAGCCGATGGCCCTGCGGCGGGCGTCGGCGTTTTCGGGGTCTTCGATGTTTCCCCAGTCGATCACGAACTTCCCGCCCGTGCAGGTGACCTGCGTCCCGTAGCGCTGCAGGCGCCCTTCGCTGATGGCGAGCCGGTCGTACATCAGCCCGTAGTCCTGTCCATCGATCTGGCCTGCCAGGGCGAGCGGCTCCAGAACCGGCACGAAACGCCGCCACTGTTCGATGTTCGAGTGCTGGATGATCAGGAAGGCGGCGCTCGAAGCCCCTTCCCCGTACACCTCCGGCGTGAACCAACCCGATTCCGGGACGAGCGGCAGGAGTTCCGCCAACAAGCGGTCATCCATGGCCGCGATCGGGGCCCTCAACGCGTACCGGGCCGCCGCCCGTTCGCTCTCCGGAAGGAGGCTCAGGTCCACCCTGGCCGCGGCGCGACGGCCGACCTGGTCCAGCTGTCCCATCCGCTCCAGCCGCTCCCGAACATCGACAGCCGGCGGCAGGACGGCCTGCCGCGCCTCCTCTGCAGCTATGGCTTCGGCCACCGGTGCGATCAGCGCCCGGGCTTGCGGGCTCAGGGTGGTCGGATCCTGGAAGACCAGGGCGACGGCGAACAGCAGCGCGATCATGGAAACCTCCCCAGGCGAAGCTATCTGGCCGCACAATCATGGC
This sequence comes from Brevundimonas sp., assembly GCF_036402095.1. Lineage (GTDB taxonomy): Bacteria > Pseudomonadota > Alphaproteobacteria > Caulobacterales > Caulobacteraceae > Brevundimonas. The sequence continues at coordinate 8,832 of NZ_DASWTO010000206.1, read as the reverse complement.
GGGTTCAGGGCTCCCGGGAGGGATCATGCCGCCGGCCCCGCTTCCCCCCGCGTCCGCCACAGTGACCAGACCACGCCCGCCGTCAGGATCAGGGCGGTGATCGCCAGCGACCACTCCGCCGGGAATTTCGTCCAGCCGAACAGGTCGGCCACGAACACCTTGCCGCCGATGAAGATCAGCAGCACGGCCAGCGCCTGCTTCAGGTAGGCGAAGCGGTGGATCACGGCCGCGAGCGCGAAATACAGCGCCCGCAGGCCGAGGATGGCGAAGATGTTCGAGGTGTAGACGATGTAGGGGTCCGTGGTGATGGCGAAGATCGCCGGCACGGAATCCACGGCGAAGATCACATCGGCCACCTCGATCATCACCAGGGCGAGGAACATCGGCGTGGCCCACCAGACCATCCGGCCGTCCCGGCCCGGGCGGCGAACGAAGAAGCGCTCTCCCTCAAGCTCGCCGGTCACCCGGAAGCGGCGGCGGATGAAGCGGAGCAGCTTGCTGTCGCCGACGTCGCCATGGCCCTCGCCGGCCATGAACATCTTGATCCCGGTCAGGACCAGGAACGCGGCGAACAGATACAGCACCCAGCCGAACTGGCTGACCAGCGCCGCGCCCGCGCCGATCATCACCGCGCGCAGCACGATCACCCCGACGATGCCCCAGAACAGCACCCGGTGCTGCAGGCTTCGCGGAATGGCCAGATAGCCGAAGATCATGGCGATGACGAAGACGTTGTCCATCGCCAGCGACTTTTCGATCGCGAAGCCGGTCAGGTATTCGATGCCCGGCCGGGAGCCCATCTCCCACCAGACCCAGCCGCCGAAGGCCAGGCCGATTGCGATGTACATGCCTGAGAGCAGCAGGCTCTCCCGCACCCCGATCTCCTTCGAGCCGCGGTGCAGGACGCCGAGGTCGAGGGCCAGCAGTCCGGCGACCACGCCCATGAAGGCCAGCCACATCCAGGCCGGCTTGCCGAGCCAGTCGGCGAGCAGAAATTCCATCTGAACTATCCGGGCTGGAGCTGGGGATCAGGCCGTCTGCGGCCGCCGGGCCGGCGAGTCCTGCCGGGCTTCCAGTGCGGCGATCCGGTCCCGGGCCGCCAGTTTGCGCTTCTTCAACTCCGCCAAGCGGAAGGGGTCCGGCCGGCGGCTCCCCTGCTCCACCTCGATCAGATGGCCCAGCCGCGCATGGTCGCGCCGGGCCCGGTACAATTGGATATGCAGCATCGTCCTCTCCTCTGTGAGGAGCGGCTCGTCGCCTGACCGGGCAAGGAAGAACGGCTGGTCCCTGTCACGCATCGAGCACGCTCGATGCGGTCCGACATCACGACCACATGGTCGCCAGAGGGGCCCGGTCCGCAGGGATCAGGCTATGCGGCGACGCCTGCCGGCGCAACGCGACAAACTGTCAGTAGAGCAGGAACGGTTTCCGCTCGTCCTTCCACGCCAGTTCGTCCGGCACGGTCAGCGCATCCAGCTCGGCCGGCGTCGACCCCGGCGCGTCGACCCATTCCCTGAGCGCCGGCCCCCCGTTGATCACGTCGATGGCCAGCTTGCCGAACTCGTATTCGTACGGGAAATCCCGCCATAGATCGTAGTCCGGATACAGCCGCCGGATGGCCTTGAACGCCAGCGCCTGCACCCGCCACGGCTTGAAGGCCGCGTGGTCGTAACCGGGCCCGGAGACATGCATCTGCACCCCGTTGCACAGCTTGCCGACGTGCTTGTGGAAGGTCGGTTCGAACCAGCAGTCGCGCAGCACGCAGCCTTCGAGCCAATGCGGCGCCAGCGCCTGCATTTCCGCAATCACCGCCCGGGCGTCGATGTCCGGCGCCCCGAACAGCTCCAGCGGCCGGGTCGTGCCGCGCCCCTCGGACAGCGTCGTCCCCTCCAGCATCACCGTCCCGGCGTAGGCCCGGGCCATCGACACGTTCGGCGCATTGGGGCTGGGATTGATCCACTCCCGCTCCAGAAGCGGCCAGCCGTAGCCGGGCCCCTCGTCCGGCCGCCAGCCCTCCATTTCGATAACGCGATAATCCACATCCAGCTTGAACCGGTCGATGAACCACAGACCCAGTTCGCCCAGCGTCATGCCGTGCCGCATCGGCATCGGCCCGGCCCCGACGAAGCTCTCCCAGCCCGGCCGTAGCGTCAGCCCCTCGACCGGCCGCCCGGCGGGGTTCGGCCGGTCCAGCACCCAGACCGTCTTGCCGTGGTCCGCCGCCGCCTCGAGCACATAGAGCAGGGTGGTGATGAAGGTGTAGATGCGGCAGCCAAGGTCCTGCATGTCGACCAGCAGCACGTCGAAGGTGCCCATCGCCTGACCGGTCGGCCGCCGCACCTCGCCGTAAAGGCTGAACACCGGGATGCCGTGTCGCGGATCGGTGAAGTCCGGCGACTCCATCATGTTGTCCTGCAGGTCGCCGCGCATGCCGTGCTGCGGTCCGAAGGCGGCGGTCAGCTGGATGTCCGGACAGGCAGCCAGCGCATCCAGCGAATGCGTCAGATCCGCCGTCACCGACGCCGGATGGCCAAGCACGGCGACGCGCCTGCCCTTCAGCGGCGCCCGCAGCACGGGGTCGGACAACAGGCGGTCGAGGCCGGTCTTCATGCGGGCTCCGGGGGCGGCAGGGTCAGGGCGAACGAGTCGGGGTGATGGAAGTCAGGCTTACCCGGAGGATGGGCCAGAGCCCAGTAGGAGACGCCGCCGTCGATGTCTTCGATGACGGCGGAGAGGCCGATGCGGACGGCCTCCAGCGGCGCCTCGACCAGGGCCTCCACCGTGACCCACGCCTCCGTCGTCTCGACGTCCAGCACCTGCGACCGTTCATTGGCGGGAGTCATCCCCAACCGGTAGCCGGCAAACGTGTAGGAGGCCCAGGCGCCGGAGGGCGACAGGTTGAACTCCCGATAGCCGTCGTCCGTCGGTGCGAAGACCTCGAAACAGGTGTGGCGCCACAGGTCGTCCGCCCGGTCCGGCTCGGCCGGCTCCGGCCACCGCACCTGTCCAACGTCGCCGAACACCGCGAAGCGCAGCCAGATGAAGTCCTCGCGCCGTTCCACATCGACCTCGATCCGGTGGATAGCGGCGGACGGCGTATCCGGGTGCGGCGTCAGGGTGACCAGCATAGGATCAGGCGCACTCGAGGATATTGGACCAGGCGCTGACATCTTCCGCACTGCTCAGGATCGGTGGCGAATACCCCGGCCGCTCTGCGGCGATGTGGAGCGGCAGAAAGTAGTAGAACTGGATCTCACCACGCCACCGGCCCTCATACGTGGGCAGGGGGCCGCCGTGGGCGTCGAACACCCCGTCGAACTCCAGCTCGAAAGCTTTACTCTCACCGGGCGACAGATCGACCAGCGCCAACGGCGCGGACGGCGCGGGCGGCGGACGGAAGAAGGACTCGGATGAGAAATGCCGGTCCCCAGTGAAGGCGAAAACGCCCTCATCCAGCGTCGCGGAGAAGTTGATCGGCCTCCCGTGTCCGAGGATCTCTGCCGACGGCATGGCGAAGGCCGCATCGCCGGTGTTCTCGACGGTTACGCGAAAGCGGGCGGGAAACTCGCAGGCCGGCGTCAGCCACTCCGCGGTCAGGGTCACCTTTGGGCCCTGAGCAAACACCGCCTGCGGTCCACAGAGCGCCAGGACGAGGACGGCCGCCGCTCTACCTCCGATCTTGCTTGCCATCGAGAGCCTCTCCTCCCGCTTGACTGCCACGCGCCCACGACCGTAGCTAGACCCATGATCGCCCGCCGCGCCTTCGCCGCCCTCTATTACCGCACGCTGTCCTAGCGAGCGGCCCGCGATCTCCCGCGCCGCACCTTCACCGGCGCGCAAACCCCCGAGACGCCCGCCGGCTTCCCTGCTAACGGAGCCGTCCATGACCGACACCGCCTTCAAGTCCGACTTCCTGCGCACGCTCCGGGACCGCGGCTACATCCACCAGATCACCCACCCGGCCGAACTCGACGAAGCCGCCGCGAACGGGATCGTCACCGCCTACATCGGCTTCGACGCCACCGCCCCGTCGCTGCACGTCGGCAGCCTGATCCAGATCATGATGCTGCGCCGTCTGCAGCAGGCCGGTCACAAGCCCATCGTCCTGATGGGCGGCGGCACCACCAAGGTGGGCGACCCCACCGGCAAGGACGCCTCCCGCCCCCAGCTGACCGACGCGACCATCCAGTCGAACATCGCCTCGATCCGCACCGTCTTCGAGCGCTTTCTGACCTTTGGCGACGGCCCGACCGACGCGGTCTTGGTCGACAACGACGAATGGCTGTCGACCTACGGCTACATCCAGTTCCTGCGCGAATACGGCACGCATTTCACGGTCAACCGGATGCTGGCCTTCGACTCGGTCAAGCTGCGGCTGGAACGCGAACAGCCGATGACCTTCCTCGAGTTCAACTACATGCTGATGCAGTCGGTGGACTTCCTCGAGCTCAACCGCGCCCGCAACGTCACCCTGCAGATGGGCGGCTCGGACCAGTGGGGCAACATCGTCTCGGGCGTCGACCTGGTGCGCCGCGTCGACCACAAGGCCGCCTTCGGCCTGACCACCCCGCTGCTGACCACGGCCTCGGGCGGCAAGATGGGCAAGACGGCCCAAGGCGCCGTCTGGCTCAACGCCGAACAGCTGTCGCCGGATGACTACTGGCAGTTCTGGCGCAACGTCGACGACGCCGACGTCGGCAAGTTCCTGCGCCTGTTCACCGACCTGCCGCTCGACGAGATCGCCCGGCTGGAGGCCCTGCCCGGCGCCGGCATCAACGACGCCAAGAAGGCGCTGGCCGACGCCGCCACCACCATGCTGCACGGCGCCGACGCCGCCGCCCACGCCCGCGGGGCGGCCGAGGCCGCCTTCGAGCAGGGCCGGCTGTCCGCCGATCTGCCGACCGTCGAGATCCCGCGCGACGAGGTCGTCGGCGCCATGATCGCCGCCGTCGCCACGCGCGCCGGCCTGACCGCCTCCAACGGCGAGGCCCGCCGCCTCGCCCAGGGCGGCGGCCTGCGTCTCAACGACGAGGCCATCGCCGACGGCGCCCGACTGATCGAGACCGCCGACGTCAACGCCGATGGCGTGTTCAAACTGGCGGCGGGGAAGAAGAAGATCGTGCTGGTGCGGCCGGTCTGAATATTCCGCTCATCCCGGCGAAAGCCGGGACCCAGTGCTTTGGGTGATGGAGCAGCGGGCGGGAGAACACGAATGGGTGTCCTGATGCGCCTGCGTCGGGCTGGACAGAACTGGGTCCCGGCTTTCGCCGGGATGAGCGGAGAATTGAAATGACCGAAATCACCGAAGGCATGAAGGCCCCCGCCTTCGACATGGCCACGGCCGACAACGGCCGCGTCTCCTCCGCCGCCCTGAGCGGCTCCCCCTACGTCCTCTACTTCTACCCCAAGGCCGACACCCCCGGCTGCACCGCCGAGGGCCAGGACTTCTCCGCCCTCGCCGGGGATTTCGCCGCCGCCGGCGCCCGGGTCATCGGCGTCTCCCGCGACCCGGTGAAGAAGCTGGACCGCTTCAAGGCCAAATACGATCTCGGGGTGGTCCTCGCCTCCGACGAGCCCGGCGACGTCACCGAGGCCTTCGGAGTCTGGGGCGAGAAGTCGATGTACGGCCGCGTCTACATGGGGATCGAGCGCGCCACCTTCCTGATCGACGGCGCCGGCGTGGTGCGGCGGGTCTGGCGCAAGGTCCGGGTCAAGGATCATGCGGCCGAAGTCTTGACCGCCGTCCGCTCGCTCTGAGCACGGACGAATCTACGCCCGCGCAGATGTAACGGCGTTTTCAAAGATTCGCGGATACGCCTCACAGGCGAAGAACGGCCGTGAATACCTTCGATATTCACCTGATCGCTGGTCAGGATGGTTAACAAGTCGTGAACAGACTTGTCCGCCCCGGCAAAGGTGGCGCATAACCCGTCGCCTTACGTGGGGGCGTTGCGTAATGACCAAAGAGGCGACTGGGCGACAGTCTCTGATGGGTCGGTGGTTTCCGACCCGGTATGTCTATCTGCGGGATGGCGACGAGGTCCGGGCATGGGCCCTGACGCCCGGCCGTCAGGCGCTCGGCGCCGCGGCCGCCGTCGTCATCGGCGGCTGGTGCCTGGTCGCCTCGGGCGGCTTCGCCTGGGACCTGATCATGCAGAGCCAGGCCGATCGCACGGTGGCCCGCGCCCGCGCCGCCTCGGAACGCCTCAACGCCGATCTGCAGGCCCGGCTCGACAGCGCCGTCGTGCGCATGACCGCCACCACCGGCTCGCTCGACGAGATGGCCCAGATGGTCGAGCGCCGGCACGCCGCCCTGACCCATGTCATGGGCATGTTCCGCGGCGTCGACGGCGCCCCGGCCGCCCTCGCCCCCGCCGCCTCGCTCGATCCCGACGAACACACGCCGGTGCAGCGCGTGCTGGCGGTGCGCATGGATCAGGAGCGGCTGATCGCCCGCGCCGAGACCGTCGCCCACACCCGGGCCGAACGGCTGCGGCTGGCCTTCCGTCTCGCCGGCCTCAATCCGTCCGCCTACACGCCGACCCGCGGCGCCGGCCTCGGCGGTCCGCTGGTCGAGGCCCGCGACCCCCACGCCCTCGCCGCCGTGCTCGACGTCGACGAACCCTTCGCGGTCCGCATCCGCAACGCCGCCGACGACCTGTCCGACATGCGCCAGCTGGCCGACGCCGCCGAGGGCATGCCCTTCCGCCGCCCGACCGACGCCCGCACCACCTCGGGCTTCGGCGTGCGCTTCGATCCGTTCAACAGCCGGCCCGCCCTGCACCAGGGGCAGGATTTCGCCGCCCCGCTCAACACGCCGATCCGCGCCCCGGCTCCCGGAATCGTGTCTTTCGTCGGCGTCCGTTCAGGGTATGGCAACACCGTCGAGATAGATCATGGGCGCGGTTTCAAGACGCGATACGCCCACCTGAACTCCATGGCCGTGAGGCCCGGCCAGCGCGTGGCGCTGGGCCAGCGCATCGGGGCCATGGGCACGACCGGACGCTCCACCGGCGTTCACCTGCACTACGAGGTGTGGATGAACGGCCGCCCGCAAAACCCCGCCCGCTTCATGAGAGCCGGAGACCAACTTGTTCAACAAGACTAAATCCCCCGCCCCGTCGTCGCCGCAACCCCGCGCCGACACCGGTTCCGCCATCCCGCCGCTGCCCGATCTGCCCATGCCGGGCGGCCCGTCCCCCGCGGCGCCCGCCTCGCGCGGCGCGGCCTCGCCGGTCAGCGCCCGCGGCCTGTCGACCCTGTCGTCGGACCTGCAGTTCGACGGCAACATCTCGGGCGCCGGCGACCTGCAGATCGACGGCGCGATCAAGGGAGACGTCCGCGTCGGCCGCCTGATCGTCGGCGAAACCGGCGCCGTCGAGGGCGGCGTCTCCGCCGACTACGTCGAGGTGCGCGGCCGCATCGTCGGCAATGTCTCGGGCAAGCAGGTCAAGCTCGTCGCCACGGCCTATGTCGACGGCGACATCACCGCCGAACAGCTGTCGATCGACATCGGCGCCTATTTCCAGGGCCGGGTCCTGCAGGGCCGCCGCGATGCGCCGGCGGCCGCGCCCCGGCCCTCCACCCCCGCCGCCAGCGCCACGCCGCCGCACGGCGACGACCGCCCGCAGGTGATCGACATGAAGCCGGGCGCGTAGGCCCCCGCCGCAAAGACGGAAAAGGCCCCGGAGCGATCCGGGGCCTTTCTGCTATTCGACGGTCGAACCGCGCGTCTCGCCCACCCGGGCCGCCAGCGCCGCGCCCATGAACATGTCCAGATCGCCGTCCAGCACGCCCTGGGTGTCCGAGGTCTCGACGTTGGTGCGCAGGTCCTTGACCATCTGGTACGGCTGCAGGACGTAGCTGCGGATCTGGTGGCCCCAGCCGATGTCCGTCTTGGCGTCGGCCAGCGCCTGGGCCGCCGCCTCGCGCTTCTGCAGCTCCAGTTCGTACAGCCGAGCCCGCAGCATCTTCCACGCCTGTTCGCGGTTCTGGTGCTGCGACCGGCCGGCCTGGCAGGCCACCACGGTGTTGCTCGGAATGTGCGTCAGGCGCACCGCCGAGTCGGTCTTGTTGATGTGCTGCCCGCCCGCTCCGGAAGCCCGGTAGGTGTCGGTGCGCACGTCGGCCGGATTGATGTCGATCTCGATGGCGTCGTCGACCACGGGCGAGACCCCGATCGAGGCGAACGAGGTGTGGCGCTTGGCCGCCGCGTCATAGGGGCTGATGCGCACCAGCCGGTGCACGCCCGACTCCGACTTCAGCCAGCCGTAGGCGTTGGGGCCCTTGACCAGGATGGTGGCCGACTTGATCCCCGCCTGCTCCCCGCCTTCCTCGGCCTCGACCTCGACCTCGTAGCCGTGGGCGCGGGCCCAGCGGCTGTACATGCGCAGCAGCATGCCGGCCCAGTCGTTGGACTCCGTGCCGCCGGCCCCGGAGTTGACCTCCAGATAGGCGTCGTTGGCGTCGGCCTCGCCGGACAGCAGGGCCTCCAGCTCGGCGCGGTCGGCCCGCTCCTTGATGGCCTTCAGCGAGGCGCGCGCTTCTTCCAGCGTCGCCTCGTCGCCTTCCTCGTCGGCCATGTCGGCGAGCATGACGCCCTCCTCCAAACCGGTCTCCATCTCGCGGACGGCGTTGATCTGCGTCTCGAGCCGCGACCGGTCCCGGGACACGGCCTGGGCCGCCTCGGGGTCGTTCCACAGCGTCGGGTCCTCGACCCGGGCGTTCAGCTCATCCAGTTTTCGAAGCGCGACATCCCAGTCAAAGACGCCTCCTGAGCAGAGCGATGCTCTGCTCGATGTCGGCCTTCATGGCCTCGACATCCGGTCTCAT
>NZ_DASWTO010000205.1:0-27867 GCF_036402095.1 Brevundimonas sp. | reverse complement strand
GTCGATGCGGGGATTGCCGGCCATCTCCAGCGCGATGCGCATGCAGCGCTCGGCGCCTTCGCCCGAGGGGGCGACCATGTCGTAGCCGTCGGAGTTGGCGCCGTAACCGGTGACCTCGGCGTAGATGGTCGCGCCGCGCGCCTTGGCCCGCTCGTACTCTTCCAGCACCACGATGCCGGCGCCGCCGGCGATGACGAAGCCGTCGCGGTCCTTGTCATAGGCGCGGCTGGCCTTCGCCGGGGTTTCGTTGAAGTTCGACGACATGGCGCCCATGGCGTCGAACATGTTCGACATCGACCAGTCGATGTCCTCGCAGCCGCCGGCGAAGACCACGTCCTGCTTGCCCCAGGCGATCTGCTCGGCGGCCGCGCCGATGCAGTGGGCCGAGGTCGCGCAGGCCGAACTGATCGAATAGTTGATGCCCTTGAGCTCGAACCAGGTGGCCAGCACGGCCGAAGGGCCGGAGGCCATGGCCTTGGGCACGGCGAACGGGCCGATGCGCTTGGGCGAGCCCTTCTCGATGGTGGTCTGGGCCGCCTGCAGGATGATCTGGGTCGAGGGGCCGCCCTCGCCGACGATCAGGCCGATGCGCTCGGACTTGATCTCGTCCGGGGTCAGGCCGGAGTCCTTGAGCGCCTCCTCGAAGGCGATATGCCCCCAGGCGGTGCCGTTGGCGAGGACGCGGGCCGCGCGGCGATCGACCAGCGGGGCCCAGTCCTCGGCCGTCACGCCCAGCGACGGCGGGGCCCAGACCTGCGAGCGGAAGCCGTGCGCGGCGTGGTCGGCGGCGTGCTGCACGCCGGATTTCGCCTCGCGCAGGGAGGCGGTGACCTCATCCTGGCCCGTGCCGATGGATGAGACGATACCCAGTCCGGTGACGACGACACGCCGCATGGTGGTTTCCTTCTTGAACTCAGCTCGCCGCGTTGGCCGCGGTCTGTAAACGGGTTTAGCCGCCGACGGGTTCGGTCGCGCCGAACAGGCCGACGCGCATGTCGGTCGCCGTATAGATGGGGACGCCGTCGGCTTCGAGAACCCCGTCGGCGATGCCCATGACCAGGCGGCGGTTGATGACCCGCTTGAGGTCGATCTTGTAGACCACCTTCTTGATGTCCGGGGTCACCTGGCCGGTGAATTTGACCTCGCCGACGCCCAGCGCCCGGCCGCGGCCCGGGCCGCCGATCCAGCCGAGGTAGAAGCCGACCAGCTGCCACATGGCGTCGAGGCCCAGGCAGCCCGGCATGACCGGATCGCCGATGAAGTGGCACTGGAAGAACCAGAGGTCGGGATGGATGTCCAGCTCGGCCTCGACATAGCCCTTGCCGTGCGCGCCGCCGTCCGCGTTGATCGTGACGATGCGGTCGAACATCAGCATCGGCGGGGCGGGCAGCCGGGCGTTGCCCTCGCCGAACAGTTCGCCGCGGCCCGAGGCCAGCAGGGCTTCATAGTCGAACGAGGACGGATTCGGTTGGGTCAACGGGCGCTCGCATCTCAGGGGGCCGCGGCGCGGGGCGCTGCTCATGGCCGGGTGTGGCCGTCGGGTTACACGAGCGCGCGAGCGGGCTCAACCACTCCTGTCAGCGGCGGGCTGTTCCCGCCGGCCGGGCCGCGTTGCACAGCGGCCGGTCCTGGGCCCCGAACACGGCCGACTGGCGCACCCAGCCGCGAAGCCGGCCGGCGCGGACGCGGCACCAGCCTTCCTCGCACTCATCTACCGGCACCAGCGAGCGGGGCGACAGCCGGGCCCGCACGGCCGAGGCGTCGGATCGGCCCGAACGGATGGGCACTTCCTCCGCCGAGGCGTTGAAGACGCTGCGGCGGCTCGACACCACGCTGCGGTGGACCCAGGCGACCGCGCCCTCGGGGTCGCAGATCTTGCGCCATTCGGTGGTCTCGGCGATCACCTGCACCGGCAGGCCGGAGACGCGGTATTCCCACAGGATGCGGTGGTCGAGGCCCGGGCCGAAGCGGGCGTGCACTTCCGACGACTTCAGGGACAGCCAGCGCGGCACCGGCTGACCGCTAGGCGTGGGGCGGCCGTCGGGCATGGTCTGGGCGCCGCCGGCCAGCACCGCCGCGCAAACGGCCGCCGCCGTTGCAGCCAGTCTTTGGAAGCGGGGACGAGCTTTGCTAGACACGCGGGGGTCCACGAAATTGAAGGCTCCGAATGTCCGCGCCCAGGCTTAAGGTCGTGTTAACCAGACGCTTGCCGGACGCGGTCGAGACGCGCATGCGCGAGCTGTTCGACGCCGAGCTGAACCTGACCGACACGGCGATGGACCGGGCCGCGCTGGAGGCGGCGGTGCGGCGCGCCGATGTGCTGGTCCCGACCATCACCGACGCCATCGACGCCGGGCTGATCGCGGCGGCGGGCGAGCGGCTGAAGATGATCGCCAGCTTCGGCGCGGGCGTGAACCACCTCGATATCGAGGCGGCGGTCGGGCGGGGCCTGATCGTCACCCACACCCCCGGCGTGCTGACCGAGGACACCGCCGACCTGACCATGGGGTTGATCCTCGCGGTCAGCCGGCGCCTCGTCGAGGGCGCGCAGGTCATGGCCGAGGGCCGGTTCGAGGGCTGGACCCCGACCTGGATGACCGGCCGCAAGCTGTGGGGCAAGCGGCTGGGCATCGTCGGCATGGGGCGCATCGGCCAGGCGCTGGCGCGGCGGGCCCGCGCCTTCGGGATGCAGGTCCACTACCACAACCGCAAGCCGGTCCCGGACATGGTCGCCGAGGAACTGGGCGCGACCTACTGGGACGATCTGGACCAGATGCTGGCGCGGATGGACGTCATCTCGCTGAACGCCCCGGCGACGCGGGAGACGCATCACCTGCTGTCGGCTGAACGGTTGGCGCGGCTGCAGCCGCACGCCCTGCTGGTCAACACCGCCCGCGGCGAACTGATCGACGAGGCGGCGCTGGCCGACGCTGTGGCGCGCCGCGCCATCGCCGGGGTCGGTCTGGACGTCTACGAGCACGAGCCGGCGGTGCATCCCGGCCTGCTGGGCCACGCCAACGTCGTGCTGCTGCCGCACCTGGGCTCCGCCACGCTGGAGGCGCGCCAGGACATGGGCGACCGCGTCATCGCCAACATCCTGACCTTCCAGAACGGCCACCGTCCGCCCGACCGGGTCATTCCGGCGATGCTTTAACGTCCGAGGGTTGACGCCTTGGAGCGGCTCGCGGAAAGCTTGCCGCGGATCACCCGGGGGCGGCGCGATGCATAGTATCCGAACGATTGCGGCCGCCTGCGCGGCGTTCTGGCTGCTGGGCGCGGTCCCGCCGGCGCGCGCCGATCCTCCGACCGTCGCCGACTTCCTCGAGGGGCCGGCGCTGAGCGCCGCCAGCCTGTCGCCGTCGGGACGCTATCTGGTCTGGACCGTCCACGAGGGCGACGAGAGAGCGGTCCACATCCGCGACCTTCAGGAGGGCACGGACTCGATCATGGGAGCGGGGTCGAGCCGGGAGCATTTCGGAGGCGTGTTCGTCGACTGGATTCGCTGGAAGACCGACGACCGGCTGCTGATCGGCCTGACCCGCCTCGAGCTGCGGCGCTTCAGGGGTCGGGAAGACGGCAGTGTGCGGAGCTTCACCTTCGGCCAGTCAGTATTGTCACTGGCCCGCGACGGCAGCGGCATGGTTGCGCTCAAGGCTCCAGGCGCCGAGGACGCCGCGCCGGGCGAGGTGCTCGACACCCTGCGCGACGATCCCGACCACATTCTGATGAGCTATCGCGACCGCCATGACCGGCTGAACGTGGCCCGGGTCAACATCCTGACCGGCGAGGCCGCCAGAACCGTCGAGGGCCATCGCCGCGTCCTGGACTACATCACCGACCGGAACGGAGCGGTGGTCGGCCGCATCGCCTATCGCGGGGCCACCGGCCGCATCATGCTGATGGAGGCGCTGAACCCCGACGGCGCCTGGAGCGAAGTGTTCCGCCTGCGCCGCAACGAGATTCGCGACCTGCCCGACTACGAGTCCCTCGGCGCCACGGACCAGCCGGGCAAGATCTATGTCGCGGTTCGGCCGGACGCCCCGGATGGTGAGAGCACCGCAGGTGTGCACATCTTCGACTTCGCCACCCGAACGATGGGGCCGACCATCTGGCGCAATCCCCGCTACGACGTTTCAGGGATCGTGCTGGACGCGGATAGCCTTGAACTGGTGGCCGGCTGCTACTGGGCCGACATCTATCGCTGCGACTTCACGGATCGGGGCGAGAACGCCTTGATGACCGGCATCCGCCGTTTCTTCGGGGACAGCTGGAGCGTCAGCGTGGTTTCGCAGGCCCGGGACGGCTCGCGCTGGCTGGTGTTGGCGTCGGCTCCCAACAATCCCGGGCAATATTACATCTTCGACGTCGCCGAGCGGCACATGGAGTTCGTCGGCTCGATCTATCCGCGCCTTCCCGAGCCGGCGCTCGGCGTGATGGAGCGGGTCGACTACGCGGCGGCCGACGGCGAGGCGCTGTTCGGCTATCTGACGCGGCCTCCCGGCGCCGCGGTGGGGGCGCCCCTGCCGCTTGTGGTCATGCCGCACGGCGGGCCCGAGATGCGCGACTACCTGACCTACGACCGCTGGGCCCAGTTCCTCGCGACGCGGGGCTATCAGGTCTTCCAGCCCAATTTCCGGGGCTCGGCGGGGATGGGCAAGGCGTTCGCCGAGGCCGGCTACCGCGAGTGGGGCGGCCGCATGCAGGACGATGTGACCGCCGGCGTCGAACACCTGATCACCCAGGGTCTCGCCGACCGCAGCCAGATCTGCATCGTGGGCGCCAGCTACGGCGGCTATGCGGCCCTGCAGGCGGGGGCGACCCAACCCGACCTGTATCGCTGCGTCGTCTCGATCGCCGGCCCCAGCGACCTGGTCGCCATGATGAGCTGGGAGCGGTCCGAGGCGGGGGCCGATTCCGACCGCTACGACTACTGGCTGAAGTCCATCGGCGACCCGCGCGAGGACCGGGAGCGGCTGGACGCTGCCTCGCCCCTGCGTCGCGCCGCCGATTGGCGCCTTCCCGTCCTGCTCATTCACGGCGAGGCCGACGACGTGGTTCCGGTCAGCCAGTCGCGCAACATGGACCGCGCCTTGCGGCGGGCCGGCAAGGACGTGCAGCTGATCGTGTTGGAGGACGCCGGTCATTCGGACTGGTCGACGCGGCAGGACACCACCGCCTTGACGGAGGTCGAGGCCTTCCTCGGCCGACATCTTCCGGCGGCCGTGGCCGCGGCCTCTGGAAGCGGCGTTTCAGCGGCCGAGGCGTCCCCGGTCGACTAGCCGCACACCGGACAGGCCGGATCGGCCGCGACCCCCACCGTCCGCGCGGTTCCGGCCAGGCCGTCGTAGAGGAGCAGCCGGCCGGTCAGGGCCTCGCCGGCGCCGGTGATCAGCTTGATCGCCTCCAGCGCCGTCATCGAGCCGACCACGCCGGCCAACGCCCCGACCACGCCGACGCGGGCGCAGGTCTCGGCGTCCGGCGGGGTTTCCGGGACGAGGCAGCGGTAGCAGGGGCGTCCGGCGAACACCCCGACCTGGCCGCTCCACCGTCCGAGCGCGCCGGACACCAGCGGAATCCCGGCGGCGACGCAGGCGGCGTTGGTCGCGAACCGGGTCTCGAAGTCGTCGGTGCCGTCGAGGACCAGGTCGCAGCCGTCCAGCAGCCAGGCGGCGTTGTTGGCGGTCAGGCGCTCTGGCGCCGTCTCGACGTCGACATGGGAATTGAGGGCGCCCAGCCGCGCCGCGCCGGCTTCCGCCTTGGAGTCGCCGACATCGGCTTCGGCGAAGATGATCTGGCGCTGCAGGTTGGACAGGCCGACGACGTCATGGTCGATCAGGCGAAGCGCCCCGACGCCCGCCGCCGCCAGATACAGCGCCGCCGGCGCGCCGACGCCGCCCAGGCCCACGATGGCCACGCGGGCGGCCTTCAGCCGCTGCTGGCCGGGCCCGCCGATCTCGGCCAGAACCAGGTGGCGGGCGTAGCGCTCGATCTCGTCGTCGGAAAAGCTCACCCGCCCCAGTTAGGCGGTCCGGAGCCCCCCGTCACGCGGCCTTGCGGATATCCAGCAGCACCTCGGCCTCGACGCCGGTGACGCGCGACAGGCAGTTCAGTCCGAGACGGTCCAGCAGGGCGGCCGGATCGGCGCACAGCCCCATCGGCTCGTCGATGCGCCGGGCGTTGATCGGCGCATCCCCCAGAATTCGCAGCCCGGTGTGCCGGGGATCGTCGAGCAGACGCCGGATCAGCCGGTCCAGGTCGGTGCGGCCGCCCTCGATCGCCTGCAGGACATGCCCCTGGTGGAACATCACGCAGCTGGTCAGGTGGTCGCGGCGGTTGTTGCGCTCGGACACGCCCAGAATCTGGGCGATCGACAGGGTCGACGCGCCCGTGGCGCCGACGGCTTCGCTGGCGTAGATCACGCGATGAAGCACGACGCTTCCCTTATATGGCGATTTGTGGGGTATAGAATGTCAACGTAAGGGTTTACATTGGTCAAAATATGGCTCAGCCTAGCCATTGGAATCGCACGCCAACCGGCTTGCCGCGCCGCATTTTCGTCTCCATCTGCAAGCGATGACGAACGCGAACGATTCCTCCACGCCCGGCTGGCACGGCACCACCATCCTCGCGGTGCGCAAGGACGGCCGCACGGTGATCGCCGGCGACGGCCAGGTCTCGATGGGCCCGACCATCGTCAAGGGCGCGGCGCGCAAGGTCCGCACCCTCGCCGGCGGCAAGGTGCTGGCGGGCTTCGCCGGCGCGACGGCCGACGCCTTCACCCTGATCGAACGGCTCGAGGCCAAGCTGGAGCAGTATCCGGACCAGCTGGCCCGCGCCTGCGTCGACCTGGCCAAGGACTGGCGCACCGACCGCTATCTGCGCCGTCTCGAGGCCATGCTGCTGGTGGCGGACCGGCATTCGATCTTCACCGTCACCGGCGTCGGCGACGTGCTGGAGCCGGAGCATGGCGTGGCCGCGGTCGGATCGGGCGGCAATTTCGCCCTGGCGGCGGCGCGGGCGCTGCTGGACCACTCCGACATGGACGCCGAGACCATCGCCCGCCGGGCCATGGCCATCGCGGCCGACATCTGCGTCTACACCAACGGCAATCTGACGGTCGAGACGCTGGAGGCCTGACGGCGCTCAGGTCCCGATCAGGCCCGCCATGAGCGCGGCGCCGATCGCCAGCATGGCGGCGGCGACCACCCCCCGCACCAGGCCGATGGTGACCTTCTTCAGCCAGCGCACCGCCCCCCAGGCCCCGGCGAAGGCGCACAGCACCGCCCATCCCACCAGCAGCCCCTGCCGCGGCCCGAACGCTCCGGCCGCGGACCCGACCGTCAGGGCGTAGGCCGGCAGGCGCGACAGGTCGATCAGCACGGCGATCATCACGCCGGTGGCGATGAAGCGGGCGGGGTCCAGTCCGAAGCGCAACAGGAACATCGAGCGCAGCGCGCCCTGCTGCCCGGTCAGCCCGCCGAGGAAGCCGGTCGCCAGCCCGCCGGCCGGCGCGGCGGACGGCGGCGCCGCAAGCCGCTGAAACCACGGCTGCAATTCCAGCAGCCCGAGCCCGATCATCACCGCGCCGACGACGAGGGCGGCGGGGGTGGGGCCGAAGTCGCGCCCGGCGACGCTCCACGAGAACAGCACGCTTCCGGCGCCGAGGCGGCCCAGCAGCCAGGCCCCGGCGATCGCGGCCGGAATGGCGGGAAGCCCGAAGCGCAGGACGACGCTCCAGTCGGCCTGCCGCCACAGCAGGGTTCCCTTGAACAGGCCGTTGAGCAGATGAACCACGCCGGTCGCCGCCACGGCCACCGGGGCGGGGAAGAAGACGGCGAAGGCGGGCAGCAGCACCGTGCCCAGCCCGAAGCCGGAGTAGAGGGTCAGGCCCGAGGCGAGGAAGGCCACGACGCCGATGATCAGGAAGTCCATGCCCGCTCCCGTCCAATGCGGCCCGACGCATAGACCATACACCGGGCTCGTGCAGCCCGAGCCTGTCAGGGATTTAACGCGACAGCGCCCCGTCCCTGACGTTCCATGGACGGCGGAGGATTTCCCATGCGCCGTCTCGCCCTGTTCGCCCTGCCCGCTGTCCTGTTCGCCGCCTCCGCGCCGGCCCGGACGCCGTCCGACACCCCCGACGCCGCCCCTGTGGTGGCCGCCGAGCGCGCCTTCGCGGCGGACGCGCCGTCGATGGGGATCGCCGGGAGCTTCAACAAATGGTCCGTGCCCGACGCGATCGTGATCGCGGGGGGCCGGGCGCAAAGGATCGGCGAGGTCTATCCGGACCGGCCCAGGCCGCCGGACGAACCGCTGCTGGAGTGGTGGCCCAATTTCGCTGGCATCGCCCGTTCCGGCGACCTCGGCTTCACCACCGGCGGCGTAGCCGTGAACGGCCAGCGCGCCGGGCACTATTTCACCGTCTGGCAGCGCCAGACCGACGGCTCGTGGAAATGGGTCTACGACGGCGGCTCAGGCGCCAGCGCCGCGGACGTGCCGGGACCGGATACCGAGCCGGTGATCCTGCCGGTCGGGCCGGAACTGCTCGAGGTGCGCCTGCCCGGTCAGCCCGCCTCGACCACGCCTCGCGCGGACCGGGCCATGGCCGAGGTGAAGGCGCGGGAGGCCACGCTGGCGGAGGCGGCGGCGCTCGACCAGAGGGCCGCCCATCTCGCCGTCATGGCCGACAACGGGCGGCTCTATGTCGCGCCCCTGGCTCCGGCGATTGGTCGCGCCGCCTTCGAAGAAGCCCTGTCCGGCTGGCCGGCGACTTTCCGGTTCGGGCCGACCGAAGGCGGCGGCGCATCGGCGTACGGCGACCTCGTCTGGACCTTCGGCCCCGCCGCCTGGACCCGCGACGGCCAGGCGCGCACCGGCCACTATGTACGTCTGTGGCAGCACCAGACCTGGGGCTGGCGCATCGTCCTCGCCCAGCTCATCCCCGCTCCACCTGCGCCTCCGGCGGATTGACCGGGCTCGTTGGATTCCCCGCTTGGAATGGGTGGTTCATCACGAAGGTCACCAAGGATGCACGAAGGACACGAAGGGAACGAGCCGGTTCCGGAGACCGTGGAGCGGATCGGGCGAGAAGTCGTGGATGCCGCCCTGACGGTGCATCGCGCCTTGGGACCGGGAATGCTGGAGTCGGTCTATGAGGCCTGCCTCTTTGAGGAGCTGAGGCAAAGGGGGCGGGCCATCGAGCGCCAGGTGAGCGTGCCGGTTGTCTACGGCGATGTCAGGGTGGAGGCCGGTTTCCGGGTCGACCTGCTCGTCGAGCGGAGCGTGGTGGTGGAGATAAAGTCGATCGACGCCTTGGCGTCGATCCATACGGCCCAGGTTCTGACCTACCTGCGCTTCTCCGGCCATCGGCTCGGTTACCTGATCAATTTCAACACCGCCCTTCTGAAGAACGGTCTTCGGCGCATTGTGCTCTGAGCCCTTCGTGTCCTTCGTGCCCTCCTTTGTGCCCTTCGTGATGAACCAACCCTCCCCAAGGTCAAGGCGCCGCCCTATCTGCGTCTCATGACCGACCTCTCTCCCCGCGAAATCGTATCCGAACTCGACCGCTTCATCGTCGGACAGGACGACGCCAAGCGCGCCGTGGCCGTGGCGCTGAGGAACCGCTGGCGGCGCAAGCGGGTGCCCGAGGACCTGCGCGACGAGGTCACGCCCAAGAACATCCTGATGCTCGGCCCCACCGGCGTCGGCAAGACCGAGATCGCCCGGCGCCTGGCGCGGCTGGCCGGCTCGCCCTTCCTCAAGGTCGAGGCGACCAAATTCACCGAGGTCGGCTACGTCGGCCGCGACGTCGACCAGATCATGCGCGACCTGGTCGAGGCCGCGCTGGTCATGGTGCGCGACAAGCGCCGGACGGGGGTGAAGGCCCGGGCCGAGGCCGCCGCCGAGGAACGCCTTCTCGACGCCCTGGTCGGACCGGGCTCGCAGCCCGCGACCCGCGACAGCTTCCGCAGGAAGCTTCGCGCCGGCGAACTGGACGACAAGGAGGTCGAGCTGTCGCTGGCCGACACCGCCTCGCCCATGCAGGGGCTGGACCTCCCCGGCGGCGGGGGCATCGGCATGATCAATCTGTCCGAGATGCTGGGCAAGCTGGGCGGCGGCCGCACCAGGACCGTCAAGCTGCCGGTCCGCGACGCCGTAGGCCCGCTGGTCACCGAGGAGAGCGACAAGCTGCTGGATCAGGAAAGCCTGACCCGCGAGGCGCTGCTGCTGGCCGAAAACGAGGGCATCGTCTTCCTCGACGAGATCGACAAGGTGGCGGCGCGGCAGGGCGCCTCAGGCGCCGACGTCAGCCGCGAGGGCGTGCAGCGCGACCTGCTGCCGCTGATCGAGGGCACGACGGTGTCGACGAAATACGGGCCGGTGAAATCCGACCACGTGCTGTTCATCGCCTCGGGCGCCTTCCACGTCGCCAAGCCGTCCGACCTGCTGCCCGAGCTGCAGGGACGCCTGCCCATCCGGGTCGAGCTCAAGGCCCTGACCCGCGACGATTTCGTGCGCATCCTAACCGAACCCGAGGCCAATCTGATCCGCCAGAACCAGGCCCTGCTGGCCACCGAGGACGTCACCCTGACCTTCACCGACGACGCCATCGCGGCGCTGGCGGACGCAGCCGTTGCGGCCAATACGACGGTCGAGAACATCGGCGCGCGCCGGCTGCAGACCGTGCTGGAGCGGGTGCTGGAGGAGACCTCGTTCAAGGCCTCCGACCTGGCCGGCCAGACCATCGCCTTCGACGGGGATCAGGTGCGGGAAAAGGTCGCCGACCTCGCCCGCGACGCGGATCTCAGCCGCTTCATCCTCTAGGCCGCGGGGCGCGGTTCAGTCTTCCCGGGCGGCCGCCATCGCCGGCGAGGCGGCGATCTGCCCGGGCAGGGCCTCGACGGCGGCCATGGCCGTGCGCGCGTCCTGGCGCGTGCCGTCGGCCCGGAAGACATAAAGGCTCAGAACCGCGACCAGGGCGCAGACCAGGCCGTTGATCAGCCACAGTCCCCGGCTGTCGCCGTGATTGCGTCGTGCGCCGGGATCGTCGTCCACCAGCATGTGTCGCGCCTTCACCGAACCCTGATAGATGATTAATAAACCCACCTCGCGGGAAGCTCCAAGCTGTGCCGTGGAGCACGACGGCGCCGGCTGTGGACAGCTTGGCCGTAGCCGCAGGTCTCCTCGACCGGTTGAAACCGGAACACAAACGGAACATACAGAAGCCGTGCCCGCCGCCGTCCTGTCCATCGACCTGGTTTTCAGCCGCCCCGCGACCACCCTGTCGGTCACGCGCGGCGCCGCGCGCCTGATGGCGGACATGGGCTATGCGCCGCTGCTCGAGGTCGGCCTGCCTAACGGCCGCCGCGCCGACGTCATGGCGCTGGGCCCGCGCGGGGAGATCGCCATCTGCGAGGTCAAGTCCGGTATGGAGGACTTCCGCGTCGACCGCAAATGGGGCGAGTACCGACCGTACTGCGACCTGTTCTATTTCGCCGTGGCGCCCGAGTTCCCCGCCGACATCCTGCCGGACGAGCCGGGCCTGATCGTCGCCGACGGTTTCGGCGGCGCGGTGGTGCGCGAGGCGTGTTCGGCGCCGCTGGCCCCGGCCCGGCGCAAGGCCCTGACCATCGCCTTCGCCCGGCTGGGCGCCTTGCGGACTCTCCGGGATCAGCCGGCGGGCTGAACCGGGTCGACGGCCCGGCCGCTTTCACCGGAGGCGTCGAGGGCGCTGACCGTGGCGGCGCAGCCCATCAGGGTTTCCTCGCCGATCACGACCATGGCGGTGAGCGGGTAGCTCAGATCGCTCATGCCGTCGCTGCAGTCGGTGGCCGTCAGCGTGACCTTGATCGCATTGCCGGCGCCGGTGGTCGATTCCCACACGGCCATCGTGCCGCGGATCACCGGCGGGTTCTGTGGGGCCCGCTGCTCGGGCCGGTCGAGGCCGGAATAGACCAGCTCCGAACCGGTCAGTTCGACGGCCCAGAACGGCTCGGTGCCACGCGCGCGCAGCGGCTTGGTCAGGTCGACGCCGGCCAGCACGGGCGCGGGGGCCGGGGCGGGCGCGGGCTCCTCCGGGGCCTCGGCCGGCGGCGAACAGGCGGACAGGGCGAGGATGGCTACGGCGGTCAGGGCGAAGGCGCGCATGGAAGTCTCCCGGTTGCCCCCATGGAGCGCGGGGCGGCCGCCGCGGTCAAGCGTCAGCGCTACAGCCAGCCCTTCTTCCTGAACCAGGCCAGAGGCAGCAGGGCGGAGATCACCATGGCCACCAGCGCGGCCGGATAGCCCCAGATCTGCGGCAGTTCCGGCATGTGGTCGAAATTCATCCCGTAGATCGAGGCGATCAGCGTCGGCGGCAGGAAGGCGACGGCCGCCACCGAGAAGATCTTGATGATCGACGACTGCTCGATGTTGATCAGCCCCAGCGCCGCCGAGAGCTGGAAATCGATCGAGGCCGCCACGGAGTGGTTGTGGGAGATCAGGCTCTGGGCGTCCCGGGTCAGGGACGTCAGGTGCTCGCGCGTGTCGGGCTCCTGCTCGATACGGTCGTCGAGAGCGACGAAGGCGAAGATGCGGGCGAGGCCGGCAAGGCTCTGTTCGATCCGCGCATTGGCGATCTGCGCGCGCCCCAGCCGGGTGATCAGCTTCTCGAATCCGACCGTCTTGCGGCCGCTGAAGACCTGGCTCGACACCGCCTCCACGTTGGCGGCGTTGCCGGACAGGACGTCCGAGGCGCGATCGATGATCTGCTCCATCAGGTTCAGGAACACGTCGGCCCCGCCCCGGCACAGGCCGGGATCGCGGTCCAGCTTGTCCAGCAGCATGGCGAAGGGTTTGGGGTCGACGTAGCGGATGGTCACCAGCGGACCTTCCGTCAGCACGAAGGTCACCGGGTCGAGTCCCGGCATGTCCTCGTCGCTGTGATGGAGGATGTCGGCGGTGACATAGGTGGCCCCGCGTTCCCGATAGAGGCGGCTGGACGCCTCCAGCTCGGCCATCTCCTCGCGCGTCGGCACCGACAGGCCCAAGGCGGCCTCCACGGCCCGGTCTTCCTGGGGGGTCGGGTCGGCCAGGTCGATCCAGACGGCGTCGGGCGGCAGGACCCAGGCGGCCGGGTCGCCGGCGTGGGCTTCGCAGGTCCGGCAGCCGGAACGATAGACGCGGATCAAGGGCGGACCCTCCGGGCGGGGGTCAGGCGGTCAGGGCTGGCCGTTGGCGAGCGGAACCGAGGCCATGAGCAGGCCGTCCGACGGCTGGGCCGGGGCTTTGTGGATGAAGCCATAGGTCGGATAGACGGTGGTGCCGAGGTCATTGATCGGGTTGTACCAGACCTTGACCGCGCTCCAGTCCCCATTGTCCGAGACGTCGACGACGGTGACGTTCTCCTCGACCTTGCCGCGGCTTCCGCCCCAGTTGGCGTGGGTGACGCGGATGACCCGGTCGGTGAGGACTTCCGAGACCACGGCGACGTGACCGCGGCTCATCCGGCCGCTCGACTGGAACGCCAGCACCGAGCCGGTGCGGGGCCGGTGGCCGGTCTGGAAACGATCCTGGGCCTGCGACCACCATGTATGGGCGTCGCCGAAGATTTCGATGCCCGAGAACATCCGGGCGAAGGTCACGCACTGCCAGTACGGCTCGTCGGCCTTCGCGGCGGGAGCGGTTCCGGCCAGCGCGAAAAGTCCGAGGGTCGCCGCAACCGCGGCGGCTGTGAGCCGTTTCATCATGCTGGCGTAGGTCCCGACCTGCCTCAGTGACTTAGCCTTAGACGATAGTTTCCGAGGGTTGAAGAACCCTTTCGGGCGAATCCGTCTGCGGTTTCAACGCCACTTGACCTGAGCCGTAGCGAGTCGCCAGACCGCGCAAAGCCTTGCGGGCCGGGCGTTCGACCAGGTGGTAGGTCAGGGCCGCGGCGACCGGGATCAGGGCCAGAACACCCAGCCACACAATGATGTGAAGCTTCTTGTCGTCGGCCCCGGTAAGCCGCGCCGCGACATTGACGCCGAGCAGCAGGACCGGCGCGCAGACCATGTAGATCGAGTAGGAGATCTCGCCGAGGTAGACCCCCGCCCTGGAGGCGAACAGGCCCGCGCGGTCGTTGGCCAGGCCCCCGAGGCCGAGGATCAGGCCGCCGGCGAACAGCACCACCAGCGGATCCCACAGGCCCAGGGCGGCGCTGGCCAGCAGTCCGGCGCCCGAGACGAGGGCGATGACGCCGGCGGGGCGCACGGGGGCGCGGCGGTGGATCAGGTAGAGGGCGCAGCCAAGCGCGAAGCACGGCACGATCCTGAGCGCGCCCCAGCGGAACGTCGCCTCCGTCAGGGAGAAGCCGGCGAGGGCGGCGAACACGGCGTACAGGATCAGGGCGAGGGCGGCGACGACGCCGGTGGCGAGCAGGGGCCGCTCGCGCATGCGCCAGGCGGCGAAGGCGAAGACGGGGAAGCCCAGATAGGCGAACCACTCGGCCGAGATCGACCACGACGGATGGTTGAAGGCGGCGCTCGAGGCCAGGCCCCAGGCGTGGGTCAGGCTCAGGTGGGCCGGCAGCGAACGCCAGTCCAGCAGGCTCTCGCTCACCGTCAGGCCGGCGACCGTGGCGCCGACGCCGAGGGCGATCATGCCGGCCAGGGTCACCAGATGCAGCGGATAGACCCGGGCGATCCGGGCCCACAGGAAGCCCCGATAGCTGAATCCGCCCGCCCGGCCCTGTCCCGCCGCCTCGAGATAGACGTGGCTGAGGATGAAGCCGGACAGCACGAAGAAGACCTCGACGCCCAGATAGCCCTTCGTCACGGCGACCGGCGTGAAGGCCACGTCGAGATGAGGCCAGGCGGCGAACAGCACCACCCACAGGGCGGCGAGGAAGCGCAGCGTGGTCAGGGCGCGCAGATCGGGCGGGGTCTGTACGGGCGTCATGACCGCTCAGACTAGGGCCTCAGGCTCTAGGAACCGTTAAGCGCCGCATTCCGCGGGTTTCACCTCGCCCGGGGCGTACATCTCGCACGCGCGGTCGATCTCGCCCTGGATCATGGCGCAGGGGTTGGCGGCGTTGCACGGCGGCCGGGTGGCGGGGCTGACGGCGATGCAGCGCTCGACCAGCCGGGCCGCGGCGGCCTCGCCGATCTCGCTGAGGCAGGAGCCCGGGTCGCCCGCCGGCGCGGCGGCGATCGCGGCGGGGTCGACCTCTTCCTGCGGCGGAGCGTCGGCCGGCATCTCGGGCGGCGGGGCGGGCGCGCCAGCCGGTTCGGCCGCGGGCGCTTCGGCGGGCTGCTGACAACCGGCGGCGAGCGTGGCCGCGGCCAGCAGGGCGAGAACGGTCCGGCGCATCACGTCACTCCGATACGATCACGAAGCGCCACCATAGGCACGGTTCGGCGCCGGACGAAAGCGGGCCGCGACCGGGCTCAGTGCGGCCGCAGCGCCTTCTCGACGCGTCGATACGGATATCGGTCGCGGATGTTCGGACCGAAGAACTGGCCCTTGGAGAAGGCGGCCCGGAAGGCGTCGTTCACCTCCGGCGGCACGCCGTCGTACTCATAGACGTCGCCCGAGGTGAAGGTCACACGCAGGCGGCGCTGCGGTTCGTCGTAGCTGAAGCGGCGGATGACGCTGGAGGGCATACGGGGAAAACGCCCGATCGCGCCGGCGGCTCCGGCCGGGGCCCGGTCAGTCTCTCAGCGAGTCCGGCACCAGGCCGCCGTTTTCCTCCAGCTTGCGCCAGACCGCCTTCGACAGGGCGATATTCTGCTCGGCGCTGCCGTGCGGCCCGGCGTTGACCCCCAGTTCCGCGGCCAGCGCCTTGCGGGCCTCGAGGCTGGAATCCAGTCCCAGCAGCTTCAGCAGGTCGACGATCGAGGTGCGCCAGTTGCCGGCGCTCTCACCCTTCATCTCGGCCATGGAAACCAGCACCGCCTCCACGTCCACCGGCGCGGCGGCGGTCGGGGCGATGGTCGTGGGCGCGGCCTGCGGGGCGGGAGCGGAGGTGGGAACGGCCTCGCGGCGGTGACCCCGGATGCGGTCCCAGATCGAACTGAAGATTCCCATGGCGTGCGCCTCCTTGTGCTGGAGGCGGGCTAACGCCCGGCCGCGGCCGGGGTTCAGTCGGGCTCGCGTTCGCCGATCTCGACCGGCCTGACCGCCAGCAGCCAGCCGTCGGCGATGTGCAGCTCGGGCACGGCGTCTTTCGTGAAGGGCAGATACCAGGTCGGACCGCCGGCCGCCGGGGCGATCTCCAGCATGTCGTCGGCGCCGAAATTCTGCACCGACTTCACCGTCCCCAGCCGCACGCCGTCCGGATCGCGCGCCTCCAGCCCGACCAGATCGGTCAGGTAGAACTCGTCCTCGTCCGGCTCGGGCAGGCGGTCACGGGGAATGTGCAGCTTGAGACCGCGCAGGGCGTCGGCCTGCTCCTTGGTGGCGATTTCCTTCGCCCGTCCGACGACGCCGTTCTTGTCCGGCCGCGCCGAGGTCAGGGTCAGGCCCACCGAGCCGTCGGCGCGCAGCAGCGGCCCGTAGGACATCAGCGCCATCGGATCGGCGGTGTACGCCGTGACCCGCACCTCGCCCTTGACCCCGAACCCGCCGGCGATCTGGGCGACGAGGATGAGTTTCTTGTCTGTGGGCATCGCCGCCTCGCTGTTGATCCCGTCCCGATAACAGAAAAGCAGCGCCCGGGGCGTCCGGACGCTGCTTTCCGATCGTCTCGTTCCGCCGGAGCGGAGTCCGAAGGCGGTTATCCCTCGGTCTTTTCTTCTTCGGTCGCTTCGGCGGCCGGGGCTTCCTCGGCGGCGGCTTCGGCCGGAGCCTCTTCAGCAGCGGCTTCGGCGGCCGGAGCCTCCTCGGCGGCGGCTTCCGGCTCCGGGGCCGGAGCGCTCTTGGCGGCTTCGGCGGCGGCCTTGGCCTCTTCCTTGGCGCGGGCGGCGGCTTCGGCGGCCTCGGCCTTGGCGGCGGCTTCAGCCTCGGCGCGGTCGGCTTCGCGCTGGGCGCGCTCGGCGGCGCGTTCCTGCGCCTTCTTGCCCGGCTGGGCCTTGTTCGGGTTGTTCGACTGGGTCCACTTGACCTTGCCGGCCAGCGCCTCGTCCTGGCTCAGGAAGCGCGCGACGCGGTCGGTCGGCTGGGCGCCCTTGCCGAGCCATTCGGCGATGCGGTCGGTCTTCAGGGTGACGCGCTTCTGCTCGCCGTCGCGCGGCAGCATCGGGTTGTAGGTGCCGACGCGCTCGATGAATTTGCCGTCTCGCGGCGAGTGGGAGTCGGCGACGACGATGTAGTAGTACGGGCGCTTCTTGGCGCCGCCACGGGCCAGACGAATCTTCAGCATTTTCAGTCTCTTTCTTTAATCGAAATCATTTCTTGGGAGGAAAGCCCGGCAGGCCCGGAAGGCCTCCCGGCAGTTGTCCGCCGCCCAGTCCGGCGAGCCGGTCCTGAATGGCTTTCATCTCTTCGGCCGTGGGCTCCGGCATCTTGCCGCCGCCCAGCGCCTTCAGGCGGGCCATGTCGCCGGCCCCGCCGCCGCCCATGCCGGGCATGCCCATCATGGCGGCCATCTGTTTCAGGCCCTTGCCGCCGCCCTTCGACATCGACTTGACCATGTCGGCCATCTGCCGGTGCTGCTTGAGCAGGCGGTTGATCTCCTGCACCTCGACCCCGGCGCCGGCGGCGATGCGCTTCTTGCGGCTGGCGTTGAGCAGATCGGGCTTCTTGCGCTCGGCCTTCGTCATCGAGCTGATGATGGCCTCCTGGCGGGCGATCATGCGGTCGTCGATGTTGGCGCTGGCCATCTGCGCCTTCATCTTGGCCACGCCCGGCAGCATGCCCATGATGCCCTGCAGCCCGCCCATCCGCTTCATCTGGGCCAGCTGGGCGGCGAGATCGTTGAGGTCGAACTGGCCCCTGGCCAGTTTGCGGGCCATGGCCTCGGCCTTGGACTGGTCGAGCTCCTGCGACGCCTTTTCGACGAGGGCGACGATATCGCCCTGGCCGAGAATGCGGCCGGCGACGCGGCGGGCGTCGAACACCTCCAGCGCGTCGACCTTCTCGCCGGCGCCGAGGTATTTGATCGGCAGGCCGGTGACGGCCCGCATCGACAGCATGGCCCCGCCTCGTCCGTCGCCGTCGGCGCGGGTCAGCACCAGGCCGGTCAGCGGAAGCCGCTCGTGGAAGGCCCTGGCGGTGCGGACCGCGTCCTGGCCGGTCAGGCTGTCGGCGACCAGCAGCGTCTCGACGGGCTTGGCGACCGAGGCGACCTCGGCCACCTCGGCCATCAGGGCCTCGTCCAGGGTGATGCGGCCGGCGGTGTCGAGGATCAGGACGTCGAAGCCCTGCAGCCTGGCGGACTGCAGCGCCCGCCGGGTGATCTGGACCGGGCTCTCGCCGGCCACGATCGGCAGGGTGGCGACCTCGCTCTGCTCGCCCAGCTTGGCCAGCTGTTCCATCGCCGCCGGGCGGCGGGTGTCCAGCGAGGCCATCATGACCTTCTTGCGGTCGAACTTCGTCAGCCGCAGCGCCAGCTTGGCCGACGTCGTCGTCTTGCCCGACCCCTGCAGGCCCGACATCAGGATGACGGCCGGCGGCGTGGCGTTCAGATTGATCGGGACCGGCTCCTCGCCGCCCAGCATCTCGACCAGGCCGTCGTAGACGATCTTGATCACCTGGTCGGCCGGCTTGACCGAGCGGATGACTTCCTCGCCGGTGGCGCGCTCGGTGGCGAAGGCGATGAAGTCCTTGACGACGGGCAGGGCGACGTCGGCCTCGAGCAGGGCCACGCGCACCTCGCGCATCGCCTCGGCCACGTCCTTTTCGGACAGGGCGCCGCGCCCGGTGATCCGGTCGAAGACGCCTGTCAGCCGCTCGTTCAGAGCCTCGAACATTCAATCCCTTTCGTGGCGGGCGAAAACGGCTCCATACGACAACGGCCCCTGGCGACGATCACGTCGGCAGGGGGTTCTCGCCCACCTCGTCCCGACGGATCGGGGGTCGTGTGGGTGGAGACGCAGGGTTCACTTGCGCCGGAAGCGGCGGCTTATGGCTGAAAAGCCGGGCGAAGACAAGGCGAGGGGCGGGCGCATGGCCCGGCCGCCGCTACATCCCCTTCGACGGGTCGTCCGACGGCGTGTCCGGATCGGCCTGACGGGTGGCCTTGCCGCCGCGCATCTTCGCCCAGAGCAGGGCGAGGGCGAGCAGGACGGGGCCGCCGACGATGACCAGGCCCCAGGGAAAAGCTTCCATGATCTGTCTCCTTTCACCGGACCAACCGCCGGGCGGGCGATTGGCTCCCCGGAGGCGGGTTACCGGCGGTCAGGTTTCCGCGAATTCATCCAGCGTCGCTATTTCGCCGCGAAATCCACATCGGGCCGCAACAGCGTGGCCGTATCTCCCGCATCGTCGCCGCCAAGGAGCGACGCAGCTCTCCGCAGGAGACCGCCATGAAAACTCTCGCTTCTCTCGCCGCCGTCCTGATCGTCGCCGGCGCCGCCGGCTCCGCGTCCGCCGGCGAAGTCCGCGTCGCCTGGGGCGATCTGGACCTGTCCACCCCCGCCGGGGCGGACGCTTTCGACGCCCGCGTCCGCGCCGCCGCCCGCAAGATGTGCCGCGGCGGGTCCATGATCGGCGGCCGGGCCGCCTGCCCGGCCGCGGTCCGAGAGGAGGCCGGGACCCGGCTGCCGGGCGCGGCCCAGGTCGACTACGCCCTCAGCCGCGTCCCGCTGGTCGCGTAAGGGGTAGGGAAAAGGCCCGGCGGATCGCTCCGCCGGGCCCTTCCGCAACCTCATCATGCTCAAGCAGCCAGCCGCGCGCGGCGGCTCGCTGGCGCCCTTGATCAGGAAGTCGGGAATCCCCGCACCTTCAGCAGGGCCGTCACGTCCGGGTCGCGGCCGCGGAAGCGGCGGTAGGCCTCGGCGCGGTCGGTGGAGTTGCCCTCGGACAGGATGATGGCCTTGTAGCGGGCGGCGATGTCCGGATTGAAGACGTCGCCCGACTCCTCGAAATAGGCCCAGGTGTCGGCGTCCATGACCTCGGACCACAGGTAGCTGTAATAGCCGGCCGAGTAGGCGTCCGAGGTGAACAGGTGATTGAACTGCGGCAGCCGGTGCCGCATCACGATCTCCTTCGGCATGCCGTAGCGCGCCAGGCTTTCACGCTCGAAAGCGTCGATGTCGGTCGGCGGCGTCGCCCGCGTGTGCAGATCCATGTCCACCAGCGCCGACGACAGATAGCTGACCGTCGCATAGCCCTGGTTGAAGGTGGCGGCGGCCTCGACCTTGTCGACCAGCGACTGCGGCATCGGCTGGCCGGTCTCCACATGTTTCATGAAGCCGTCGAGGATCGGCCGCGACAGCACCCAGTGCTCGTGCACCTGCGACGGATATTCGACATAGTCGCGCGGCGTGCCGCCCAGGGCCGGATAGGTGATCCGGTACGACAGATAGTGCAGGGCGTGGCCGAACTCGTGGAACAGGGTCTCGGCGTCGTCCAGCGAGATCAGGATCGGTTCGCCGCCCTCGGCCTTGATGAAGTTGTTGTTGTTCGACGCCAGCACGTTCTTGACGCCGTCGTAGGTCGAATAGGACCGGTAGGTGGTCATCCAGGCGCCCGACCGTTTGCCCGCGCGGGCGAAGTCGTCGGAGTAGAACAGGCCGACATGGCGGCCGGTCGCCTTGTCGGTGACCTCGAACACCTCGACGTCCGGATGGAACACCGGCACGGCGCCCTTCGGCAGCGGGGTGAAGGCGTAGCCGTACAGGCGTTCGGCCATGTAGAAGGCGCCGCGCTTGACGTTGTTCAGTTCGAAATACGGCTTCAGCTCGTTCTGATCGAGGTCGTATTTCTGCTTCCGGACCTTCTCGGCGTAGTAGAGGTAGTCCCAGGGCTCGATGTCGTGGCCGGCGATGGCGCGCATGTCGGCGACCTCCTCGGCCACCCGCGCCTTGGCCGGGACCCAGACCCGGTTCATCAGGTCCATGGCCGCGGCCGGCGTCTTCGCCATGGTGTCCTGCATCCGCCATTCGGCGTGATTGGCGAAGCCCAGCAGGCGGGCGCGCTCGGCCCGCAGCTTCACGATCTCGGCGATGAGGGCGTTGGTGTCGTTGCCGTCGCCGTTGTCGCCGCGGTTGACGAATTTGCGCCACACCGTCTCGCGCAGGCCGCGGTCGTCCCCGAACGACAGGAACGGGTCGACGCTCGAGCGGGTGTTGACGATGGCGTAGCCGGTCAGGTTGCGGCTGCGGGCGGCCGCGGCCGCCGCCGCCTTGTTCGAGGCCGGCAGGCCGGCCACGCCCGCCTCGTTCGGGATGTGGGTGAAGGTGTTTTCGTCGGCGACCACCTTCTGGCTGAAGCTGGTGAAGGCGTTGGACAGGGCGGTGTTGATGCGGCCCAGCTCGGCCTTGCCGGCGGCGTCCAGGGCCGCGCCGTTGCGCACGAAGGCGTCGCGGGTGCGCTCGGCCAGCCGGGTCTGCTCGGCGGTCAGGCCCGCCCGGGCGGCGTTGTCGGCCACCGTCTTGATGCGGGCGAACAGCTGCTCATTGAAGATGATCTCGTCGCCGGCGGCCGACAGCAGGGGCGACAGCTCGGTGTCGACGGCCTGGTAGTCGTCCGAACCGATGTTCTGGGTCATCACGCCGTAGATGGCGCTGGCCCGGTCGAGCGGCTCGCCCGCCATCTGGTAGGGCACAAGGGTGTTGGCGAAGGTCGGCGGCGCGGGGTTGCCGGCGATGGCGGCGATCTCGGCGCGCTGCAGTTCGATGCCTTCCAGCAGGGCTTCCCGCAGCTTGGCCGCGGTGACCTTGTCCCACGGCGGCACGCCCTCGTAGGGGCCCGTCCAGGGCTGCAGCAGCTCGGCGCGCGGCGTCTGGGCCGGCAGCACGGCGCGGCCGACGCGGGCGTCCTCGGCGAGACCCGAAGCCGCCGGCGCCCCGCCCATGCCGGCGCCGTTCGAGGCGCAGGCCGACAGGGCGAACAGGCCGCCCCCGGCGATGAGAAGTTGGCGTCGATGCATGGACAGGCTCCGTCGGTTCAGATCGTGGGCCGCAACCTAGGCCCACCGCACGCTGACTGTCACCTGAACGACCGGTAATCCCGCCGCGACATTCTGGCCGCCCATCTTGATCATGGACGCGACCCGGCGGCGCGTCTAAGCACCCGCGCATGGCGATAGGCGTATTCGACTCCGGCGTGGGCGGGCTCACGGTCCACCGCGAACTGACGCGGCGGTTCGCCGACCGGGACTTCGTCTATCTGGCCGACCAGGCCAACGCCCCCTACGGCGGGCGCGGCGGCGAGGAGATCGTCGACCTGACCCGGGCCGGCTGCGAGCGGCTGTTCGAGGCCGGCGCCAACATCATCGTCCTGGCCTGCAACACCGCCAGCGCCATCGCCCTGCGCCGTCTGCAGCAGACCTGGGTGCCCGAGGCCCGGGCGCGGCACGGCCGGCCGGTCAATGTGCTGGGCATCATCGTTCCGACCATCGAGGCGGCCACCGGCCTGCCGTGGACCTATGAGGCGGAGCGGCTGGGCGACAAGATCGAGGCCCTCGAGGTCACCGGCGTCTTCTGCACCGCCGCCACCGCCATGAGCCGGGTCTATGAGATCGAGATCGACAAGCGGCGCGAGGATCTGGCGGTCTTCTCCGAGCCCTGCCCGGGCCTCGCCGGCCTGATCGAGCTGGGCGCGCCGGCGGAAGAGCTGAAGGTGGTGGTGCACGACCACGTCGACGCCCTGCGCCGCCGCATCGGCCGTCATCCGGACAAGGCCATCCTCGGCTGCACCCACTATGAGATCGTCGCCGACCTGTTCGCCGGCGCCCTGCCCGAAGGCACCCCGGTGATCCACCAGCCGACGGCCGTCGCCGAGGCGCTGGACCGCTATTTCCGCCGCCATCCGGAATACGCCCTCGGCGGCTCGGGCCGGCGCGACTTCCTGACCACCGGCCAGCCCGGGCCGCAGTCGGAGCTGGTGGCCCAGTTCTGGGGCGCGCCGCTGACCTTTGCGGCCGCCTGAGCAAAGCCGCTTGACGCCGGCGGCGGGCTGCGCGCGGATGCGGTCCGGGAGGATTTTCGCATGAAACGTCTGCTGCTCGCCGCGGCGCTCGGGGCCGCCTCTCTGGCGCTTGCCGGCGGTGCCGCCGCCGAGGTGTCGGCCCGTTCCGTGAACGGCTTCCGCCTCACCTACGAGCACCCGGTGACGGCGTCGGCGGAGGCCGTGCTGGAGGCGGTGGGCCGCCCGGCCGCGTGGTGGAGCGACGCCCACACCTGGTCCGGCAGCGCGTCCAACATCTCGGTCGATCTGCGCCCCGGCGGCTGCTGGTGCGAAGCCCTGCCCGGCGGCGGCGTCAAGCACGCCGAGGCCCTGCTGGTCTGGCCGGAGCGGCGCATGGTCGTGTTCGATGCGCCGTTCGGCCCGCTCCAATCCATGGGCGTCGACGCCGTCCTGACCATGACCTGGGCGGACGCGGCCGAGGGGGAGGGCCGGACGCTGAAATGGACCTTCGTGGTCAACGGACCCGCCGCCGGAGCCATGGCCGATCCCGTCGACGGCGTCTTGGCCGAACAGTTCGCGCGACTGGTCGCCCACCTCGCGAGCGCCGGAGAATGACCGCGCCCCCGGACGCCGCCGACGCCCTGCGCGCCTTCGGCCTGACCTATCCCGGGGCGCATCTGAAGAGCCCCTGGCCCGGCCACGCCGATCTCGCCGTGCGCGACAAGACCTTCGCCTATCTCAGCGTCGCCGGGGATCCGTTCAGCCTCTCGTGCAAGCTGCCTTTCACCGGGCCGGGCGCGCGCGAGCTGCCGTTCGTGCAGCCCGCCGGCTACGGCCTCGGCAAGAGCGGCTGGGTCACGGCCTCGTGGCCGGACGACGTCGT
The DNA here is from genome assembly GCF_036402095.1 of Brevundimonas sp. GTDB lineage: Bacteria > Pseudomonadota > Alphaproteobacteria > Caulobacterales > Caulobacteraceae > Brevundimonas. The sequence continues at coordinate 4,016 of NZ_DASWTO010000205.1, read as the reverse complement.
CGACGCGATGGCCCTGTTCCGCTCGTGGATCGACGAAAGCTATCGCGCTCAGGCCCCGAAGACGCTCGCCGCCCTCGCCCCGCCGGCGCCCTGAGCCATCAGGCCGGGCGCGCCGCCGGGCGCACGACCTCCCAGCCCCACGCCCGCAGCCACGCCTCGGCCAGCAGCAGGTTGGGGACCCAGCAGAGGAACGAGATGGCGCGGTAGGCCTCGACGAATTCCAGCCCGTTGGCCATCGCCAGCGGAAGCATGATCCTGAGCGTCACCGCCGCGAAGGTCAGCGACAGGCTGCGGATCATCCAGCGGCGGTGCTGGCCGAACTGGCCCGCGACCGCCTTGCGCCAGCCCAGGGCGGTAGTGACGAACCAGGCCACGGCCAGCCCGCCGAATCCCAGGCCGGAGATCGGCCCGGCGACGCTCGCTACGGCCAAGGCGAAACCCGACGCCGCGCCGATCAGGCAGGCGGCCACATAGACCCGGCCGGCGCGGCGGTGCCAGACCCTGAGGGGGCCTCTCCAGGTGACCAGCTGGAACACGCCGAGCGTCAGCGCCGTCAGCCCGCTGGCGACATGGGTCAGGAAGATCAGCGGCCGCGCCTCGATATGCGGGGCCATCGCGTCGGCCATGAAGGGCTGGGGCAGGAGAAAGCGCGCGCTGAACAGCGCCACGGCCATGCACAGCAGGGCGGTCAGCCAGAACAGGGTCGTCGTCGCGATCCGGGTCGTCTCACGGGTCATGGGGGCTCCTCGAAAGCTCGGAGCCGGATTGCATGCGGGGCGGAGGCCGTGTCAGCCTGACTTTCGCGAACGGCGGGAGTCTCTTCGCGAACGGAGCGGAGCGTGACGGCCGACGATGTGATGAAGGGATTCCGGGCCGTCCGGATCGGCCGCTCCGGGGTCGCCGAACTGATCGGCCTGTCCCTGTTCGGCCTCTTCCTCGCGGCCATAGCGGCCTACGACGGCGAGGGCGTCCCCGCCCGCGTGCGCTATCCCTACTGGCAACTGGCGATGGTGGGCGGCGGCGTCATCGCGGCCCTCATCGAGCCGGGGGTGGCGCGCCTGTTTCCCGGCCGACCCCGCGCCTTTGTGCTGGCCCAGCTGATCGCCATGACCCCGCCCATCTCGCTCTGGGTCTCGATCATCCCGGCGCTGTTCTTCGGCCGGCCGTCGATGCTGCCGCACCTGCTCTGGCTCATGCCCAGCGTGCTGACGATCAACGTCGCCGTCGTCGGCCTGGCGTGGCTGACCCGCTCGGCCTTCAACCGGCCGCTCACCCAGGTCTCCGCCCCGGAGGGCCTGGCTCCGCCCGCCCTGCGCGGCCGCCTGCCGCCGCGGCTGGCGCGCGCCCGGCTGATCGCCGTCGAGGCCGAGGACCACTATCTGCGCATCCGCACCGAGGTCGGTTCGACCCTGGTGCTGATGCGGCTGGCCGATGCGCTCGCGGCCCTCGAGGGCGCCGACGGCTTCCGCGTGCACCGCTCGTGGTGGGTGGCGCGCAGCGGCGTGGAGGCGGCGCGCTGGAAGGCGGGGCGCGGCGAGCTGACCCTGTCCGACGGCGCCGTCGCGCCGGTCAGCCGGACCTACGCCGCCGCCCTGCGCGGGACGGACTGGGCCGCCCCGGCGGCCTAGCCCGCCAGCGCGGCTTCGGAAGCCACGATCCGGCTGGCGGCGTGGACCACGGCGCCGATGCGCAGCGCCGCCTGCACCTGGGTGGCGGGCACGCCGTGCTTGCGCAGCTCGCCCTCGTGGGCGTCGAGGCAGGCGCCGCAGCCGTTGATCGCCGACACCGCGGTCGACCACAGTTCGAAATCCATCTTCTCGACGCCGGGATTGGCGATGACGTTCATGCGCAGCCGGGCGGGGATGGTGGTGTACTCGCTGTTCTTCATCAGGTGCAGCGCGCGGTAGTAGATGTTGTTCATGCCCATGATGGCCGCGGCGGATTTCGCGGCGTTCAGCGCCTCGGGCGTCAGCACGGCGGCCGCCTGGGCCTCGATCGCCCTGACCACGGGCGCGACGCCGACGGCATGGGCCGAGGCGAGGAAGCAGCCCCATTTCTGCTGGTCGTTCAGCACCGTTTCCGACGCGAGCGAACCGAGGTTCAGGGAGATGTCCTTGGCGTAGGCGGGGATCAGGTCGCGCAGGGCGTCGATCGACATTTGTCAGGTTCCCTTCGGGGCGCGGCGACCGCTTGCGGCGCGGTCGCTCGCGGCTTGAGCCGCATGGAGGCTCGTGGATTGCAGGCGCGGCCGCGCTCAGGTCGCGAGGCGGAGCCTGTCCTCCGGCCGATCGGAGATCGGACCGGGGGGCGAGCGGGCATGGCGCCCAGGAAACAGGCGGCGTGGAAGGCGGCGATACCAACGCCGCCGCCTCCCGCCACCCGGGACGCCGCCTTACGCGGCGAGGGTTTCGCCGCCCACGGGGCGGTTGCAGGCGCACAGTTCGTCGGTCTGCAGCGCGTCCACCACCCGCAGCGTGTCCGCCGGCGCGCGGCCGACGTTCAGGTTGGTGACATAGACGTGCTGCACGACGTTGTGCGGGTCGACCACGAAGGTGGCGCGCAGGGCGACGCCCTCGGCCTCGTCCAGCACGCCCAGGGCGCGGGCGAAGCGGCCGCCGTTGTCGGCGAACTGCCAGATCGGCAGCTTCGACAGGTCGGCGTGGTCACGACGCCAGGCCAGTTTGACGAACTCGTTGTCGGTCGAGCCGCCCAGCACCACCGTGTCGCGGTCCTCGAAATCCTTCGACAGCGAGGCGAACTCGGCGATCTCGGTCGGGCACACGAAGGTGAAGTCCTTCGGGTAGAAGAAGATGACCTTCCACTTGCCCTCGAAGCTGTCCTGCGTGATCGGCTCGAAGGCCGAGACGCCGTTTTCCTCGTGGCTGTTGAAGCCGGGCTTCACGCCCGTGATCTTGAATTCCGGCAGTTTTTCACCGACGCCCAGCATGATGGTTCTCCTGATGGTTCTGGAACGGAAAAGCTCTGGAGCGCCGGAGGGGCGGCGCCGCGGCTCGGGAAATGAGCCTCGGGTGCCACAAAGTCAATCATTCGAAACGCAAAACTCGATCAATAATATCTATGATCAGCATAGGCCGGCGGCGGGCCTGACGATTCCTTACCGCCCCTTGCCCCGCCCCGGCCCAGGCGGCACGGTCCGGGCGAACAAGGGATACCATTCATGCCCCGCACCATCGCCACGCTGACCGCCGCCCTGCTCGCCGCCGCCGTCGCCGCGCCCGCCGCGCTCGCGCCTTCGTCCGCCGCCGCCCAGACCCCGCCCGCCACGATCGGCGAGCGCTACGTTCCGGCGCCGTGGTGGATGCGCGAGCCGGTCATCGCCTCGATCGGCCAGGTGCGGACCCAGGTGCCGGCCAACCGGGCCGGCTTCAACGCCAGCTTCCAGTCGGTCGACCGCACCGCGGCCGAGGCCTCGCGCAAGGCCGCCGACCAGATCCGGGCGCTCAGCCAGGCGCTGGCCGCCTACGGCGTCGACGCCGTGCGCGTCGAGACCACCCTGTCCACGCGGCCGCTTTACGACCAGTACCGGGACGAGAACGGCGTGCTTCACGACAACGCCCGCGCCGACCAGATCGAGCGCTACCAGGCCGACGCGACCATCAATGTCACCGTGCGCGACACGCGTGTGCTGGAGCGCGTCTACGCCACCGTCGTCGCGTCCCAGCCGACCTCGATCGGCCAGGTCTGGTTCAATCTCGAGCCGGACAACGCCGTGAAGACCTGGCTGCAGGGCGAGGCGGTCAGGGACGCCGCCCGGCGGGCGCGCGAAGCCGCCTCGAACGCCGGCGCCGCCCTCGGCGGGGTCAAGGTCATCGACCCGACCGGACGGGCCTGCGAAACCGATGTGCTGGCCGGCTGGCCTGCCTACGGCTCGGGCGGCCTCGCTACGGACGTCGACTACGCCGAGGCCGCCTTCGCCCCGCCGCCGCCGCCCTCGCCGCCGCCGCCGGCGCCCGCCCGCGGCGCGCCCAGCGAGCAGCAGATCGAGTCCGCGCGCC
>NZ_DASWTO010000204.1:0-13000 GCF_036402095.1 Brevundimonas sp. | reverse complement strand
GGCCTACACCGTCCTGGCCCGCAAATACCGGCCGCGCACCTTCGAGGACCTGATCGGCCAGGAGGCCATGGTCCGCACCCTGACCAACGCCTTCGCCACCGGCCGCATCGCCCACGCCTTCATGCTCACCGGCGTCCGCGGCGTCGGCAAGACCACCACCGCCCGCCTGCTGGCCCGCGCCCTCAACAACGAGACCGACCTCATCGATCGTCCCTCGCTGGAGCTGACCGCCCACGGCCGGCACGACGCCGCCATCATGGCCGGCCAGCACATGGACGTGGTCGAGATGGACGCCGCCTCCCACACCGGCATCGACGGCATCCGCGACATCATCGAGAGCGTCCGCTACGCCCCGGTCGAGGCGCGCTACAAGGTCTACGTCCTCGACGAAGTTCACATGCTGTCGAACCAGGCCTTCAACGCCCTGCTGAAGACCTTGGAAGAGCCGCCGCCGCACGCCAAATTCATCTTCGCGACCACCGAGATCCGCAAGGTGCCGGTGACCATCCTCAGCCGCTGCCAGCGTTTCGACCTGCGCCGCGTCGAGCCCGAGATCCTCGTCGAACACCTCGCCCGCATCGCTGACCGCGAGGGCATGAAGATCGAACAGGACGCCCTGGCCCTGATCGCCCGCGCCGCCGAGGGGTCCGTGCGCGACGGCCTCTCCCTGCTCGACCAGGCGCTGGTGCAGGGCGACAAGGGCGAGACGGTGAAGACCGAGGTCGTGCGCGACATGCTCGGCCTCGCCGACCGCAGCCAGACCATCGCCCTGTTCGAATCGATCATGGCCGGCCGCACGCCCGAGGCGCTGGAGCTGTTCCGCACCCTCTACGGCTACGGCGCCGATCCGGTGCAGGTGACCAACGATCTGCTCGAACACTGCCACGCCGCCTCGGTGGCCAAGATGCTCGGCCCCCAGGCCACCCGCCTGCCCAACGACCAGGCCCAGAAGCTGACCGCCCTCGGCGCGGTCATCTCGGCCGGCACGCTGGCGCGTGTCTGGCAGATGCTGCTCAAGGCCCTCGACGAGGTCCGCCGCGCGCCCAACCCCGCCGACGCCGTGGAGATGGCCATCGTCCGCCTCGCCTACGCCGCCGACCTGCCCGGGCCGGAAGAGGCGCTCAAGGCCCTGCGCGACGGCGAGCCCATGCCCGGCGGCGGCCCCGCCCCGCGCGGCCCGTCCGGCGGTGGAGGCGGCGGCGGCGCCTCCGCCCAGCTGGCCGCCCGTCCCGTCCCTGCCCCCGCCCTGCCCGACCCTCAGTCGTTCGAGCAGGTCGTCGCCCTGATCGGCGAGAAGCGCGAGGTCGGTCTGCAGATGGACGTCCAGCGCTACGTCCGGCCGGTCGCCTTCAAGCCTGGAGCCATCACCTACGAGAGCATCGAGGGCGCGCCGATCGACCTCGCCCGCCGCCTGTCATCCCGCCTCAAGGAATGGACCGGCCGCACCTGGCTGATCGCCGCCAATGGCCAGGGCGGCGGCGAAACCATGATCGAGATCGATCGCCGCAAGCGCGCGGAGGAGCGGGCCCAGATCGAGGCCGACCCCTTCATCGTCGCCGTGATGGAGGCCTTCCCGGGCGCGAGGATCGGCGAGATCAAGACGCTGGCGCCGGCGGTCGAACTGCCGGCGATCCCGGAGGAGACGGCGGAGGAGGACTAGAGGCGCGCGTCCTCCGCCTGCCTCGCGGCCGGTCGGCGCGTCTGGATATTTCGCCCGAAACTGTCGCGCCGAATCTTGCCAACCGCTGGATAAGATGCGGAAATCGCCGAACGGCGATCGGCGCCGCGGTCGGGGAGGCGGTCAATGAAGCGTGTCTTGGTAGCAGCGGCGGCGGTCACCTCGCTCGCGGCCTGTGTGACGGTTCCGGGGTCGGCGCGTGAGGTGGCCGGTTGGAGCAATGGCGTGTCCATGACCCAGCGAGCCGTCACCTTCTGGTACGGCGCCAGCCCGACCGAAAGACAGGAAGCCTGGGCGCGGAACACGTCCGGGGCTGTCCAGTGCCTCGCCCTCAAGGCGTCCAACACCTCCGGCTTCGCCCGCACCTGGACGCTCCGTCCCGGCGCCGACGAGCCGATGTTCCCGGAATTGTCGGAATACAGCACGACCCGGTATGTGCCCGGCGAGTACGGCAGCTGGACGCCGCGGGACGGCGCGCGTTGCGACAACCCGCCGTCGGACGTGGCCCTGCAGCGGGTCGGCGAGACGATTTACTGAGCCGCTGACGCGGGAAGCGCCGGGCGGACCGGCTTCCGCTCCGGACGCCCGCCCTTTCCCGTCGCGACCCACGTTCCGACCCGTCGGCGGCGCGATGCGCCCTGCTTCGAGGACAACTGCCGTGGCCGATCATCCCGAGCGCGACTGGCGCGTCACCGAAGGCCCCGCATTCGGGATCGAGCCCGAGTTCGAGCTGTCCGGGATTCGTCTCGGTGCGAACTTCTATGTGACCGGTACGATGTCACGGCGCATCACCGCCGTCGTGACGGCGTCCGCCCCCACGGTGGTGGAAAGCCTCGGCCGACCGCTGTCGCAGCTCGCCGGATTTCTGAGGATTTTCGACAGCCATCACGGCCGGACCGTCACGAGCATGGAGGACGGAATGCCCGTCGACCTGGGGGGTCAGCGCGGGGCGATGTGGCTTCGCGGCCCTGACCGGTATGTCGTCCATCTCTATCTGCCGACCGACCAGTTCGACAGGCTTGCGCCCCTGATGACTCCGGCGCCGGCGACGGCGAGGCTGCGCATCGAGGTGGAGCGCACACTCGATCAGGGGCTGTTGAACACCCAGGAGCATTTCTGGAACGACCGCGTGTCGCCGGTGATCCTGTTCGATGAGTTCGAGATCAGCCTGCCGGCTCGCGACGGCTCCTGGCTCTGAGCGGATCTGGAGCAGCAGGCGCCGGTCGGCGCAGTGACCGACCGGTCGGCCCTCGGGCCCCTACAGAATCTCCGCCGCCTCCTCGAACGCCAGCCTCGGCGACCGCGGGAACAGGTTCTCGTCGGTGCCGTAGCCGAGGTTGACGATGAAGTTCGGCTCCACCGTCGTGCCGGCGAAGAACTCCGCCTTCACCCCCGCCGCGTCGAAGCCCGACATCGGGCCGACGTCCAGCCCCAGCGCCCGCGCCGCCAGCAGGAAATAGCCGCCCTGCAGCGAGGCGTTGCGGAAAGCCGTCTCGCGCCGCCCGGCCTCGTCGGCGAACCAGTCCTTCGCCCCCGGCGCGTGCGGGAACAGCTTCGGCAGCGTCTCGTGGAATTCGATGTCCTGGCCGATGATGACATTGACCGGCGCCTGCAGCATCTTCTCGCGGTTGCCGTCCGACATCAGCGGCGCGAGCCGCGCCTTGGCCTCGGGCGAGGTCACGAACACGAACCGCGCCGGGGTGGCGTTCACCGCCGTCGGCCCGAACTTCGTCAGGTGGTACAGCCGGCGCAGCAGGTCCTCCGGCACCGGCCGGTCCGACCAGGCGTTGCGCGTGCGCGCCTCGGTGAACAGCTGGGCGAGGGCGGCGTCGGACAGCGGACGGTCGCGGACGGGGGTGGCGTCGAAAGCCATGGGGAAATCCTCCTGATCGGTATTAGCAACAGTGGCGAATACGAATTAGGACGCCCCGTGGATCATTCAAGAACACATACTGTTACAAATGCAGCCCGCGACCCTCCGCCGCGCCCTTGCGGGGTCGGGGCGGCGAGGCCTATCTAGGCCTCATGAAAGACCTCAACGCCCTCATGCAGCAGGCCCAGGCGATGCAGCAGAAGCTGCAGGAGGCCCAGGCCAAAATGGCCGAGACGACCGCCTCCGGCAGTTCCGGCGGCGGCCTCGTCTCGATCGACCTGAAGGGCCCCGGCGACGTGACCTCGGTCCGGATCGACGACAGCCTGATGGCGCCCGGCGAGACCGAGATTCTCGCCGACCTGATCGTCGCCGCCCATGCCGACGCCAAGCGCAAGCTCGACGAGGCCAACGCCGCCCTGATGCGCGAGGCCGCCGGACCCATGGCCGGGATGAACATCCCCGGCATGCCCAAGCTGTTCTGACTTGGCCGCCTCCGCCGGACCCGAGATCGAACGGCTGATCTCGCTCCTCGCGAAACTGCCCGGCCTCGGCCCGCGCTCGGCCCGCCGCGCCGCCCTCGCCCTGCTGAAGAAGCGCGAGCAGCTGCTGGTCCCCCTCGCCGCCTCCCTGCGCGAGACCGCCGACAAGGTCGTCTCGTGCAGCGTCTGCGGCGCGCCGGACACCCGCGATCCCTGCTCGATCTGCTCCGACGGCGCCCGCGACAACGGCCTGATCTGCGTCGTCGAGGAGGCCGGCGCCCTGTGGGCCATGGAGCGCTCCGGCGGCTTCCGCGGCAAATATCATGTCCTCGGGGGCCTGCTCTCGGCCCTCGACGGCGTCGGCCCCGACGCCCTGCGCGTCGCCGAACTGGTCGGCCGGGTCCGCGGCGGCGAGGCGAAGGAAGTCGTGCTCGCCCTCCCCGCCACCGTCGACGGCCAGACCACCGCCCACTATCTCGCCGAGCGGCTGGCGGACTCCGGCGTCGAGATCACCTCCCTCGCCCGCGGCGTCCCCGTCGGAGGCGAGCTCGACTGGCTCGACGACGGCACCATCATCCAGGCCCTCCGCCAGCGCCGCCCGGCGTAGGCCAAGCCTGCCCCCCCCGCCGTCACCCTCGGGCTTGACCCGAGGGCCAGACAATCCGGTGCGGCGTCGAAGACGGCAAGGGCGCGATTGTTGGGCCATCACCGCCGCACAGCTCGCCGCTGCCCTCTGATCCTCGGGTAGGAGCGACCGCGATCGCATGCCATCGCAGCGGATGGGCCGAGGATGACGACGATGGGTTGGATTGGCGTGGCCTACGTCCGATTCTGACGCAGGCCGGGGGTAGACTGCGGCGTGGACGGTCAACCGGCCCGTCCGGAGGAGCCGAGGACGACATGCAGGCGTGGGGCGAAACGAATTCTGCAGACTCTGTAGACTCTGCACACCGTGTTTTCCCGGTTTCACCCGGGTACAATCCGGAACGCCCTTCATGGCGGCCGGCGGCGATTTCTGGAGCGGGCCCTGCAGACTCCGCAGACTCTGCCCCCCACGTTTTCCCGGTTTCGCCCGGGTATAATCCAGAGCCGCCCGCCATGGCGGCCTCCTCCGACTCCCGGTAAGGAACGGAGCATGAACGCCTCTCTCATCGCCTTTTTCGCCTCCGCCCTGCTCGCCGTCGTCGCTTTCGGCTGGGCCCTGATGGAGCGCCGCCGGGCCGCCGCCGCCGAGGCCCGCGCCTGGGATCTGCACACGCGTCATGCCGAGACCGAGGCGCGGATGAGACTGTTCGAGGACCAGGCCGCGACCTCCACCGAACTGCTCCGCGCCCAGGCGCGCGAGTCCGCCTCCACCGTCGCCGAGGAACTGCTCAAGCGCACCGACGAGACCTTCCGCAACCGCGAGGAGATGGCGCGGCAGCGCATGGAGGCCCAGCTCAAGCCGGTGGCCGAAACCCTCAAGTCGTTCCAGGAGCATGTCGCCGCGCTCGAGAAGGTCCGCGCCGAGGAGACCGGCGGCCTCAAGGAGCAGCTCCAGCTGCTCATGACCGCCTCCACGGCCACCCGCGACGAGGCCCGCCGCCTGACCGAGGCGCTGAAGGGCAATACCGGCCGGCGCGGCCGTTGGGGCGAGCAGACCTGCCGCAATGTGCTCGAGGCCGCGGGCATGGCCGGCCGCTTCGACTTCACCGAACAGACCTCCGCCGCCGACGATCAGGGCCGCCAGCAGCGCCCGGACTTCATCGTTCGCATGCCCGGCGGCGGCATGTTCGTGATCGACGCCAAGGTGCCCCTCGCCTTCCCGGACGCGGCCGACGGCGACGAGGAGGCCCAGGCCCGCGCCGCCTCCCTGCGCACCGCCGCGAGCATGAAGACCCACGTCCGCCAGCTGTCCTCCAAGGCCTATCAGGACCAGTTCAGGCCCAGCCCCGATGTCGTCGTCATGTTCGTCCCCGGCGAGTCCTTCCTGTCCGCCGCCCTCGACCACGAGCCCGACCTGATCACCCAGGCCATGGACGCCCGCGTGCTGATCGCAACCCCCACCACCCTGTTCGCCCTGTGCAAGGCGGTGGCCTACGGCTGGCGCGCCGAGGAGCAGGCGAAGAACGCCGAGCAGGTCGCGAAACTGGGCAAGGAACTCTACAAGCGCCTGTCGGTGATGGGCGGCCACGCCGCCGCCGTCGGCCGGGCGCTCGACACGGCGGTCGGCAAGTACAACCAGTTCGTCGGCTCGCTCGAGAGCCAGGTCATGGTCTCCGCCAGACGCTTCGAGGACCTGCACGTCGATCACGAGGGCAAGGACCTGCCGGGGCTGCCGCCGGTCGAAAGCGCGCCCCGCTCCCTGTCGCGCCCCGAACTGGCGGCGCCGGCCGCGGACTAGCGGCGACAAGCCTCGCAGACTTTCTGACAAGCCTGCTTGACACCGTGGCGTCGCGATGTAAAACACCCTTGTCATAGCGACACGGAGCTCTCCATGACCCCCGCCAGCCGTCCCAAACGGCCCCTCGGCCTCGGCGCCTTCCTCCTGATGCTCATCGGCGTCGCCGCGATCGGCGGCCTGGCCGGGGCCGGCGGCGCCATGGTCGGCGACCAGCCGGGCGTGCTCGGCCTCGTCCTGACCGTCGGCTTCATGGCCGCCGCCATGGCCGTCGCCCTCGCCGGCTGCGTCTGGTGGTGGCGCGGCATCGACGAGGCCGCGCGCGAGGCCCACAAATGGGCCTGGTGGTGGGGCGGCTCCAGCGGCATGGCCGTCGGCGCCATCCTGCTGCTCACCCTGACCCTGCGCGACGACGGCTCGACCTCGGCGGACGTCGGCCTCAGCGCCGCCGAGCTCGTGGCCGGCGGCATGTACGCCATCCTGCTGTTCCAGCTGGCCGGCTACGCGGTCGCCTGGGCCATCTGGTGGCTGAAACACCGCTAGGAGCGCCCGGATGAACAATCGCCTCAAGGTGCTCCGCGCCGAACGTGACTGGAGCCAGGCCGATCTGGCCGACCGGCTCGGCGTCTCGCGCCAGACCGTCAACGCGCTGGAGACCGGCCGCTACGACCCGTCCCTGCCGCTCGCCTTCCGCATCGCCCGCGTCTTCGAACAGCCGATCGAAGCCATCTTCATCGCCGACTGACCTCGCAACCCTCCACGGCCTTCGCCTCCAGGACCTCCACATGACTCTCCGGAAACGCCTCAAGACCACCGTCGCCGCCATCGGCCGCCTGACCCTCGGGGCCGCGCTCGGCCTCGGCCTCGCCGTCGCCGTCGTCTCGCCGGTCGACGCCCAGGTCGTTCCGCCCGTCGCCGAAGCGGCGCCCGCGATCCGCGCCGTGCCGCCCGCCGAGGGCCGCGGCCCCGCCCTCTGGGTCGTCAGGGACGCCGACTCCACCCTCTATCTGTTCGGCACCGTCCACCTGCTGCGCCCGACCACGGGCTGGGGCACCGACCGCGTCGACGCCGCCTTCGAAAGCGCCGACAAGCTGATCCTCGAAATCTCCAACCCCGACGATCAGGCCGCCGTCCTGCCGCTGGTCCAGCAGCATGGCCTGTCGCCCGCCCGGCCGCTGTCCAGCCTGTTGAGCGCGGAGGAAGTGGCCGCCCTCGATGCGGCGGCGAAGACCGTCGGGCTCAGCGCCGCCCAGCTCGACGTGTTCCGGCCGTGGTTCGCCGCCCTGACGCTGTCGGTCGCGCCGCTGACCAAGGCCGGCTACGACCCGGCCTCGGGCGTCGAACTGTTGCTCAAGGCGCGCGCCGAGGCCGCCGGCAAGCCCATCAACGGCTTCGAGACCGTCGACGAGCAGATTCGCATCCTCGCCGGCTTCTCCGAGGCCGACCAGCTCGCCTTCCTGCGCAGCACGCTCGAGGATTTCGAAACGGCCACGACCGACCTGGACAAGCTGGTCGAGGCCTGGGCCGCCGGCGACGTCGAAGCCGTCGAGACGCTGGGCGTCCGGCCGATGCGCGAAGGCGGCGAGGCGCTCTACCAGGCCCTGCTGGTCCGTCGGAACACCAACTGGGCCGACCAGATCCAGACCGAACTGGCCGGCTCGGGCACGGCGTTCATCGCGGTCGGCGCCGCCCACCTGGCCGGAGACGACAGCGTGCAGGAAATCCTCGAACGCCGCGGCATCGACGTCGAGGTCGCCCGCTAGACCCGGGGAACGGCCCGGCCGCCGCGCCGGGCCTTTTCTTTTGCCGGCGCGAAGCTATGGTCCGCCTCCGATCGGCGACCCGGTCGCGGCCGTAGTTCAGAGGTAGAACGTCAGCTTCCCAAGCTGAATGTCGCGGGTTCGATTCCCGCCGGCCGCTCCAGGTTCGACACCCCGCCGCCCCAAGCCTGTCGCCGAATTAATCCACCTGTCAGGCTTGTAACTGGAGCCCCCCCTGAGGCGCGGGCACGGTCCGCCCACTTGGGAGAGGGACCTATGACGAAGACCATCTGGCTGGCCACCGCCGCCCTGTCCGTGCTGGCCGCCCCGGCCATCGCGCAGACCACGCCGACCCAGTCGCCGACGCCGGACAGCGCCGCCCGGGCGCCCGTGCCGACCGGCCCGATCCAGTCCGCGCCCGAGGTCGACGCCGCCCAGCAGGGCGTACTGGTGTTCGAGCCGGCCTTCTTCGCCGACTCCCGCCCGGACACGGCGCTCGACATGATCGCCCGCCTGCCGGGCTTCGGCCTAGACACCGGAAACAACGGCACCCGCGGCTTCGCCGGCGCGGCCGGCAACGTCCTGATCGACGGCGACCGGCCCTCGTCCAAGAGCGACAGCCTTGACCAGGTCCTGCGCCGCATCTCGGCCGACAGCGTCGAGCGCATCGAACTCATCCGCGGCGGCGCCCCGGGCATCGACATGCAGGGCCGCTCGGTCATCGCCAACGTCGTCCTGCGCCGCACCGTCACGGTCGAGCGGGTGCTGGAGTTCAACAACTACATCTACCCCGACGGCTACATCGGCCCGATCATCGCCGGCCAGTTTTCCCGCCGCGAGGGCGACAATTCGATCGAGGGTTCGATCAGCGCCACCACCGATCGCACCGACGGCACGGGCGAGGGCTACCGCCGCCGCTACGACCCGTCGGGGGCCCTCATCCAGGACGCCGACTTGGTGCTGTGGGACCGGTTCCGCAACGTCCGGGCGACCGGCGCCGTCCAGCGGCCGTTCGCCGGCGGCCGGCTGCGGGTCAACGGGTTGTTGGGCTGGTTCGGCAACGAGAACTCGCAGGACCTGCTGATCCGCTCCGGTCCCGGCATTGACAGCTTCAACGACGAGGAGTCGGACTCGATCAACAGCGAGCTGGGCCTGAACTGGACCCGCGACCTCTCGCCCCGCCTCGGCCTCGAACTGGTCGGCCTGCAGCGCTACGGGACCGAGGACTATGTCGGCGTCTCACAGAGCGGCGCGGACACCTCGACCTTCTCCGCCGACAACAGCCAGGGCGAATCGATCGCCCGGGCGGTGCTGCGCTTCCGCCCCAACGACCGCTGGGCCTTCGAGAGCGGCGGCGAGGTCGCCTACAACTTCCTCGACAGCGCAACGGCCTTCGAGGAAAACGGAGTGCCGATCCCGCTGCCCTCGTCCTCGGTAAAGGTCGAGGAACTGCGCGGCGAAGCCTTCACCCAGGCGACGTGGCGCCCGAATCCGAAATTCACCCTCGAGGCCGGCCTGCGCGTCGAGGTGTCGGAGATCAGCCAGTCCGGCGACAGCGATCTGACCAAGTCCTTCGTCTATCCCAAACCGCGCCTGCAGCTGACCTGGACTCCCGCGGAAGGCCACCAGTTCCGGTTCCGCGCCGAGCGACAGGTCGGCCAGCTCGACTTCGGCGATTTCGTCGCCTCGGCGGACATCGACATCGGCCAGGTCGAGGGCGGCAACCCCGACCTCGAGCCGGACAAGACCACCCTTCTGGAGGCCGTATACGAGCGCCGCTTCTGGGGCGAGGGCGTGTTCGAGGCCTCGATCCAGCACGGCGAGGTCGAGGACGTCATCGACATCATCCCCCTGACCGGCGGCTTCGACGGCGTGGGCAACATCGGCGACGGCTCGTTCGACCAGTACCAGCTGCGACTGACCCTGCCGATGGACCGGCTCGGCATCCCCAACGCCCGCCTTCAGGCCCGCACCAGCTGGGTGCACACCGAGGTCACCGATCCGCTCACGGGCGAGACCCGCCGCTTCCAGGGCAACCAGGCCTTCGGCTGCGGCGTCAACTTCAACCACGATCTGCAGGGCGGGAAGTGGTCCTACGGGTTCGACCACGGCTGCAACGTCGACAAGGGCCGGCTCTTCCGTGTGCGGGAGGTGCGGTCGCTGTACGCGGAGCCCTTCGTCACCCTGTACGGGCAGTGGAAGCCGTCGTCGGACACGACCATCCGCCTCGACATCGGCAACGCCACGGACCGCGAGCGCGGCTATGACCGCGACATCTACGCCGGCCCCCGGGACGTCGCTCCGGTGGCCTTCCGCGAGGTGCGCCGCACGCGGATGAGCCCGTGGCTGTTCCTGCAGATCCGCAAGAGCTTCTGATCCCGCCCGGGCCGGCCGGAAGCGGATAGCGCCGACAAAAAAGGGCGGAGCCGCAAGGCTCCGCCCTTCTTCCTGGCGTCCGCCCCGGATCAGGCGGGGGTGCTGGCGCCCGGCCGGGCGACGTTGCCGTCCTCCTGGCCGCGGTCCGTGACGCTCGGTCCCGGATGGTTGCTGGCGTCGTTGGCCCCGTGCGACCACCCCTTGATCAGGAAGCTGATCAGGATGAAGCCGACGCCGATGCCGACGCCCCACCAGCCCAGCTTGCCGAAGCCGTCCAGCGAGGTGGCCAGAGCCCCCTGCGGGTCCAGCACCTGGCCGCCGACGGTCTCGGTGCCCATCAGGCCGGCGATCTTGCCGCCGACGAACTGGGCGATCGAGCTGGCGAGGAACCACACCGCCATCATGAAGCTGACCACGGAGGGCAGCGACAGCTTGGTGATTTCCGACAGGCCCACGGGCGACAGGAACAGCTCGCCGGTGGTGTGCAGCATATAGAGCAGCGCCAGGATGATCAGCGGCATCTGGAAGGCGCTGTTGACCATGCCCGAACCGGCGGCCCAGACCACCACCAGGAATCCGAGGCCGACCTGCACGAGGCCGAGACCGAACTTCATGGTCGGGTTGGGGTCCATCTTCCGGCTGGCCAGCCACGCCCACAGCGCCGCGAAGATCGGGGCGAAGATCAGGATGAAGCCGGCGTTGAACGACTGAACCTGCGCCGCCGTGATGGTGGCGTCGATCCAGAAGCCGGTGGGCGTCACGCCCGCCGCCGCCAGCTGCGCCGGCGTGCCGATGGTGATCCCCAGCCACTGCATGGCCACCGGGGTGATGGTCAGATCCACGTTGCGATCGGCGAACAGGTTCAGCGACGTGCCGGCCTGTTCGAACAGGGTGAAGAACACCACCGCGCCGAAGATCAGCACGAGGGCCAGCATCATGCGCTGGCGCTGCGCCCAGGTCTTGCAGACGAACATGATGATCCAGCCGATGGCGATCAGCGACAGCAGGGTCGACACGCTCAGCACCGTCCCCACCAGGGCGTTGCGCTGGACCATGAACCAGACGATGGCGACGCCGAGGATGGCCAGGATGTAGATCAGCCATTCGCGGTTCAGCGGCCCGAACATCGGCGCCTTCAGCAGCGTCGGGTTCGGCGGTTCGCCCTTGCCCTGCAGCAGCGGCTTGCCGAGCACGAAGACGATGAAGCCCAGCGCCATGCCGACGCCGGCGAGACCGAATCCGGCCCACCAGCCGACCGTCTGGCCCAGGAAGCCGCACAGCACCGCTGCCCAGAAGGCCCCGAGGTTGATGCCGTAATAGTACAGGGTGAAGCCGGAATCGCGCCGGGGATCGCCCTGCGGATACAGCTGGCCCACGATCGTCGAGATGTTCGGCTTCAGGAAGCCCACGCCCATGATGATCAGGGACAGGGCGAGGTAGAAGCTGTTGACGCCCGTGGTGTCGCGGGTCGCCTCGAGTTCGTACGAGCCTTCCGGCAGGACCGCGGGCAGGCCGGCGTCGGCCGGCAGGCCGGTCAGCGACAGGCCTCCGCCCTCTGCGGGCGTGAAGGCGTAGCGCTGGCCGTTGACCATGACGCCGACCTCGCGGGCCGCGCCGCGGCCCTCGCTGACGACCTGGTACTCGGTCCCGGTCGGAGCGTAGGTCAGAACCTCGCTGGCCGGACGGCCCTCGTAGGCCATCAGGCTGTGGCCGGCGACCAGCAGCAGGGCGCCGAAGGCGATCGCCTTGCGGGTGCCGATATAGCGGTCGGCCATGATGCCGCCGATCAGCGGCAGCAGATACACGAGCGAGGTGTAGGAGCCGTAGGTCGCGGACGCCGTGGCGTCGTCGAACAGGAAATGCTGGGTCAGGTAGAAGATCAGGATGCCGCGCATCCCGTAGTAGGAGAACCGCTCCCACATCTCGGCGAAGAACAGGATGATCAACCCTTTCGGGTGGTTCTTCAGGATCTGCATCAGGACGGGCACGCCCGTCAGGAAGGTGATGATCAGACCGGCGATGATCACGATATTCATGCGGTTTCTCCCCCCGCTCGTCGGACCAGCGGCCCGACCGACGCCGTGACGGCGCCCCCTCCATCCGTTCTACTCAACGGCTTACTCCCGTATTGCTGCGCCCCACCTGACGCGCGAAGGCGCATAAGCAGCACGCTGAGCAAAACCGGACAAGGGTTAAGGGTAAATTGGCCGTGAGGTGGCGCATCGCCCCCCTTCGCGGCAGGATGGGCCGAACAGCTGGGAGTCGACCGATGACGGCCACGCGGCGGCGATCCGTGCTGCTCGGACTGGGCTCGGCCCTGACCGCCGGCGCGGGCCTGCAGGCGTGCGGGCCCCGCTTGAGCGCCGCCCCGGGCGACGCCGTCGCGGCCGGCCAGCCCGCCGCCCTGCTGATCTGGGCCGTCGCCCGCGACCGCCTCGCCGGCTGGCCGCGCAA
>NZ_DASWTO010000203.1:0-23486 GCF_036402095.1 Brevundimonas sp. | reverse complement strand
AGCCGGTCGAAGCGGACCGCGTCCTGGAACAGGGCGTGGGTGCCGATGGCGACCTTCGCCTCGCCGGACGCGAGGGCGGCGAGACGGGCGCGGCGCTCGCCGGGGGTGTCGCGACCGGTGAGGAGGATGGTCGGCACGCCGGCGGCGTCCAGCATCGGAGCGAGCCGCTGCCAGTGCTGGCGGGCGAGGATTTCGGTCGGGGCCATCAGGGCCGACTGGAAGCCGGAGGCGGCCGCGTCGGCGAGCGCCAGGGCGGCGACGGCGGTCTTGCCGGACCCGACGTCGCCCTGCAGCAGGCGGCCCATCTGCTCGCCCGAGGCGAGGTCGCGGCGGATCTCGGCGATGGCCTGGACCTGGGCGCCGGTCAGGTCGAAGGGCAGGGCGGCGAGCACCCGTTCCGAAGGCTCGCCGGGCGCGATGACCGCGGCCGGGGTGATTTGCCGGGCGCGGCGCCGGCGGGCGAGGGCCAGCTGGTGGGCCAGCAGCTCGTCATAGGCGAGGCGCTGACGGGGAGGCGCGTCGGGCTGGAGGTCGGGCTCGGCGGCGGGGGCGTGCAGCGCCTCGAGGGCCACGCGCCAGCCGGGCCAGCGGCGTTTGGCGAGCCAGGCGGGGTCCTGCCACTCCGGCAGCTCCGGCGCGTGTTCGAGCGCAGCCTGGATCAGCTTGCGGATGACGCGCGAGGTCAGGCCCTGGGTGGCGGGATAGACCGGCTCGACGGCGGCGATGTCGCCGGCCTGGGCGGGGGTGAAGACGTCCGGATGGACGATCTGCACCTCATTGTTGAAGCGCTCGACCTTGCCCGAGACCAGCCGGCGCTGACCCCTGGGAAGCAGGCGGTCGATGTGCTGGGCCGAGCCGCCGAACCAGATCAGGTGGACGAAGCCGTCGGCGTCAGAGGCCCGGACCTTGATCGGCGCGCCGGGCTTGCCGGGCACGATCAGTCGATCCACGACGACGTCGAACACGCCGACGAGCCCCTCCACCGCCGTGGTGGCGGTCATCGGGCGGCGCACGACCAGGCCCGAAGGCGACAGGAACAGCAGGTCGCGGACCAGCGGCCCGGCCAGTTTCTGCACGAGCGGCAAGATTTTCGGCCCCACGCCTTTCAGCGTGGAGACCTCGGCGAACAGGGGAAAGAGACTCGGCGGCCGCATCAGCGACAGCATAGCTGGCGAAAGCGCGTCTGGAACGCTATCTCACCGCACTCATTGTCGAGGGCCGCCCTTCGGGGCCGGCGGTCGACCCGAACCGACCGGGCAAGGAAGCTTGTGGCCGATATCGACGCACGTCTGAAAGAGAGATTGGGCCGCATCGCCTTCAGGGCGTGGCGGCGGGGGTTCCGCGAAGCCGACCTCGTGCTGGGCCCGTTCGTGGATCAGGTCGGGCCAGACCTGACCGGCGAGGAACTGGATTCCCTGGAGGCCCTGCTGGGGCAGGATGACGACCACAGTCTGTACGCCTGGATCATCGGCGCGGAACCGACGCCGGCGGAGCACGAGACGCTGGTAATGAGGAAAATCCGGGCCTTCATGCGCGATCACGTCGCCGCGGCGGTGGCGGAGGGCGCAGGCTGATGGACGCGCAGGTCTCGAAACGCGCCGATCAGGAACTGGGCGGGGCGCCGGAGGGGCTGGACGCCCTGACGGTGGCTGAACGGTTGCGGGCCGACGGGGGCGTCGGCGCCTTCATCGCCCGTGACTACGCCCGCATGGGCGAGTTCGTGCAGGCCTTCCGGTTCTTCGCCGCCGACATTGAAGTGGTGGAGTTTCCGGCCTGGGACTGCCTGCCTTACGACCGGCTGAGCCCGACCTCGTCGGTGTCGGCCGAGCGGATGGCGGCCCTGACCCGGCTGGCCCAGCGCGCGCCCGACGACAGTAAGCCCCTGCTGCTGGTGACCACGGTCGGGGCGGCGATGCAGCGGACGCCGCCGCGCGAGGTGACCTGCGGCGCCGGGTTCGAGACCACGGTCGGCCTCGACCTCGATACGGCGGCGCTGGAACGGTATTTCGCCGCCAACGGCTACATGCGCGCCTCGACGGTGTCGGAACGCGGCGAGTTCGCGGTGCGCGGCGGGGTCATCGACGTCTATCCGCCGGGCTTCGAGGAGCCGGTGCGGCTGGACATGTTCGGCTCGGAGCTGGAGTCGATCCGCACCTTCGATCCGGCGACCCAGCGGTCGACGGGGCAACTTCGGGACGTGTCGCTGGCGCCGGTGTCCGAGGCGCTGCTCGATCCCGACAGCATCTCGCGCTTCCGCACCGGCTATCTGGAGCTGTTCGGGGCGGCGGGCGACGACCCGCTGTACGCGGCGATCAGCGAGGGCGCGCGGCGCCAGGGCATGGAGCACTGGCTGCCACTGCTCTACGCCCGGCTGGAGACGCTGTTCGACTATCTGCCCGACGACGCCCGGCTGTTTCTCGACAACCAGGTCGAGGCGGCGCGGGCCGAGCGCTGGACCCTGACCAGGGACGCCTACGACGCCCGGCGCGACGCGGCCATGGGCAAGGGCGGGGCGGCTTACCGGGCCCTGCCGCCGGAGCGGCTGTATCTGCCGGAGAGCGACTGGAACAGCGCCCTGGCCGGACGCTGGGTGCGGCGGCTGTCGCCCTTCCACGGTCCGGGAGAGGACGCCGGCGGGCGGCTGGGGCGCAGCTTCGCGGCCGAGCGGGCGCAGGACAGCGTCAATCTGTTCGAGGCTGTGGCGCGGCACGCCGAGGCTCTCAAGACGGCCGGCAAGCGGGTGCTGTTCGCGTCCTGGACCGAAGGCTCGTCCGAACGGCTGGCCTCGATGCTGGCCGACCACGGGCTCGAGCATGTGGTGGCCGTGCGCGACTGGGCAGACGTCCAGACGGCGCCGAAGGATCTGTATCTGCGCGGCGTGCTGCCGGTGGAGCACGGCTTCGAGACCGACGACATCGCCGTCATCTCGGAGACCGACATCCTCGGCGACCGGCTGGCGCGGCCGAAGAAGAAGCGGCGGGCGTCGAATTTCCTCGCCGAGGCCTCGGCCCTGACGACCGGCGATCTGGTGGTCCACCTCGACCACGGCATCGGCCGCTACGAGGGGCTGAAGACGCTGGAGATCCAGGAGGCGCCGCACGACTGCCTGGAACTGCTCTACGCCGGGGAGAGCAAGCTGTACCTGCCGGTCGAGAACATCGACCTGCTGACCCGCTACGGCTCCGAGGCCGAGGGCGTGCAGCTGGACCGGCTGGGCGGCGCGGGCTGGCAGGCCCGGAAGGCCAGGGCGAAGCAGCGCCTTCGCGACATGGCCGAGGGACTGATCGCCCTGGCGGCCAAGCGGTCGCTGCGGACCTCCGACGCCATCACGCCGCCGCAGGGGCTGTTCGACGAGTTCTGCGCCCGCTTCCCGTACGAAGAGACCGACGACCAGCTGGCCGCCATCGGCGACGTGCTGGAGGACCTCGGCAAGGGTACGCCGATGGACCGGCTGATCTGCGGCGACGTCGGCTTCGGCAAGACCGAGGTGGCGCTGCGGGCCGCCTTCGTGGTGGCCATGACCGGCCAGCAGGTGGCCGTGGTCTGCCCGACGACCCTCCTGGCGCGGCAGCATTTCAAGACCTTCAGCGAGCGGTTCGCCGGCTGGCCGGTCAAGGTTCGGCACCTGTCGCGGATGGTGACGGCCAAGGATGCGGCGGAGACGCGGGCGGGGCTGAAGGACGGCTCGTTCGAGATCGTGGTAGGCACCCATGCGGTGCTGAGCGAACAGGTCGGGTTCAAGGACCTTGGCCTGGTGATCGTCGACGAGGAGCAGCATTTCGGCGTCAAGCACAAGGAGAAGCTGAAGTCCCTGCGGGCCGATGTGCACCTGCTGACCCTGACGGCCACGCCGATCCCGCGGACGCTGCAGATGGCGCTGTCGGGCATCCGCGAGATGTCGATCATCGCCACGCCGCCGGTCGATCGGCTGGCGGTGCGGACCTATGTGACGCCGTGGGACCCGGTGCTGGTTCGCGAGGCGCTGCTGCGCGAGAAATACCGCGGCGGGCAGGCCTACTACGTCGTGCCGCGCCTGAGCGATCTGCCGGACATCGAGAAGTTCCTCCGCGAGCAGGTCCCCGAGATCAAATTCGTGGTCGGCCACGGCCAGATGTCGCCAACCCAGCTGGAAGACGTGATGAGCGCCTTCTACGACGGCAGCTACGACCTGCTGCTGTCGACCACCATCGTCGAGTCGGGGCTGGACGTGCCGACGGCCAACACCCTGATCGTGCACAAGGCCGACATGTTCGGGCTGGCCCAGCTTCACCAGATCCGCGGCCGGATCGGGCGGGCCAAGGCGCGGGCCTTCGCCTATCTGACCACCCCGCCCGAGAAGCCGATGAGCCTGTCGGCCGAGCGGCGGCTGCAGGTGCTGCAGTCGCTGGACAACCTCGGCGCCGGCTTCCAACTGGCCAGCCACGATCTGGACCAGCGCGGCGGCGGCAATCTGCTGGGCGACGAACAGTCGGGCCACATCCGCGAGGTCGGCGTCGAGCTGTACCAGCAGATGCTGGAGGACGCGGTGGCCGAGCTGCGGCAGGCGGGCGAGGGCGGGGGCGTCGTCGACCGCGGCTGGTCGCCGGCGATCAACGTCGGGGCGGCGGTGCTGATCCCCGAGGACTATGTGCCGGACCTGAACGTGCGGCTGAGTCTGTATCGCCGTCTGTCGGACGCCGAGAACAACGAGACGCGCGAGGCGCTGGCGGCCGAACTGATCGACCGGTTCGGCCCCCTGCCGGACGAGGCGCGGCAACTGCTGCGCATCGTCGGCATCAAGGCCAACTGCAAGACGGCCTGCATCGAGCGGATCGACATCGGCCCCAAGGGCGCGGTGCTGACCCTGCGCAACAACGAGTTCCCCAATCCGACGGGTCTGGTCGGCCTGATCCAGAAGAACCACGCCTTCTGGAAGATACGGCCGGATCAGAAGATCGTGGTCAAGGGCGACTGGGACACGCCGGAGGAGCGGCTGAAGGTGGCCGAGCGGATCACCACCGATCTGGCGCGGGTCGCGGGAGCCGCCTGAGGTGCGCATCCGGGAGGCGACGGAAGCGGACTGGCCGGCGATCTGGCCGATCGTCGAGGCCGTCGTGCGCGTGGGCGAGACCTACACCTATCCGCGCGACCTGGACGAGGCGGGCGGGCGGGCGCTGTGGAACCCGCCGTCGTGGGTCGTTCTGGTCGCGGTCGACGAGGCCGGCGCGGTGCTGGGCACGGCCAAGTACGGACCGAACCAGATGGGCCCGGGGGCGCATGTGGCCAACGCCAGCTTCATGGTGGCGGAGTCTGCGCGGGGCCGTGGCGTCGGCCGCGCCTTGGGCGAGGCCGTGATCGCGCGGGCGAAGGCGGACGGCTACCGGGCGATGCAGTTCAACGCCGTGGTGGAGGCCAACCGGAGCGCCGTCCATCTGTGGAAGGCGCTGGGGTTCGAGATCATCGGCACGGCGCCCGAAGCCTTCGACCATCCGGGCGAGGGGCTGGTCGGGCTGCACATCATGTACCGGCGGCTCTGAGCGTCAGCAGCCGGGTTCGACGGTCTCGAAGCGCGGATCCCACCACGCCTGCCAGCGGGTCTTCAGATCAGCGAGTTGCTCTTCCGACAGGCCGTAGGTGGTCAGGGTCAGCATGGTGGAGCCGCGAGGCTTCTTGTCGGTGGGCGGCTGGTCGACGACCACCAGCAGGCCGTCGCCCCAGGCGTCGACGGTGACCCCGATCTGATGGCGGGCGGTGAACCAGACCTGGCCGGAGGCCTCCGCGTCCGGGCCGAGCGGCATCGACCACGGCTCGCCCGGCGCCGGGGCGGCGTCGAGACCCAGCAGCGACCGGGCCAGACGGTCGGCGCGCGGCGGGCCGGAGAAGAACAGGGTGCGGCGGGGCTGACCCGGGTGGCGGGCGAAGGCGAAGGCCAGTTGCCAGGTGAAGGAAATCCAGCCCTCGATCATGCCGTCGAACACGTCGGTCCATGTTCCGGCCGGGGCCGAGCGGACCACCCGCACGAGGCTGGCCTCTCCGCGCGCCTCGACTTCGTAGCGGTCGTTGACGCCGACGAAGGTGACGGTACGGCGCGATTCGTCGGCCTCCGCATGGGTGACGAAGATGAAGTCGATCTCGTCCTTGAGGCCGTCGGTTTCCCAGCCGAACCAGTCCTTGATCTTCGCCGGGTCGCGCAGGGCGGCCCAGACTGCGTCGGCCGGGGCGGGGACGGTGACCTCGACGAGGACGTGGTCTTCCATCGGCTTGTCGGCGGCTTCGGTCATGGCGGTCAGTTCCTTGTCGGGGCGGGTCGGGCCACCGCCGGATGGGCGGCGGCGGTGAGGCGGTAGCGCCGCCCCGAGGGCGCGGCGTATTTGCGGGCGAGGGCGGCGACGGCGTCGGCCACCTCGCTGGTGAAGGCGTCGAACTCGGCGGGGGCGGCGAAGCACACGTCGGCCTCGACCGTCAGGGTCAGGAGGCGGGCGCCCTCGGCCTCGGCGGCCTGACGCATGCGGGCGACGTCGCGGACCATGGCCGAGGCGGTGGAGATCAGATGGTCGGCGGCATGACGGTCCTGCGCCTCGACCGCGTCGGGATCGGGCGGGGCCTGAAGCAGGGCCGGGTCCAGCACATACTGTTCGGCGGCGACAAACAGGCGTTCGGTGAAGCCGCGCTTCTTCCGCTCGCCGGCGAGCCGGATCAGGCCGGCCCCTTCGAGCGCCTTGAGATGGTGGCCGATCTTCTGTCGGGGCATGCCCAGCTGCCCGGCCAGGCCGGCGGCCGAGGCGGGTTGGACGAGGGCCGCGAGGATGCGACGCCGGATGGGGGCCAGCGCCACCAGGGCGGTGTCCAGATCGTCGAGCAGGGCGGAGGGCCGGGCCGTCATGGCCCGAACCTGCATTAGACAACTGCAGTTGTCAAATGGCCGTCAGACGGAGGCACGGATGTCCTTCGAGGCCCGTTCGAGCACCGCGGCGGGGGATTCGTCGGGCCCGACCTCGGCGACGCCGACCTCGAACTCGACCACGAATGGGGAGCGGTCCGGCCCGGCGTCGAAGGCGGTGCAGCCGATGACGGCGGCGATCCGGTCGGCGGCGATGCGGCCGGACGGCCCGCGCGTGGCGGGCAGGGCGAGGGCGAACACGTCGGGCGACAGGCGGGCGGCCGTGTCCTCGGTGCGGATCAGACGGGATACCATGGCCCCGATCTGGGGCAGGGCGCGATCCAGCCAGCCGCCCTTGCGGGCCTCGGCCACGGCCGGGGTCTCGGACACCCGAAGCACGACGACGGAGAGGGGGCGGCGGCGCAGGCGCGCACCCTCGGCCACCCGGGCGAGATGGCTGGCGAACAGCTCGGGGGTGAACAGGCCGGTGGCCGGATCCGTCAGGCCGGAGCCGCGGGCGCTTTCCAGGGCCCGCCGGATGGCGACGTGGCGGCGATGATGGCGGGCGAGGGCGACGATCCGCTCGGCCGTCTCCTCCTCCGGCGTGTCGGCGGCGGCGACGTCGGCGAAGCCGCGGTTGTAGAGCTCCGACAGATTGATCTCGCCGGAGCCGCGCAGATAGAGCACCGCGGGGATATGGTAGAGGCGGGTGTTGCGCTTCATGCCCGAGGCGATCGACAGGGCCGGGGCGTGGTCTTCGGCGCCCCACAGGACGGCGGCGTCGAATGGCCGCTCATGCAGATAGTCGAAGGCGGTGTAGGGCGTGGGCGCCGCCACCACGTCGCAGCCGTGAGCGATCAGGGCGTTGGACAGGGCCAGGAAATGGCGGTCCGGCTTTCCGGCGGCGAGGATTCGCAGGGGGCTGGCGTCCTCCTCGGTCCGCGGCAGCGGTTCGCCCCGGGCGGCGAAGGTGGCCTCGCGCAGCGTGACCTCCTCCTCGGCGATGGCGGCCCGGACGAGGTTCTCGAGGCGCAGGGCGGCCTGGGCGGCGTGCGGCGGGCCTGACATGGCGATGTCGGCGACGCCGGCGGGCCAGTCGAGCGCCTCGGGGCCGATCGCCATGACCGGCAGCCGGCGCGGCGCCACGGTCTGGCGCAGGGCGGCGACTCCGGCGGCGGCGTCCGGAAGACGGGCGTCGAGAACCACGGTTTCAAGCGGCCAGTCGATCAGGACCTGCACCGCTCCGGCCAGCGAGCGGGCGGTGACGGTGCGCCAGCCCAGCGCGTCCAGTCCCTGGCACAGGGAGCCGATCAGGTCGTCATCAGGGGCGACGACCAGGATGCGCGGATCGGAAGTCAAGGCGGCGTCTCCAGCAGCCCCCCACCCGGGCCGCGCTCTCAAGCGGGCGGACCATAGCGAGGGTCGCCGTGGCGAGGCAACCGGCGCCGCAATCCTTTCCCCAGCGGCGAATTGCGTTAAAGGAGCAGCATCGGAGGCGGGACGGGATATCGGTTTGCAGGCCAGGACGGATATGAAGGACGCCGTGCGTTGGGCGGCGCCGGCGTTGTGGGGACGGCTGGCGGTCAAGGCGTTCTCGCGCAGCTGGGGCCGGGACGTCATGCTCTACACCGGCGGGGTGTCGTTCTTCGCCCTGCTGGCCGTGTTTCCGGCCATCGCCATCCTGATCGGCTTCTACAAGGCGGTCCTGTCGATCGGGCAGGTGAGCGAACAGGCCGCGGCGCTGGCCGACGTCATGCCGCACGCGGCGCGCACCATCTTCATGACCGAGATCGACCGGCTGGCCAACGCTTCCGCACGGACGGTATCGGCCCAGAGCGCCTTCGCCCTGATCATCGGCGGCTATGCGGCCCATCGGGGATTCAAGGCCTTGCTGGCGGGACTTAATCTCATTCACGATGAGACGGAGCCGCACGGCTTCCTCAAGTTCAACCTGTTGGCCTTCTTCGTGGCCCTGTTCGCCTTCGCCCTGTTCACCGTCGTATCGGGCGCCGTGGTGACGTCGCGCCTGCTGGAACATACCGGACCCGGGGCCGCCGCGGACAACGGCGGCGGCGTGGCCTTCGTGGGCCTGTGGCCGGCGCTTGGGCTCGGCGTCGGCCTGACCATGCTCTACCGCTACGCCATGTCGCACCGGACGCCGGTGGCGTGGTTTCCATCGATCGTCGGCGGGATCGTGGCCACGGTGATGTCGACCATCTCGTCGTGGCTGTGCGCCATCTATGTCGAGCAGATCGCCCCGCTGGGGGCCACCTACGGCTCGGTCGGCGCCATCGTCGTGCTGCTGATCTGGCTGTCGTGGAACGTCAACGCCATCTTCTACGGCGGGGCCTTCGCCACCGAGATGGAGATCGTCCAGCGGTCGAGCGGGGCGCCGGAGCTGGAGCCGGCCGACCCCCTGCCGGACTCGGTCGTCAGCCTGTCGGAACGGCGGGCGTCTCGACGGCGATAGTCAGGACGCCGTCCGCCTCCACGATCGAGACCACGCGACCGCCGACGCCGGCCATCAGATGGGGCACGTCGATGCGGGCCATCGGGTCGGTGGCCAGCAGGGTCAGGCGGGCGCCGGGGCCGGCCTCGCGCAGGGCCTTCTGCAGTTTCAGACTGGGGGTGGGGCAGCGGTGGCCGCGGGCGTCGACGATCATGCGCCGATCCGGTCCAGCAAGAGCTCCAGGGCGACGCGGACGCTCGCGAGCCTGACCGCCTCGCGGCCGGTGTCGCCGAAGCGGCGCTCGACGTGGATCACGCCGGCGGGACCCGCCGCGGCGAAATGCACCAGGCCGACCGGCTTGTCCGGCGAACCGCCGCCCGGGCCGGCGACGCCGGTGACCGCGACCGACACCTGCGCCGCCGACCGGTCCAGCGCCCCTGTGGCCATGGCGCGGGCGACGGACTCCGAGACGGCGCCGTCGCGCGCGATCAGATCGGCCGAAACGCCCAGCAGGTCGCTCTTGGCGGCGTTGCTGTAGGTGACGAAGCCCCGCTCGACGGCGGTGGACGATCCCGGAACGGCGGTGAGGGCGCCGGTGACCAGGCCGCCGGTGCAGCTTTCGGCCGTCGCGAGCATCAGACCCCGCAGGGATGCGGCTTCGATGACCTGACGGGCGAGGGATTCGACGTCGGCGGGGAACATCAATCAGGGCCTTCCGAAGCGGCGGCGAGTCGGTTCAGGGTAGGGCGATGCGCCCGGGGACGGCGCCAGCATACGGGGCGGGCATGACCGACACCACTGACGATCCGGGCCTCGGCGCCGGCGGCCGCGCCGCGCCGATGCGACCGGCCGACCGGCTGACGCCGCTGCTGTTCGCCCTGGCCATCTTCACCTCGGCCTCGCTGGTGTTCGTGGTCCAGCCGATGGTCACCAAGCTGGTTCTGCCAATGCTCGGCGGTTCGCCGGCGGTGTGGAACACGGCGATGGTGTTCTTCCAGGCGGCGCTGCTGGCCGGCTACCTCTACGCCCACCTGCTGCAGCAGATCGCCTCGATCAAGGTGCAGGTCGCCGTCCACCTCGTCCTGCTGCTGCTCGCGGCGCTGTTCCTGCCGCTGCACATCAACGGCTGGCTGGGCGATCCCGACCCGGCCGCGCCGATCGGATGGCTGCTGGCCACCCTGACCCTGTCTGTGGGCGCGCCGTTCGCGGTGCTGTCGGCGACCGCACCCTTGTTGCAGGCCTGGTTCGCGCGGGTCAGGGCGGGCTATCCCGACGGCAAGAACCCCTACGTCCTCTATGCGGCGTCCAACCTGGGCAGCTTCCTGGCCCTGCTGTCCTATCCGTTCTTGATCGAGCCGCTGACCAATCTGCTGGCGCAGCGGATGGGGTGGAGCGGGGGCTATGCGGCCTTCCTGCTGATGGTGGCGGTGCTGGCCTTCGTGGTCTGGAGCCGGCGGCTGGACCGCAGCGCCGAGCCGGCGCAGCTGGCGACCACGGCGCCGATCCCGTGGCGCGAGAAGGGCGTCCTGATCCTGCTGGCCGCCGCGCCGTCCAGCCTGATGCTGGGCGTGACGGCCCACCTGTCGACCGACGTCGCCTCGGCCCCCTTCCTGTGGGTCATTCCGCTGGCGCTGTATCTGCTGACCTTCGTCATCGCCTTCCAGGCCCGCCCCTGGATCCCGCTGCCCATCACCCTGGCGGTGCAGGGCGCGATCGGCGCGGTGTGCGTGCTGCTGGTGGCCTTCCGGACGCTGGAATGGCCGATCGCCTTCGCGGTGCACATCCTCGCCTTCTTCTTCGCCGCCCTGATGTGCCATCAGACCCTGGCGGCGCGGCGGCCGCCGCCGGACCGGCTGACCGAGTTCTATCTGCTGCTGTCGATCGGCGGCGTTGTCGGCGGAGCCTTCACCGCCCTGCTGGCGCCGGTGATCTTCAACATGGTCTGGGAGTACCCGCTGGTGCTGGTGCTGGTCGGTCTGGCCCGGCCCTGGGGCCGGGGGCCGCTGCGCGCCGAGGAGAAGGGGGCCCTGGTCGCGGCGGCCGTGTTCGCCCTGCTTCCGGTGCTGTTGTCGGCGTGGATCACCTATGACGACGCCGCGCGCGCCAAATTCTATGAGATCTCGCCCTTCGGACTGGACCAGCTGGCGCTGTGGATCCTCGGCCCGGTGGCGATCTGCGCCTTTCTGCTCAGAGACCGGGCGCCGGCCTTCGTGGCCGTGCTGGCGATGATCGCCCTCTCGTCGCAATACGTCGTCCGGGTCTATGACTGGAGCTATTCGGAGCGCAGCTTCTTCGGCGTCATGCGGGTGGCGAAGATTGATGACCAGCGGATGGGCGGCGATGTCCATGTGCTGATGCACGGCACGACCCTGCACGGGGCCCAGGCGCGCGACCGCGAATTCGACTGCCAGCCGACCCTCTACTACCACCCGATGACGCCGATCGGGCAGGCGGCGACGATCGTGGGCGAGCGCGGGCCCGCGAACATCGGCGTCGTCGGTCAGGGATCCGGCGCCATGGCGTCCTACAAGCGCGCCGGGGACAGGCTGACATTCTTCGAGATCGACCCGATGGTCGACCGGATGTCGCGCGACCCGCGCTGGTTCACCTACATCTCTGACTGCGCGGCCGGCGAGGTCCGCACCGTGCTGGGCGACGCCCGCCTGACGCTGAACCGGGAACCGGCGGGGTCGTACGACCTGCTGATCATCGACGCCTTCTCGTCCGACGCCGTGCCGACGCATCTGCTGACGGTGGAGGCCATCGAGGGCTATCTGAAGCTGCTGAAGCCGAACGGCGTAGTGCTGCTGCACCTGTCGAACCGCAATCTCGACATCACCCTGCCGGCCATCGCGGCGGCGCGGGCGCTGGGCAAGCCGAGCCTGCACAATCTGTACCTCGAGGACGGATCCATGCCGGACATGGCCATCGCCTCGACAGAGGCGCTGGTCATCTCGCCCAGCGAGGCGGGTCTGGCCGACTTCCGCACGCATCCGGACTGGGCCGCCTCGCCGGCCACGACGGTGCGGCCGTGGACCGACGACTACGTCAATCTGTTCGGCTCTCTGTGGCGCGCCTTCCGGCCGCCGCCCGAGCGGCCGACCTAGGCGGGCAGGTCGATTGTCGCCACGGCCTGGGCCGCGAGACCTTCGCCGCGGCCGGTGAAGCCCATCGCCTCGGTCGTGGTCGCCTTGACGCTGACGGCGTCGAGCGGGAGCGACAGCAGGGCGGCGAGGCGTTCGCGCATGGCCTGGCGATGCGGCTTCACCTTGGGCCGCTCGCAGATCAGGGTCACGTCGACATTGACGAGCCGGCCGCCGCGAGCTTGCAGCCGCTCGACGGCGTGGGTCAGAAACCGGTCCGACGCCGCACCCTTCCATTGCGGATCGGTGGGCGGGAAATGGTCGCCGATGTCGCCGTCGCCCATGGCTCCGAGGATGGCGTCGGTCAGGGCGTGCAGGCCGGCGTCCGCGTCGGAATGGCCGATCAGGGTCTGGTCGTGGGCGATCTCGACGCCGCACAGCCAGACCGACGCGCCCGGTCCCCAGCGGTGGGCGTCGAAGCCCTGGCCGACGCGGGTCCGACGCGGAATCAGGGCCTCGGCCATGGCGAAATCCTCAGGGAAGGTGAGTTTCATCAGACGCGGATCGCCGGCGACCATGGCTACCGCCTGCCCGGCGGCGCGGGCCACCTCGACGTCGTCGGTCGGCGCGGCGACGCCCGCCCAGCCGGCGTAGGCGTCACGGAGCCTTCCCAGCCGGAACCCCTGCGGCGTCTGGGCCCGCCACAGGCCGTCACGGTCGACGGGATCGCCCATCAGGCCGTCGGCGCCCCGGCGCAGGCTGTCCGCGACCGGCAGCACGGGGAGGGCGGCCGGATGCGCCTCGAGGGCGGCGAGGACCCGGCGGATCGTCGCCGCGTCCAGCAGCGGCCGGGCGGCGTCGTGGATCAGCACCCGGGCGTCAGACGGCGCCGTCAGGGCGTTCAGGCCGGCCTGTACGGAGGCCGCGCGCGTGTCGCCGCCGGCGACGGCGAACCAGCGGTCCAGTCCGGCCAGCGCCTCCGCCGCCCGGGCCTCGTCGCCGGGCGCGACGACCACGGCCAGCTCCGACGCGCCCGCGGCCAGCAGGGCTTCGGCGGACCAGCGCAGCACGGGCCGGCCGCCGAGGTCGCGCCATTGCTTGGGGCCGCCTGCGCGGGAGCCGGTCCCGGCGGCGACGATGACGGCGAAGAAGCTCATGGCCCGCTTGTAGACACGCCATGCCGCCCTGACGAGTGCCCGGCGGGAGACGCCCGGCCTGTTTGACAGCCGGCCCCGGGCGGGCGAGCGTGACCGTGGGGAGGACGTCCAATGAGCCACGCCATGCTGCAACCGGTCATCGCCCTGGTGCTCTGGTCGATGGTGATGTGGGCCTGGCTGTACGCCACCCGCCTGCCGGCGATGCTCCGGGCCCGGACCCCGCTGGACGGCAATCTGCCCCGCGACGTCATGCTGGGCGGCCTGCCGCCGCGGGTGCGGTGGAAGGCCGACAACTACAATCACCTGATGGAACAGCCGACGCTGTTCTACGCCACGGCCCTGACCCTCGCGCTGCTGGAGCAGGGCGACGGACTCAATCTCGGTCTGGCCTGGGCCTATGTGGCGCTGCGGGTGGTTCACAGCCTGATCCAGGCGCTGGTGAACCTGATCCCGCTTCGCTTCGCCGTCTTCATGGCGGCCAGCGTGGTGCTGGTCGTTCTGGCGCTGCGAGCCGCATCCGCCCTTATCTGAGGTCGCCGCGGGGTTGGACCGGGCGACGCAAAAGCCCTATCTGCCCGGCCATGCGCAACGGCCTCCAGATCGGCGACGTGTGGGTGCCCGGCCGGGTGCTGACCGCGCCCATGACCGGCATCACCGACCTGCCGTTCCGGCGGCTTGCAAGCCGGTTGGGCGCGGCCTATGTCGCCACCGAGATGGTCGCCGCCGCCGAACTGGCCCGGGCGCGGTCGGACGTGGTGCGCCGCGCGGCGGTGGGCGAGGGACTGCCGCTGACGGTGATCCAGCTGGTCGGGCGCGATCCCGCCGCCATGGCCGAGGGCGCGCGCATGGCCGAGCGCGCCGGAGCCGACATCGTCGACCTGAATTTCGGCTGTCCGGCCAAGGAGGTCACCGGCTCAGCCTGCGGCTCGGCCCTGATGAGGACGCCCGACCTGGCCTGCCGGCTGATGGAGGCGGCGGTGAACGCCACCTCGCGGCCCGTCACCGTCAAGATGCGGCTGGGCTGGGACGACTCCAGCCGCAACGCGCCCGAGCTCGCGCGGCGGGCCGAGGCGCTCGGCGTCAGGGCTGTGACGGTGCATGGCCGCACGCGGCAGCAGTTCTACACCGGCGTCGCCGACTGGCGCGCGGTCGGCGAGGTCAAGGCGGCGGTGCGCGTGCCGGTGATCGTCAACGGCGACATCGTCACCGCCGGGGACGCGCGCGCGGCGCTGGAGCAGTCGGGCGCGGACGCGCTGATGCTGGGGCGCGGGGTCTACGGCCGGCCATGGCTGGCGGCGCATCTGGAGCGGGCGCTGGCCGACGGGACGGTGCTGCAGGAACCCGGGGCTGAAGAGCGGCTGGCCATCGTGGTCGAGCATCTGCGCGCCTCGGTCGCCTTCTACGGCCTGCCGCTGGGGTTGAAGATGTTCCGCAAACACCTCGGCTGGTACGTCGAGCAGGCGCCCTGGCCGGCCGATCCGGTGGAGCGGCGGGCGGCCAAGGCGCGGCTTTGCCGGCTGGCGGAGCCGCACGAGGTCGAGGCCGCCCTGGCGGAGCTGTGGCGGACAGTGACGCTTTCAGGCAACTCAGCTGTTGATATTGAGCCACAGTTCGCCGAAGCTGGAGCGGCATGACGGACACGCCCTCCACGGCAGCCGAACTGGACGCCGCCCCGCTGCGCGGGCCGGCGCGCTGGTTCGCCGGCTGGTCCGAGGAGCGCCGGCGCAACACCTTCCTGATCGCCTACACCGTCGCCTTCCTGATCACGGTAGCGGCCATCTGGCTGGTCGCGGTGGCTCCGGGCGCGAGCGGCGAGGGCGCGCGCGGCATGGCCAGCCAGGCCGTGCTGGCGACGCTGGGCGTCAACCTGCTGCTGATCGGCGGGCTCGCGATCGTCGTCGGACGCCGGGTCTTCTCGCTGTTCCAGCGCCGCACCCACGCCGGCGCCCGCCTGCACCTGCGGTTCGTGACCCTCTTTTCGCTGGTGGCGCTGGCGCCGGCGGTGCTGATCGCACTGGTCTTCGGCGTGCTGGTCAACCGGGGCGTGGATCAGTGGTTCAGCGACAACGTCAAATCCGCCGTCGATAACGGCGCCCTGATCGGTGAAGCCTATCTGGACGACGTGTCCGACGAGATGGACGGCGATCTGCGGGTGATTTCGGATCAGCTGGCCGGAGCCCGGCCGCTGTTCGAGAACCGCATCCAGTTTTCCGACGCCCTGACCCAGATCGCCGACCTGTTCGGCTATCCCGCGATCTACATCCTCGGCTCCGAGGGCGAGGTTCTGGCCAGCGGCGAAGCCCCGGGCGCTCCGCCGTACGTCGCGCCGCCGCGCGTCGTTCTCGAGGCCGCGAACGAGGGCGGAGAGCCGCCCCAGCAGGTGACGGAGAACCCGGACGCGGTCCGGTCGCTCATCGCCCTGCCGGCGTTCGGGGACGCCTATCTGTATCTCGTCCGGCCGTTGCAGCCCGGGCTGATCGCCCAGATGCGCAACGGCGAGGCCGCGATCGTCGCCTATCGCGAAGCCCGCGCCAGCCGCGACCGCATCCAGGCGGCCTTCGCGCTGAGCTACATCGAGACCGCGCTGCTGGTGCTGGTCGGCGCCGTCTGGCTGGGCATGTCGGCGGCAAGCGCCATTTCCGCCCCGATCGGCCGCCTGGTCGAGGCGGCGGACCGGGTGGCCGGCGGCGACCTGACCGCGCGCGTCGAGGGCGAGGACGGTCCGGGGGAAATCAAGAACCTGACGGCCGCCTTCAACCGGATGACCGGCGACCTCGAGGCGCAGCAGGCGGCGCTGAGGGCCGCCAGCGAGGAAGCCACCGGACGAAGCCGCTTCATCGAGACGGTGCTGTCCGGCGTCTCGGCCGGCGTGATCGGGGTCGACAAGCGCCGCCGCGTGTCGGCCATCAACGACAGCGCCGTCGAGCTGCTGGCCCTGTCCGACGCCCGGATCATCGGCCGCCCCCTGGGCGAGGCGGCGCCGGAACTGAGCGAACTGGCCGGCCGGGCCGAGGCGCACATCGAGGAAGAGATCGACGTCAGCCGGGGCGGCGAGACGCGGCGGCTGCGCGTACGGATCGAGGGCGGCGTCGGCGGC
The DNA here is from genome assembly GCF_036402095.1 of Brevundimonas sp. GTDB lineage: Bacteria > Pseudomonadota > Alphaproteobacteria > Caulobacterales > Caulobacteraceae > Brevundimonas. Next base: position 6,841 of record NZ_DASWTO010000203.1, on the reverse strand, counting down.
GAGATGGTGCTGACCTTCGACGACATCACCCGACTGGTCACCGCCCAGCGCAACGCCGCCTGGCGCGACGTGGCGCGGCGCATCGCCCATGAGATCAAGAACCCGCTGACGCCGATCCAGCTGTCCGCCGAGCGGCTGAGGCGGCGTTACCGCAAACAGGTCGGCGACGACGTCGAGGTGTTCGACCGCTGCACTGAAACCATCATCCGTCAGGTTGGCGACATCGGGCGGATGGTCGACGAATTCTCGTCCTTCGCCCGCATGCCGGCGCCGCGCTTCACGGCCGAGAACCCGGCGGAGCTGCTTCGCGAGGCCGTCTTCGCCCAGCGGGTGGCGGCACCCGACATCGGCGTCGAACTGATCGAGCCGCTGCCGGCGGTCGTACTTCACGCCGATGGGCGGATGGTCGGCCAGGCCCTGACCAACCTCCTCAAGAACGCCGGGGAGTCGGTGGCGGCGCGGCGGGCGGCGGCGCCGAAGCGGGAGGACGGCAAGCGCCCGGGGGTCTCGGCGCGGCTCGAGGTCGCGGACGGCCTGGCCACCTTCATCATCGAGGACGACGGCGTGGGCCTGCCCGCGAAGGACCGCGACCGGCTGACCGAGCCCTATGTCACCACCCGCGAGAAGGGCACGGGCCTCGGCCTCGCCATCGTCAAACGCATCTGCGAGGAGCATGGCGGCGAGCTGAAGCTGGCCGACGCCGAGCAGCTGTCCGGCGCCCGGGTGTGCCTGGTCTTCCCCCTGAAATCTCCACTGCAAGCGGCCGCGGCCGGGGGCAAGGACGCGAAGTCGTCCCGGCCCTCGATCGTCGCGGCCGGTGAATAGCGAGGCGACATGCGATCCACGGGAGCCGATATTCTGGTCGTCGACGACGAGGCCGACATCCGCGAGCTGGTCTCGGGCCTGCTTGAGGACGAGGGTCACGCCGTCCGCACCGCGTCCAACTCCGACGAGGCGCTGGCCGCCATCCGCGCCCGCAAGCCGTCTCTGGCCCTGCTGGACATCTGGATGCAGGGCGGCGGGCTGGACGGGCTGGAGTTGCTGGACGTCATCAAGGGTCTCGACCCCGACCTGCCCGTGGTGATGATCTCCGGCCACGGCAATATCGAGACGGCGGTCACAGCGCTGCAGCGCGGGGCCTATGACTTCATCGAAAAGCCGTTCAAGTCCGACCGGTTGGTGGTGGTTGTTCAACGCGCGCTGGAGGCGTCTTCGCTGAAGCGCGAGAACCGGCGGCTGCGCGCCCAGGTCGCGGCGCCGACCGGTTTCATCGGCCGCTCGGCGGCGGCCCAGGCGCTGCGCAGCACCATCGCCAAGGTCGCGCCGGCCAACAGCCGCGTGCTGATCTCGGGCCCGCCCGGCAGCGGCAAGGAGCTGGTGGCGCGGCAGATTCACGAGGCGAGCGCCCGCGCGCGCGGCGAGTTCGTGGCCATCGCGGCGGCGGGCATGACGCCTGAGCGCCTCGACCTCGAACTGTTCGGGGAGGAAGGCCACGACGGCCGCCCGAGCAAGATCGGCGTGTTCGAGCGGGCCCACAACGGCACCCTCTATCTGGACGACGTCGGCGACATGCCGCGCGAGAGCCAGAGCCGCATCCTGCGCGTGCTGGTCGAGCAGCGATTCCGCCGGGTGGGCGGCGAACAGGACGTGCAGGTCGACGTGCGGGTGATCACCTCGACCTCGCGCGACCTGAAGCAGGAGATCGCCGAAGGTCGTTTCCGCGAGGACCTGTTCCATCGACTGAACGTGGTGCCGATCCGGGTGCCGGCGCTGGCGGAACGGCGCGAGGACATCCAGGAGCTGGTCGACTATTTCATCGAGACCCTGGCGGCGTCGCAGGGGCTGCCGCGCCGGCGACTGGGCGACGACGCCATCGCCGTGCTGCAGGTCCACCCGTGGCCCGGCAACGTCCGCCAGCTGAGAAACAACGTCGAGCGGCTGCTGATCCTCGCCACCGGGGATCCCAACGAGCCGATCGGCGCCGACGCCCTGCCGCAGGAGGCGACCAGCGCCGGATCGAGCGGCTCGCTGGGCGCCGAGCGCATCATCGCCCTGCCGCTGCGCGAGGCGCGCGAGGTGTTCGAGCGGGAATATCTGGCGGCGCAGATCATGCGCTTCGGCGGCAATATCTCGCGCACGGCCGCCTTCATCGGCATGGAGCGGTCGGCCCTGCACCGCAAGCTGAAGTCGCTGGGCGTCTCGCCCGCACGCGGGGCCATCGACGACGAGGAAGAGGGAGCGGTCGAGGCATGAGCCGCGTCGCCTACGTCAACGGAACCTATCGCCCGCACGCCGATGCGACCGTTCATGTCGAGGACCGCGGCTTCCAGTTCGCCGACGGCGTCTACGAGGTGTGGTCGGTGTTCGACGGCCGGATGGCCGATTTCGACGGCCACATGTCGCGGCTGCACCGCAGCCTGGGCGAGCTGCGCATCCCGATCCCGATGTCCCGCGAGGCGCTGGAGCGGGTGCTGAAGGAGACGGTGCGGCGCAACCGGGTCCGCGAGGGGCTGGTCTATATCCAGGTCACACGCGGCACGGCGCGGCGCGACCATCCGTTCCCGGCCGAGGGCACGCCGCCGAGCGTGGTCGTCACGGCTCGCTCGCTGCCGCTGTCGAAGGGAAACGCGGCGGCGGCGAAGGGCGTGGCCGTCATCACCCATCCGGACATCCGCTGGGGCCGCTGCGACATCAAGACCGTCGGCCTGCTCCCCACTGTGCTGGCCAAGCAGGCGGCGAAGGAACGCGGCGCCGCCGAGGCGTGGATGGTCGACGAGATGGGGCTGGTGACCGAGGGCTCCTCGACCAACGCCTGGATCGTCGACGAGACCGGCAAGCTGCGCACGCGCGACACGCAGTCGAACATCCTGCACGGGATCACGCGGGCGGCCGTGATGCGGATGGCCGCCGACGAGGGGCTGGAGGTCGAGGAACGCGCCTTCTCGGTCGACGAGGCGAAGCGCGCGAGGGAGGCCTTCTACACCTCGGCCAGCGGCTTCGTGATGCCGGCGGTGTCGATCGACGGGGCGAAGATCGGCGACGGCAAGCCGGGGCCGGTGGCGACGAAGCTGCGGGCCCTGTATCTCGATCAGGCGCGGCGCGAGGCCATCTAGACGTTGCGGCTTCGAGGCCGGGGTGGCTAAGGTGAGGGACCGGGCGCTCGATCCGGTCCCGACCGCCCCCCTTGGCCGGCGCAACAATCAAGAACAGGCTGAACCTGCCATGTCGCAAGACAAGTCCAAGAACCTCCAGGACACCTTCCTCAACAGCGTCCGCAAGACCAAGACGCCGCTGACCATCTTCCTCGTCAACGGGGTCAAGCTGCAGGGCATCGTCACCTGGTTCGACAACTTCTGTGTGCTGCTGCGCCGCGACGGCCAGTCGCAGCTGGTCTACAAGCACGCCATCTCGACCATCATGCCGTCGGCGCCGGTGCAGCTGTACGAGCCGGAAGCCGACGAGGACTGACGCCGGACCTTTCCGTCGTCCGGGCCTGACCCGGGGCCGGAGACCAATGCGGACTGCCGCCGGGGATGGCCCTATGGCCAGCGGGCGCCTATCTGTCGTCCAGCACCGGACAGTCCGATCCTCGGGTCAAGCCCGAGGATGACGACCTAGAGAAAGCAGCACGCCCCACTTGGCCACCCAACTGATCGACCACGCCGTCCCGCTGATCCGGGCCATCGTCATCCACCCCGACGGCCGCAGCGAGAGCTCGCGGCTGGCGGAAGAGCGGCTGGAGGAGGCCGCCGGCCTCGCCCGGGCGCTGGACCTCGACGTCCGCGCCGAGGAGATCGTGCGCATCCGCAAGCCGACGCCCGCCACCCTGTTCGGCTCGGGCAAGGTGGAGGAGCTGGCGGCGTTGGTCCGGGCCGCCGAGGCCGAGGCTGTGGTCGTCGACGACCAGCTGACCCCGGTGCAGCAGCGCAATCTGGAGAAGGCCTGGGAGTGCAAGGTCATCGACCGCACCGGCCTGATCCTCGAGATCTTCGGCCGCCGGGCGCGGACCAAGGAAGGCCGGCTGCAGGTCGAGCTGGCGCGGCTGGACTACGAGCGGTCGCGGCTGGTGCGGACCTGGACCCACCTGGAGCGTCAGCGCGGGGGCACCGGATCGACCGGCGGCCCCGGCGAGACCCAGATCGAGCTCGACCGCCGTCTGATCGCCGACCGCATCGTCAAGCTGAAGGCCGAGCTGGAGGAGGTGCGCCGCACCCGCGGCCTGCACCGCAAGCAGCGCCAGAAGGCGCCGTTCCCGACGGTGGCCCTGGTCGGCTACACCAACGCCGGCAAGTCGACGCTGTTCAACCGGCTGACCGGGTCGGACGTGGTGGCCAAGGACCTGCTGTTCGCCACCCTCGACACCACCCAGCGGACCATCCGCCTGCCCCAGGGCCGGCCGGCCATCGTCGCCGACACCGTCGGCTTCATCTCCGACCTGCCGCACGAACTGGTCGAGAGCTTCCGGGCGACGCTGGAGGAGGTGGGCGAGGCCGATCTGATCCTGCACGTCCGCGACATCGCCAGTCCCGACAGCGACGCCCAGCGCAAGGACGTCGAGGCGGTGCTTAAACAGATCGAGACGCCAGAGGGTAGGACGCGCCGGGTGCTGGAGGTCTGGAACAAGATCGACCTGCTGGACGCGGATGCGCGCGAGGCGGTGCTGGGCCAGGCCGAACGGCTGCGGGCCCAGGGCGAGGCCGTGGCCGTCTCAGCCTGGACCGGGGAGGGGATCGAGGCCCTCCGCCAGGCCATCGCCGGCCTGATCGACGACGATCCGGAGACGGAACTGGTGCTGGACCCCTCACAGGGCGAGGCCTTGGCCTGGCTGTACGAGAATGGCCGGGTCACCGGACGCGAGACGGACGACGAGGGGCGGACCCATGTGACGGTCCGGCTGCACCCTGCCGCGCTCGGCCGGTTCGAGCGCCAGTTCCCGGCGTCCTGATCGGCCCGCGCCGGTCGCGTCCTTGGCTGTCAGGCCGCCGGGTCGCTCGTCCCGGGCAGTGTCGCCTCGACCAAAGGGCGCGTCTCGGCGCCGGTCAGAACGGGGATGACCTCGAAGGTCACTCCTGCGCCGCGCCAGCCCAGAATCCAGGCCTGCAGCCGGGCGAGGTCGTCGCACCGCATCAGCTGGAAGCAGCGGGCGAAACCGGCTTCGACCCAGCTGTCCACGAATTCGACGCCCTCGGGCAGCATTCGACCCCGTTCGCGCAGCCGCTCATAGACGGGCGCCATGTCGTTGTCCCGGAAGGTCTCAATGATCATGAACAGCATCGCCCAACTCCTCTCGGCCGGTCCTTGCGAACCTATCGCCGCTCCGCCGCCTTCGCCGCGTTCCACAACCCGTCCATCTCGGCGAGGTCGGATTGCTCCGGCGTCCGACCCGCCTTCGCCAGTTCGGCTTCGATGAAGGCGAAGCGGCGGACGAATTTGGCGTTGGTTCCGCGCAGGGCGTCCTCGGGCTCGACGCCCAGCTTGCGGGCGAGATTGGCCATGACGAAGAGCAGGTCGCCAATCTCCTCCCGGGCCTTCTCTACGTCGCCGGCTGCGAGTTCGGCGCGAAGCTCCGCCACCTCCTCGACGAATTTGTCGAACACCTCGTCGGTCGAGGGCCAGTCGAAGCCGACGCGGGCGGCCCGTTTGGTCAGCTTGGCGGCGCGGGCGAGGGCGGGCAGGCCGACGGGGACGTCGTCCAGCACGCCGTGCTGCGCCTTCGCCTTGCGCTCGTCGGCCTTGATGTCCTCCCAGCGGGCCTTCTGGGCGGCGCCGTCGGGCTTGGCCGCCTCGTCCCCGAATACGTGCGGGTGGCGGCGCTCCAGCTTGTCGGCGATGGCGTTGGCAACGTCATCGAAGGCGAACAGGCCCTGTTCCTCGGCCATGCGGGCGTGGAAGACGACCTGGAACAGCAGGTCGCCCAGTTCCGACTTCAGCTCGTCCCAGTCGCCGCGTTCGATGGCGTCCGCGACCTCATAGGCCTCCTCCAGCGTGTAGGGGGCGATGGTCTGGAAGGTCTGTTCGACATCCCACGGACAGCCGTCGACCGGGTCGCGCAGCCGGGCCATGATGGCGTTGAGCCGATCGACAGGACTCACACGGCCTCTCCGTCGCGGGCGGCCAGCCGAGCCCGGATGTCGGCGTGCCGCTCGGGCGTCAGCGGATAGATGCGCAGGACCAGGGCCGAGATCAGGAGCAGGACCACGGGGGCGGCGATGAACAGCCACTGGAGGCCGAGGATCACGTCCGGATCGTTGACCGCGCCGGGGGCGGCGTCGAAACCGATCCACTCCAACACGGCGAAGGCGCCGACCGACACGGCGTAGCCCAGCTTCGAGGTGGCGTTGAGGATCGAGAACAGCAGGCCGGTCCGGTCCGCGCCGACATCGAGCCGGATGGCGTCCGAGGCGTCGGCCATCATGGCGCGCAGCAGCAGGTCCGCCGCCCCGAAGGCGAGACCCGCGCCGAACATCGCGCCGAGAGCGGCGGGGAAGTTGCCCGCCGGGACCAGCAGGGTGGCGGCGGCGAAGCTGACGGCGAAATAGACGCTGCCGACGGCCAGGGCGCGGTGCTTGCCGATGCGCGTGGCCAGCACCGCCCAGATCGGCGCCCCGACCAGACCGGCGACGAAATAGACCAGCAGCAGGATCGACGTCTGCTCGCGCTCGAAGCCGCGGGCCTGCTCGAAGAAGTAGAAGAACAGCACGCCGATCAGGCCGCGCGCGGCGCCCAGCATCAAATCCGACAGCAGCAGGCGGCGCAGCACCGGCTTGGCGATCAGCGCCAGCGTGGCGCCCAGACCGCCGTGCGGCGGCGGGGTGACGTTCTTCGGCTCGGGCGTGAAGAC
>NZ_DASWTO010000202.1:0-8671 GCF_036402095.1 Brevundimonas sp. | reverse complement strand
CCGCATCCAGACCATCATCGCCGGAAACGCCCCATTGATTCGGGCCGAGGCGCCATGACCGCAACCTCCCGCAAGGCTTTCGACCCGCTGCTCGTCGTCATGGCGATCGGCTTCGTCGTGGCCGTCGGGGCCATGGCCTATCCCGCTTTCCGCGCCGACCCGATGAGCGCCCCGGGGCTGGTGCTGATCTTCACCGTCGGGGCCGTGGCCCTGATCGGCCTGTTCGCCTTCGCCCGCGGCGAGAGTCGCAAGCCGCTGGGCGACACCACCGTCGATCTGCTCGACGCCATGGCCGAGCCCGCCGCCCTGGGCTGGGCTTCCGGCCAGGTGCTGGCCTTCAACGCCGCCTGGGCCGAAAGCAACGGGGCCACCACCACCCTGCCCAAGGGTCGCTCCGCCTCCGCCCTCTACATGGCCTTCGCCCAGGCCCGCGCCGGCGAGCAGGGTCGCGCCATCGTGGTCATCGGCGATCGCGAGCAGGAGGTGCTGATCGGCATGGCCGGGGAGGGGCGCTTCCTCGTCCGCGCCGCGCCCGAGGCCGCCATCCCGGTGATGACCAGCGGCGCGCCCGCCCCCGCCTCCAGCGCGCCCGAAAGCCGCGCCATGGCCGCCGGGGCGCCCTTCGGCTCCGCCGTCATCGCGGCCGAGGACCTGTTCGGCGGCAAGATCGAGAAGGCCAATGCCGCCCTCGCCGTGCTGACCGGCCCCGCCTCCGCCCGCGACGCCGCCTTCGGCCACCTGTTCGACCCCGCCGGCGTCGCCGAAGCCCGGGCCAAGCTGGCCGCCGGCTCCTCCGGTCCGATCGAGCTGGTCGCCCGCGCCTTCCCCGACAAGATGCTGCACCTCTACGTCGCGCCCGAGGGCGACAAGCGGCGCATCTGGCTGTTCGACGTCACCGGCCAGAAGTCGATGGAGCTGCAGCTGTCGCAGGCCCAGAAGATGCAGGCGGTGGGCCAGCTGGCCGGCGGCGTGGCCCACGACTTCAACAACCTGCTGACCGCCATCCAGCTGCAGCTGTCGGGCCTGCTGGAGCGGCATCCCGTCGGCGACCCCTCCTATGAGGGCCTCAACGAGATCCGCCAGACCGCCATCCGCGCCGCCGATCTGGTGCGCAAGCTGCTGGCCTTCTCGCGCAAGTCCACCGTCCGGCGCGAACGGCTCGACCTCGGCGAACTGGTCGGGGAGTTCGCCGTCCTGCTGCGCCGCCTCCTGCGCGAGGATGTGCGCCTCGAAACCGACTACGGCCGCGACCTGCCGGTGGTGCTGGCCGACAAGAGCCAGCTCGAGACGGCCGTGATGAACCTCGCCGTCAACGCCCGGGACGCCATGCGCGGCGTGGTCGAACCGGGCGCCGGGGTGGTCACCATCCGCACCCTGCGCCTGACCCGGGACGAGGCCCGGGCCCTGGGCTGGGCCGCCGCCCCGACCGAGAACGTCGCCCTCATCGAGGTCGCCGACACCGGGCCCGGCGTGCCGCCCGAGATCATCGGCAAGATTTTCGAGCCCTTCTTCACCACCAAGGCGGTGAACGAGGGCACGGGCATGGGCCTGGCCACCGTCTACGGCATCGTCGAACAGGCCGGGGGCCACATCAACGTCTCCAACCTCGAAGGCGCCGGCGCCGCCTTCCGCATCTTCCTGCCCGAGGCCGCCGAGGCCGACCTGGCCGAGACGCCGGTCACCGAAAAGGTCGCCAAGGCTCCGCGGGACCTGTCCGGCGCCGGCCGCATCCTGTTCGTCGAGGACGAGGCGGCCGTGCGCGGCATCGCCGCCCGCCTGCTGCGCCAGCGCGGCTACGAGGTCATCGAGGCCGCCGACGGCGAGGAGGCCCTCGCCCTGGCCGAGGAACACGCCGGGACCATCGACATGATGATCTCCGACGTCATCATGCCCGGCCTCGACGGCCCCTCGTTGCTGAAGAAGGCCCGGCCCTTCCTCGGCGATGCGCCGGTGATGTTCATCTCGGGCTATGCCGAGAGCGACTTCTCCGACCTGCTGCAGGACGAGGTCGGCGTCTCCTTCCTGCCCAAGCCGCTCGACATCAAGACCCTGGCCGAGCGGGTCAAGCAGGAGCTGCGCGCGGCCTGACTTGTCGAAACGGCGCCGTTCGGATCAACCTGTCGTCTTCACCGGAGCCTGAAGCCATGATCGACCGCCGCCGCCTGCTTCTCACCGCCACGGCCGGCGCCGGTCTCGCCCTCGCCGGTCCGGTGCTGGCCCGCAGCGAGGCCGACGACCGCCTCGACGCCATGCTGTCCCGCTGGTTCGACGAGGACGTCGAAAACGCGCCGGAGACCGCCACCAACCTCGGCCTCGACCGCGGCGCCCGGGCCCACCTGTCGTCGAAGCTGTCGGACCGCACCGAGGCCGCGTGGATGGCCGACCGCTCCACCGCCAACGCCCGTCTGCAGGCTGTCGCCGACTTCGACCAGACTGGCCTGACCCGGCCCGGCACCATCAACCTCGCCGTCGCCGCCTTCCGGGCCCAGACCGCCTCGACCGGCGCCTCGTTCGACTATGGTTCGGCCATCGAGGGCGGCCGCATGGGGCCCTACCTCGTCAACCAGATGACCGGGTCCTACTTCACCGTCCCCGACTTCATGGACACCCAGCACCGGGTCGAGGACCGCGACGGCGCCGAGGCCTTCCTCGCCCGCCTGTCCGCCTTCGGCCCCAATCTCGACGCCGAGACCGCGCGCATCGCCCGCGACGCCGGCAAGGGCGTGGTCGCGCCGGACTTCATCCTCGACCTGACCCTGGGCCAGCTGAAGGCCCTGCGCGGCCAGCCGGCCGCCGACATGGCGATGATCCGCACCCTCGAACGCAAGGCGACGGCGCTCGGCCTGAGCGGCTACGGCGACCGCGCCGGGGCCATCGTCGACGCCGAGGTCAAACCGGCGCTCGACCGGCAGATCGCCGCCTTCGAACGCCTGCGTCCGGGCGCCGTGCACGACGCCGGCGTCTGGCGCATCCCTGATGGCGAGCGCTTCTACGCCCATGCCCTGAAATACTGGACCACCACGACCATGACGCCGGACGAGGTCCACGCCATCGGTCTGGAGCAGGTGGCGAGCATCAGCGCCGAGATCGATACGATCCTGAAGGCGCGCGGCATGACAGAAGGCACGGTCGGCCAGCGCATCGACGCCCTCAACAAGGACCCGGCCCAGCTCTGGCCCAACACCGACGAGGGCAAGGCGGCCCTGATCGAGAGCCTGAACCGGCAGGTGGCCGCGCTCGACCCGCTGCTGCCGCGCCTGTTCGGCAGGCTGCCGCGCTCGAAGGTGGAGGTCCGCCGCGTGCCGCCGGCGATCGAGGCGGGCGCGCCCGGCGGCTACTACCAGGGCCCGCCGCTCGACGGCTCGCGGCCGGGCGCCTACTACATCAACCTGCGCGACACGGCGAACTGGCCGAAATTCTCGCTCCCGACCCTGACCTACCACGAGGCCTCGCCCGGCCATCACCTGCAGGTCGCCCTGCAGCGAGAAACGGAGAGCCTGCCGGCCTGGCGCCGCGCCAACGGCTTCTCGGCCTACAACGAAGGCTGGGCCCTCTACGCCGAGGCGGTGGCCGCCGACGACCTCGACGTCTACGCCGACGACCCGCTGGGCCGGGTCGGTTTCCTGATGTCCTATCTGTTCCGGGCGGTGCGCCTCGTGGTCGATACCGGTCTGCACCACAAGCGCTGGAGCCGCGAACAGGCCGTCGACTACATGGTCGCCTCGGGGGCCAAGCCGGTCGGGGCCGCCAACAGCGAGATCAACCGCTATTGCGCCATGCCGGGCCAGGCCTGCGCCTACAAGATCGGCCACACGGTCATCGCCCGGCTGCGGGCGGAGGCCGAGGCGAGGCCCGGCTTTAACCTTCGCCGCTTCCACGACGCAGTGCTCGCCAACGGCTCGACGCCGCTCGCCGTGCTCGAGAACCTGATGCGGTCCTGAGCCATGCGGGTCAGACCGCTTCGAGGGACTCGCGGGCCGCGAGAACGCTCGGATCGGCGGCCGCCGCCGACAGGATCCATTCGCGGAAGCGGGCGATCTTCGGCGATCGACGGCGCCCCTCCGGCCAGACCAGCCAGTAGGCGTAGCCCGGGATCAGCTTGACCGCGAGGGGCACCGGCTGGACCAGCAGGCCGGCCGCCAACTCGCGCGCGAACAGGATCGGCGAGGCCAGCGCCACGCCCTGATCCCCGAGGGCCGAGGCCACCTCCAGCGCCTGATAGTCGGCGCGCAGCCGCGACGGCGTCTGTCCGTCGGCCGCGACCCCCGCGGCGGCGAACCACACCGCCCATTCCTTCTCCAGACCGATGCGCGGCGCCTTCAACAGGTCTTCGGCGGTTTCGAGCTCGAGGCTGTCGCGCAGGCGCGGGCTGCAGACGGGCGTGAACACGCTCGGCATGACCTCGACGCTCTCCAGCCCCGGCCACTCGCCCGTGCCCGAACGGATGCCGACGTCGAACCCCTCGCGGGACAGATCGATCAGATGCGCCGCCGTATCCAGCCGTACCGCCAGTTCGGGGTGCGCCAGCTGGAATTCGCCCAGGCGCGGCGCCAGCCACTGCGTCGCCAGTGTCGCCAGGGTGGTGATCGACAGGATCGCCTGATCCGCCTCGGTCAGGTCCGACAGCGCCCGCCGCAGCAGGCTCATGGCCTCGGTCGCCGCGCGTGACAGCCGCTCGCCCGATTCCGTCGGCACGACCTCGCGGGGCAGGCGGCGGAACAGGCTCTGGCCGAGCCGGCCTTCGAGCGCCTTGATCTGCCAGCTGACCGCGGCCTGGGTCATGCCCAGCTCCTCCGCCGCGCGGGTGAAGCTGTTGAGCCGGGCCGCGGCCTCGAACACCCGGATGGAGGCGAGCGGAATTCCGGCGAGAGGATCGGCCATAAGTGTGCCTTATGTTGCGTCTCGCCAATCTGGTTTGCGGGCCGGGCCTGTCAAGCTCATTCTGACGTTGTCCTCACCGCAGGAAGATCAGGAGGTCGAGATGGAAGAGATTCACCACACGCATAAGGAGCCCACATGGGGTTGGGCCTCCGTGCTTAACGACTGGCGTCGTAGCCGCACCCGGGCCCGCATCCGCAAGCCGCAGCGGATCGTGACGCCCTGGAGCCGATGATCCCCCGCGGAACCGCTCACGGAAAAGGGGCCCAATCCCCGGCGATCGCCGTCGCGGTCCGCTCCGGTCCGGATCCGCAGGGAGCCTCCTGCTCTCGCAGATCCGGACCGTCTGAGTCAGGTCAGGCCACTGTCCAGCCGTCCGCCTCGCGAAGCACGTTGTGGATCGCCGTCGCGGCGATGGCCGCCTCGGCGCCGGCCACGGCGATCTGGTTCAGCCCCCGCACCACGTCTCCCGCCGCGTAGAGGCCGGGCACGCTGGTCGCCTGACGGGCGTCCACGATCATGCATCCGTTCTCGCCGGTCCTCGCGTCCAGCGCCCGCGCCAATTCCGCGTTCGGCGCGGTTCCCAGCGCTGAATAGACCAGGTCGAAGATGCGGAAGGTACCGCCCCAGCTCAGCGCCGTGACCCGGTCGCCTTCCAGACTGACATTGTCGATCGGCGCCCGGATGAGCTCGACCCCCATCCGGCGCAGTTCGTCCTCTTCGGTCAACGCTTCGGCGGGGCCGACATGGATCAGCGTCACCCGGTCAGAATAGGTGCGCAGGAAGGCCGCCTCCCGAACTCCTCCATCGTCCCGGCCGATGATCGCGACCGCCTTGTCGATGGCCTCGTAGCCGTCGCAGATCGGGCAGATGCGCACCAGCGCCCGCTCGATGGCCCGCTCCACTCCCGGCAGATCCGGATGGTGATCGATCACCCCGGTCGCCAGAAGCACCGCCCGGGCGCGAACCTCCCGCCCGTTCAGCTGCGCCCGGAAGCCTTCGCCGTCCCGCTCCAGCGCCTCGACCCGGCCCGGCTCGATAAGGGCGTCGAACTCCAGCGCCTGTTCGGTCATGCGCCGGACGATGGCTTCGCCGCTTATGCCCTGCGGAAAGCCGGGCAGGTTGTGGCTGACCGGAATCCAGCACGCGCGCGGGGCGCCCCCGTCCGCGACCAGCACGCGGCGCCGGAACCGGGCCAGATAGGTGGCCGCGGTCAGGCCAGCGGGTCCGGCTCCGATGACCAGAACGTCGACGTCATCGGTGGGGCCGGCGGCGGGGGGCGGTGTCATCCTCGCTGAACGCCGCAGGACCGGGCCGGTGGCGCCTAGTCCAGCAACTCGGCTCGCCAGAGCACGGGCCAATAATCGGCCCGGACGCCGAAGCAGTCGTCCATGCCCGTCTCCTCCAGCAGTTCGAAGTGCTGGCCGGTCCACAGCCATCGCTGCGCCAGGCCGCAATCCCCGATGCCCCGCCCCTTGGCGAAGGCGTCGATCTGCCGGGTCTGCGGATCATAGCCGCCGTTGATGATCTCCGTGACGGTTTCGCCCCGCGCGTTCGTCAGCAGCAACGGGCGCGGGTCGGAACCATCGTCCCGGGTGGTCCACAGCACCGAGCCGAAATTATAGGCGCCGCGGAAGCAGGGGATGGTCCACAACAGCAGGTCCGGACCCAGCCGGTGCACTGTTGGAGAGGCGTCGCCGAGGTCCTCGTCCGCAAGGCATTCGCCCACATCGGCGGCGCCGGCCAGCGCCGGGGGCAGGCTTCGGCCCTCAAGCCCGGCCTGGCTGGCCGCCGCGCCGGCTCGCAGACGCGGCAGGGCCGGAGCGGCCGGAACGGCCTCGTTGGATCGCGCACCGCGCCGTATCAGGGCGGACGGCGTGTCGAGCCGACCCTGCCGCTCGTCGATCCACAGCAGTGCGGCCGAGGCGCCCGACAGGGAGACCTCCGTCGGATCCTGCCCGCTGTTGAAGGTCAGTGACGATCCGCGCGTCATCCGCGCCAGGGCCTCGCGCGCGGCCTCGCCGGTGAGGGCGGGCAGGCCGTCGATATTGGTCGTCGTCCGAAGGTCGGCGCCGTCGATGGCGAGCGAGAACCGCGGCGTCTGCTCGCCGTCGCTCCAGTCGGGATAGCCGAACTGGATGCGCGGCCAGGCTTCCGGGCCGGCGTCCATCTCGACCCGCACCCAGGCCGGTCCGAACTCCCGCGGCTTGCCGAAGGCCACGCAGGCCCCGTCGTTGCCGCAGACCGCCAGCCAGTCGCGGAAGGTCGCCGTCGCGGGCGCCGCCTGCGCCGCGGCGCTGCCCGCGAAGCCGAGGGCGACAAGCGCCAGCATGATCCGAACGGTCTGCATCGTCGTCCCTCCAACCCTGTGCGGCGAAGCCTAGCAGTCTCCCGGTCCACAGCCTAACCGCGCGGCCGCGGCGCCCACGAACGCGGCCCTTTGCGCCGCGCCCCCGCGCCGCTATACCGCCCGCCTTACTCCCATTCCGAAGTCAGAGGCGCGAACCCGCATGGCCAAGATCAAGGTCGCCAATCCCATCGTGGACATCGACGGCGACGAGATGACCCGGATCATCTGGCAGATGATCAAGGACAAGCTGGTCTTCCCGTTCCTCGACCTGGAGCTCGACTACTACGACCTCGGCATGGAGAACCGCGACGCCACCGACGACCAGGTGACGATCGACGCGGCGAAGGCCATCCAGAAGCACGGCGTCGGCGTGAAATGCGCCACCATCACCCCGGACGAGGCGCGGGTGAAGGAGTTCGGCCTGAAGAAGATGTGGAAGTCGCCCAACGGCACCATCCGCAACATCCTGGGCGGCGTGGTCTTCCGCGAGCCGATCATCTGCAAGAACGTTCCGCGGCTGGTGCCGGGCTGGACCCAGCCGATCGTCGTCGGCCGCCATGCCTTCGGCGACCAGTACAAGGCCACCGACTTCCTCGTTCCCGGCCCCGGCAAGCTGACCATCAAGTTCCAGGGCGAGGACGGCCAGGTCATCGAGCATGAAGTGTTCGACTTCCCGTCGTCGGGCGTGGCCATGGGCATGTACAACCTCGACGACTCGATCACCGAGTTCGCCCGCGCCAGCTTCGCCTTCGGCCTGCAGCGCAAGTATCCGGTCTACCTGTCCACCAAGAACACCATCCTCAAGGCCTACGACGGGCGCTTCAAGGACATCTTTCAGGACGTCTTCGACCGCGAGTTCAAGGCCGAGTTCGACAAGCTGGGCCTGACCTACGAGCACCGCCTGATCGACGACATGGTGGCCGCGGCCATCAAATGGTCGGGCGGCTTCGTCTGGGCCTGCAAGAACTACGACGGCGACGTGCAGTCGGACGTCGTCGCCCAGGGCTTCGGGTCGCTGGGCCTGATGACCTCGGTGCTGATGACGCCGGACGGCAAGGTGCTGGAATCGGAAGCCGCCCACGGCACCGTCACCCGCCACTACCGCCAGCATCAGAAGGGCGAGGCGACCTCGACCAACTCCATCGCCTCGATCTTCGCCTGGACGCGCGGTTTCGCGCATCGCGCCAAGCTGGACGACAACGCCGAGCTGGCCAAGTTCGCGGCGACCCTCGAGCGGGTCGTCGTCGAGACCGTCGAGAGCGGCCACATGACCAAGGACCTGGCGCTTCTGGTCGGCGACCAGCAGGGCTGGCTGACCACCGAGGGCTTCCTCGACAAGGTCGCCGAGAACCTGACCACGGCGATGAAGGCCTAACCGGACCCCTCTCCCCCCGCGGGAGAGGGAGACCGCGCACGGATGCGAGAGCATCCGTTCTGGCGCGG
>NZ_DASWTO010000201.1:0-23456 GCF_036402095.1 Brevundimonas sp. | reverse complement strand
ACGGCTGAAGACCACCATGGTCTATGTCACCCACGACCAGGTCGAGGCCATGACCCTGGCCGACCGGATCGTGGTGCTGAACGGCGGCGTGGTCGAGCAGGTCGGCAAGCCGATGGAGCTGTACGAACGGCCCCGCAACCTGTTCGTGGCCGAGTTCATCGGCAGCCCGAAGATGAACCTGCTGCCGGCGGAGATGGTGACGGCCTCGGCCGCCGGGGCCACGGTGCGGACCGCCGCGGGCGAGACCGTCAGGGTCGCGGTCGACGGATCCCGCGCCGCGCCGGGAGACGCCGTGACCCTGGGCGTGCGGCCGGAGCATCTGGCCCTGACCGGCGCGGATGACGCCGTCGCGGCCAAGGTGACCTTCGTCGAGACGCTGGGCCACGCCACCTACGCCTATCTCGCGGCCGGGGAGACGCCGCTGACGGTGCTGCTTCCGGGCGATGCGCGGCCGGGCGTCGGCGAGGCGCTGAAGCTGCGCGTGCCGGCGGGACAGGCGCATCTGTTCGACGCCGGGGGCGCGGCCTTCCCGCGCCTCTAGGGCTTCAGGGCCGGCCGCCCGACAAGGTGCAGCCGCCGGCGATGCCGGTCGCCTGGGCGCAGGGCCAGGCCTGGTCGAAATCGCCGTCGGGCCTGAGGCGCAGCATCATGCCGGGCCCGCCGCCGCAGCTCAGTTCATAGTAGCGCGCGCCGGCCGCGACGCCGACGAAGCGGGTCCGGTCCGCCGCGCATTGCGGGCCGCCGGCGGGCAGCCAGGAGGCCACGGTGGCGGCCTGCTCCTGCGGCGTGGTGAACTCGCAGGCCGAGCCCATGGCCGAGACGTCGATGCAGGAGAAGGTCTCGGTGACCCCCGTCTGGTTGACGCGGGTCTGGAGCCACAGGCCGTCGCGGCCGTCGCAGCCGATCTCGTAGCGATCCTCGTCCTCGCCGACCCGGCCGATCCAGGCCGCCTGGTCGACGACGCAGGCCGGATCGACGCGCGCCGCCAGCGGCTGCAGGGCGGCGGCGGCGTCCTTGTTCTCGTCGAGCAGGCACAGGGAGGTCACCGGCCGTGACGGGTCCGCCGCGCGCTGCGCCGCCTCGGTGGCGGCGAGATGCAGGCAGTTGAGGATGGCCGGCCGGTCGGTGGCGACCATCAGATAGCCCGGGCCTTCACGGCAGGCGATCTCGTAGATGTCCTTGCGCTGCCGGGTTTCGCCCGGATTGTGGGCGGCGACGATCTCGCAGGGCGTGCCCGCCGCCGCGAGGATCTCGGCCGTACGCTGCCGCACCAGGCGTTCCGGCGTCGGGCGCCGGCTGCCCTGGGGCCAGTTTCGCAGTTCCGCCGCGCTGAGATAGGGGCCGATCGGCCCCAGATGGTCGCCATCGTGATGGCCTTCCGACATTTCCAGACCGCCGCCGGCGTTGGCGCCGGGTGGCTCGTCCTGGGCCTGCGCCGCGCCGGCAAGGGCGAGGCCGAGGATCACCGCCGCTCCGAGGTCGCGCAGCCGTCGCAGACACCGCATCGCCGCCTCCATCGCATAACGGCGTCATCAGAACACCCGATGCAAAGACCGGTCAAACGGAGTTTCGCCCGGACTTCGTGTTGCATCGCACAACGGCGTGGCCCTAGATGGGGCATGCCCGCTCCGGCCACGCTCGACATCGATCTGAACGCCTTGGCGGCCAACTACCGGACGCTGGAGGCCATCGGCGGCGTGCCCGTTCATCCGGTGGTCAAGGCGGACGCCTACGGCCTCGGCGCGGCGGCCTGCGCCCGGCGCCTGATGGCCGAAGGCGCGCGCACCTTCTTCGTGGCGCGGACCAGCGAAGGAGAGCAGTTGCGGGCCGCTATCGGCGCCGCGGCGGCGATCTATGTGCTGGACGGCTGCCTCGCCGGCCGGGCGGCGCGGCTGCGCGCGGCGGACCTGCGGCCGGTGCTGAACACCGGGGATCAGCTGGCCGAATGGCGAGCGGCCGGCGGCGGGGCCTGCGGGGTGCAGATCGACACCGGCATGAACCGGCTGGGCTTCCGGCCCGAAGCCGCGCCCGAGCCGTTCGAAGGGCTGGATATGGTGCTGAGCCACCTCGCCTGCGCCGACGATCCGACGGAGCCGATGAACGGCCGCCAGAGGGACGCCTTCGCGGCGGCGGCGGCGCGCTATCCGGGGACGGTTCGGTCGTTCGCCAATTCGGGCGGAATCTTCCTCGGGGCCGATTACGGCTTCGACGCGTCGCGGCCGGGCATCTGCCTGTACGGCGGCGGGCCGGAGGGGCGGCCGGACGATCGTATCCGGCCGGTGGCGACCTTCACCGCCGAGGTGCTGCAGGTGCGCGACGTGCCGGCGGGCGAGAGCGTCGGCTATTCCCGGGGCTACGTCGCCAAGACGCCGCGCCGGATCGCGACGGTGGCGGCCGGCTACGCGGACGGCGTGCTGCGCAGCTACAGCCCGGAGGGGCGGGTGTGGGTCGGCGGCGCGCGGCAGCCGATCGTCGGACGGGTGTCGATGGACGTCTGCGCCGTGGACGTGACCGGGCTGGAAGTCGCGGTCGGCGATCCTGTCGAACTGTTCGGGCCGAACCGGATGCTGGACGACGCGGCGGCGGCGGTGGGCACCGTGGCCTGGGAGCTGCTGACCTCGGTCGCCGGGCGCGTTCAGCGGGTCTACACGGGCTAGGCGGCGGCGGCCCGGGAAACCCGGCCCGGCCCGGCCGTCGACTGCGTCTGTTGCATCACCTCATCATCGGAGACGGCGGGCGGCGTGAAATCGACGTCCTGCGCGCGCCAGATCTGGTTCGGTCCGCCGTTCCACTTGAAGGCGATCACCGGATTCTGTTCACCGGTCCCGGACTCGCTGATGTCGACGACCTGAATTCCGAGAGAATCGTTGAGCGCGAACCAGCAGCCATTGACGAAGTCCGCAGTAAAGCCGGGATAGTCCGGGGGGTCGCCGTCGTCGCCGCCGGTGATCGGAATACAGGTCAGGCAGCCGTCCGAGTCGCCCTCCATCGACACGACGCAGCCCGCCTCGTCCGTCCAGATCATGTAGAAGTCGCCTTCGCTGAAATGGGGCTGCCGGCCCGTCTGGAAGACCGTGCGGTCTGGATCGCCGGACGACAGCCGGTGGACGCCGAGACGGGGCCAGCCCGCGCCGTCCGAGGAATCGAAGCAGCCCAGGGCGACATCGGGGTCGAGATAGGAGATCAGCCGGATGCGTCGTCCGCCGGCAAGCTCGGCCGAGGTGGTGAGGTTTCCGTAAGGGTCCATCGTGGGCGTCCCGATTGATCGGCGCCGAAGGGCGTCCGAAACCTAGCTGACCGTCTCGGCCCGCCACTTCTGATTGTCGCCGCCGTTCCAGGCGAAAGGGATGATCGGCGTCCGCTCGGCCGTACCGAAGCGGCTGACATCGACCACGCGGTTCCGGTCGGGGTTGTTGAGCGCGAACCAGCAACCATCGACGAAGTCGACGGTGAACCGCGACGGGGGGCCTTGGCTCATATCCTCAAGCGGAGATTTGTCGTTCGACAGCTGGAAGGAGCCGTCGCCCCACGAGAGCAGGCAGCCGGGGTCGGCGTCCCAGGCGAGGGTGAAGGTGTCGCCTCCGGACGCCTCGGCGCGGAGGACGCTCGAATCGAGACCGCCGGACGACAGGCGCTGGACGCCGATAAGATACTCCAGCGACAAGACCTCGATCTCTCCGATGAATGGGGACCCGCCGCCATGCGGGCGAGAGGCGTGCAGCCCGAAGGCGATGTCCGGATCCATGTAGGAGATCAGCCGGAGCCGCCGACCGTTCGAAAACTCCGAGACGCTGGTGAGATTGCCGTAGGCGTCCATCCCATGCTCCCGGTTCGAACAAGAACACCGTTACGCCAATCTCGGGTCGATTGTAAGCGGATAGTGGCTACGTCATTTCCGGTCGTATCACCTCGGGGCGCCCCTGCCCCGCAGTCGCCGACTCCTGTAAGCCGGACGAATGGCTCGCGACGGTGCAATCTATGTTTGTCAGTCCTGCGGGGCGGTCCACGGCAAGTGGTCCGGCCAGTGCGGCGCGTGCGGGCAGTGGAACTCGATCGTCGAGGAGAGCCGCGCGGCCCCGCCCGGGGCGCTGAAGCCCGCCTCGAACAGCCGCACGCGCGGGGTTCAGTTCGAGACCCTGCAGTCCGACACGCCCGAACCGCCGCGCATCGTCACCGGGGTGACCGAGTTCGACCGGGTCTGCGGCGGCGGGGTGGTGCCGGGCTCGGCCATCCTGCTGAGCGGCGACCCGGGCGTCGGCAAGTCGACCCTGCTGCTGGACGTGGCCGGGCGGGCGGCGATGTCGGGGCGGCGGGTGGCCTATATCTCGGGCGAGGAGGCGGTCGAGCAGATCCGGGCCCGGGCGAAGCGGATGGGGCTGGCGGGAGCGCCGGTCGAACTGGCCTCGGCCACCGCGCTGCGGGACATCCTCGGCACGCTGAAGCGCGAGAAGTTCGACATCGTCATCGTCGATTCCATCCAGACTCTATGGTCGGACGCGCACGAGGCGGGCCCCGGCTCGGTGACCCAGGTGCGGGCCTGCGCCGGCGAGATGGTTCGGCTGGCCAAGTCGCAGGGCGTGGCGGTGGTGCTGGTCGGCCACGTGACCAAGGACGGTCAGGTGGCCGGTCCCCGTGTGGTCGAGCACATGGTCGACGCCGTGCTGAGCTTCGAGGGCGAGCGGGGCTATCCGTTCCGCATCCTGCGCGCCGGCAAGAACCGTTTCGGGGCGACCGACGAGATCGGCGTGTTCGAGATGGGTGACAGCGGCCTGCGCGAAGTCAGCAATCCGTCGGCCCTGTTCCTCGGCGAGGGCAAGGACCGGGCCCCCGGCGCGGCGGTGTTCGCGGGCATCGAGGGGTCGCGGCCGGTGCTGGTCGAGGTGCAGGCGCTGGTGTCCAAGTCGGCCTATGGCACCCCGCGCCGGGCCGTGGTCGGCTGGGACACAGGCCGGCTGGCCATGGTGCTGGCGGTGCTGGAGGCGCGCTGCGGCTTCGGTTTCGGCGACCAGGACGTCTATCTGAACGTGGCCGGCGGGCTGCGCATCAACGAGCCGGCCGCCGATCTGGCGGCGGCTGCGGCGGTGGTCAGCTCGGCGACCGACATGCCCCTGCCGCAGGGCTGCGTGGTGTTCGGCGAGATCAGCCTGTCGGGCGAGATCCGCGCCGTCGGCCGGGCCGAGGCGCGACTGCGGGAGGCGCAGAAGCTGGGCTTCGACCAGGCGCTGTCACCGCCGCTGACGGTCAAGGACAAGGGGGTGAGGACGACCTCCGTGAGCCGGCTGACCGAAGCGGTCGAACGAATCTCGCAAAACCGCTACTGAGGACGGAACGTCCTCCCTTCGAGCGCCAATGACCGGTTTCGACGTCATCGCCATCCTGGTCATCCTCGCCTCGGCCGCCGCGGGCTGGGTGCGCGGCGGCACGCGCGAGATCATCACCCTGCTGAGCTTCATCCTGGCCGCCTTCCTGGCGCTGGTGGCCCTGCCCGTGACGGCGCCGATCGGGCGCGGCCTGGTCGATCCTGACTGGGCCGGGACCATTCTGGCGGCCGTCGCCTCATTCCTGCTGATCTATTTCGGCGTGCGCATCTTCGGTTCGGCCCTGTCGAAGCGGGCGCAGGCCCATCCGCAGCTGGGCGGCGTCGACCGTTTCATCGGCGTCTTCGTCGGGGCGGGGCGCGCCCTGGTGCTGCTGGGGGCCATCCACCTGGTCATCGTCGCCGCCATGCCGGGCGAAAAGACGCCGCGCTGGCTGAGCGAGGCGGCGCTGCGCCCCCTCACCGCCGGCGCCGCGCGGGCGATCCAGATCATCCTTCCCGGCATCGGACGGGGCGCCGACGCCCTGACGCCGGTCGTCACTTCGTCCGTGAGCAAAGGTTTTAAGGACGATCAAGCCTTGCCCCCGACAAAATCACAGCCTACCTCCCCGCGCGCCGCCCCCTAGTCGCGTAACCCGGTCATCGGAGCCCCGACGATGCCCCATTCCATCGCCGAACCCGTCGTTCACCGCGAGCATTGGCGCGACGCCGATGACGACCAGCTGCGCCTCGAGTGCGGCGTCTGCGGCGTCTGGGGCGCCGAGGCGAACGCCGGCGCCTCGATCGTGGCCCTCGGCCTGCACGCCCTGCAGCACCGGGGCCAGGAAGCCTGCGGCATCGCCAGCGTGCACGAGGCGCGGTTCCACACCGAGCGACACATGGGACTGGTCGGCGAGGCCTTCGGGGGAGCGGACCTGTCGGAGCGGATGCCGGGCTCGGCCGCCATCGGCCACACGCGCTATTCGACCTCGGGCGGATCGTTCCTGCGCAACATCCAGCCGATGTTCGCCGATCTGGACTCGGGCGGCATCGCCATCGCCCACAACGGCAACCTGACCAACTTCCTGTACCTGCGGAACCAGCTGGTCGGCGAAGGGGCGATCTTCCAGTCGACGTCGGACTCGGAGGTCATCCTCCACCTGATCGCGCGCAGCCGGAAGGCCAAGATCGTCGACCGCTTCATCGACGCCATCGGCCGGATCGAGGGCGGCTACGCCCTGGTCTGCCAGACCCGGTCCAAGATGATCGGCGCCCGCGACCCGCTGGGCATCCGCCCGCTGGTGCTGGGCCGGCTGGGCGACGCCTGGGTGCTGGCCTCGGAGACCTGCGCCCTGGACACCATCGGCGCGACGTTCGAGCGCGACGTCGAGCACGGCGAGGTCGTGGTCATCGACAAGGATGGCCTGCAGTCGCTCAAGCCGTTCCCGACCCGGGCGGCCCGCCCCTGCCTGTTCGAATACGTCTACTTCTCGCGCCCCGACAGCATCGTGAACGGCAAGTCGGTCTATGAAGTGCGCAAGCGTATGGGCCGGCGGCTGGCGCGCGAGCACGCCGTCGAGGCCGACGTGGTCGTGCCGGTGCCGGACTCCGGCGTGCCGGCGGCGCTGGGCTACGCCCAGGAGAGCGGCATCCCCTACGAGATGGGCATCATCCGCAGCCACTATCTGGGCCGCACCTTCATCCAGCCGAGCCAGGGCGCCCGGCAGAAGGGCGTGCGCATGAAGCACAGCCCGAACCGGTCGGTGATCGAGGGCAAGCGGGTCGTGCTGATCGACGATTCGATCGTGCGCGGCACCACCTCCGTGAAGCTTGTGCGGGCGGTGCGCGCCGCCGGGGCCAGGGAGGTGCACCTGCGCTCGGCCTCCCCGCCGATCCTGTGGCCGGACTTCTACGGCATCGACATGCCGGAGCGGGACCAGTTGATCGCCGCCAACAAGACGCTGGAGGAGATGCGGGCGCATCTGGAGGTCGACTCGCTGGGCTTCCTGTCGGTCGACGGCCTGTACGACGCCATGGAGGCCGGGCCGCGCGATCCGCGAAATCCGCAGTTCACCGACCACTATTTCACCGGCGAATACCCGACCCGGCTGCTGGACCGCGAGATCGAGGAAGGCGGCCGCGAGGTCGCGGCGCGGCAACTTTCGCTGCTGGTCAGCGCTTAAGGCGCATGATCCAGCTCGGCTACTTCACCATCGACACGGCGGACATCGACAAGGCGCGGGCCTTTTATTCCGCCCTGTTCGGCTGGACCTTCGACGAGGCCCAGTCGCACCCCACCTACGCCCATGTCGCCGGGGCGCAGCCCCCCTTCGGCTTCGTCAAGGTCGAGCGGCCGAAGAACAACGAGCACCTGTATTTCCGCGTCGAGGACGTCGACGCCCTGTGCGAACGGATCGTGGACCTGGGGGGCAAGGCCGCGGTGCCGTCCGACAGCAAGTCGGGGCGGACGGCCGTGGTCTCGGACGACCAGGGCGTCAGCTTCAGCCTGTGGCAACCGGCGCCGGGGTTCTGAGCCGGTTTCGCTTTCGGCGGGCGCAGCGGCGCGCTATCAGGCCGCCATGTCAGACCTCCCCCTGAAAGACCGCATCGCCCTCGTCGTCGGGGCCTCGCGCGGCATCGGCTATGAGACCGCCCTGGCGCTGGCGAAGGCCGGCGCCCACGTCATCGCCACGGCGCGGACGCAGGGCGGGCTGGAGGAGCTGGACGACGCCATCTTCGCCGCCACCGGCAAACACGCGACGCTGATCCCGTTCGATCTGGTCGACGGCGGGGCGATCGACCGGCTGGGCGGGGCGATCTTCGAGCGCTTCGGACGGCTGGACATCTGGGTGCAGGCGGCGGCGACCATGGGCGCCGAGGGCCTGACGCCGGTCAGCCACGCCGACCCGCGCGGCTTCGCCAAGGTCGAGAAGACCAATTTCACCGCGGTGTACCGCCTGATCCGTTCGCTGGAGCCGCTGCTGAAGGCGTCGAAGGCCGGGCGGGTGATACATGTGACGACCAGCGTGGCCAGCGCGCCCAAGGCCTTCTGGGGCGCCTATGCGGCCACCAAGGCCGGGGCCGAGGCGCTGATGAAATGCTGGGCCGACGAGATCGAGTCGATGCCGGTCCGAGTGTCGATCGTCGATCCGGGCCGGATGCGCACCCAGTTGCGGGCTCAAGCCTATCCGGGCGAGGACCCGGAGACGGTGACGCCGCCCTCGGCCATCGGCCCGCTGATGGTCGAACTCGCGCGCGGCGACCTGGAGCCGCCTCTGGAGGTGAGCTTCAGGGAGTGGAGCGAGGGGCCGGGCGTGGCGGCGCTGATCTAGTAAATCCGGCCGGGATCCCAGCCGGTCAGGGCCAGCAGATGAAGGCCCAGGCCCCGTTCAAGGCCTCCTTTCGGCGACTGCCGGCTGCGGAATCGATAGCCGTGCTGCGGATCGGCCGCCTCGATGAGCCACAGGGAGCCGTCGACACAGCATCGACAGCCGCTGGCGGGGGCGTTGAACAGGCCCACGTCGTCAATCGCCTTCTGCAGGGCCGTCGCTTCAGCGGCGCTCAACTGACGGACGATCGACTGATTCCTGTCGATACCCTCCGAGGGCCGAAACCCAAGACCGCCCGGGCGACGCCGCGCCGTCATTATCGACCGGCCGTCCGCAGTTGTGTCGACGCGGACGACAATCGGGTCGTGGAAGCTTCGTATCCAGGTCAAGCGAATCGAAGGCGGTGCGGAGGACGGCCGCCGGTACAACGAGGGCTCGCCGAAGGCGGACAACTCGTCTGACAGCCACACGTCCTCAAACTCGTCCAGGACCTGTTGCTCGTTGATGTCGCCCAAGTCCGAGACACAGACGGCTGACGCGGTTTGCAGACTGGCGGGGAAGTAGTCGGTGCGCTGGCCGCTGTACCAGCCCGCAAACATCGCGAACGCGAGGGTCAGGAGCGTCAGAACCATCGCCATTCCGCGCGTCACGATACCCCCTTTCGCCGCCGCCCTACTTCTTCGGCGCGTGCTTCTGTCCCGTGCGGACGCGGCCCGAGCGCGACACCTGCCTCGCCCCGCCGCGCGCGCCCTTCTGGACCGCCACCGACGAGCCGGCCTTCTTGTTGGCGCTGGCCTTCAGACCGGACAGCGGCTTGGTCTTGCCCTTGCCGGCCTTCTTCTGCTCCAGCGCCTTGCCGGGCAGGTTGGAGAGGCGGTCCTCGCGCTCGGCCTTCTTGATGACACGGCGCGGGGCCGTCTTGGCGTCGCCCTTGTAGCGCTCCGGCCCGGACTTGGCGCCGCCCGGCGCATAGGGGTTCTCGCTGCCCGACTTGACGATCAGGCGGATCGGCGTGCCGGGCAGGTCGAAGGACTCGCGCAGATTGTTGATCAGATAGCGCTTGTACTGCTCGGGCATGGCTTCGGCGCGGCTGGCCATGAGCACGAAGGTCGGTGGCCGGGCCTTGGTCTGGGCCATGTATTTCGGCTTGATCCGCTTGCCGTCGACGGCGGGCGGCGGGTGCCTCTGGGTGGCGAGCGCCAGCCAGGTGTTGAGATCCTTGGTCTTGACCTTGACCGACCAGGTGGCGTGGGCCTGAAGCACGGCGGGCATCAGCCGCTCGACGCCGCGGCCGCTGTGCGAGGACAGGGCGACGAAGGGCGAGCCCTTGAGCTGGGGCAGCTTGTCCTCGGCCATCTGCTGGAGTTTGGCGAGGCGGGACTGGGGCTCGGTCTCGAGGTCCCATTTGGCGGCGACATAGACGAGCGCCCGGCCCTCGCGCTCGACCAGGTCGGCCAGCTGCAGGTCCTGGGTGTCGAAGGCGTCGTCCTTGTCCATGACCAGCACGACCACCTCGGCGAAGGTGATGGCGCGGATGGTGTCGGCGACCGACAGCTTCTCCAGCTTCTCCTGCACCCGGGCCTTGCGCCGCATGCCGGCGGTGTCGACCAGCCGTATGTTGTGGCCCTCGTACCGCCAGTCGACCGAGATGGAGTCGCGGGTGATGCCGGCCTCGGGGCCGGTCAGCATGCGGTCCTCGCCGATCAGACGGTTGATCAGGGTCGATTTGCCGGCGTTGGGCCGGCCGATGATGGCGATGCGGATCGGCTTGTCGGGTTCGTCGACCTCCTCGACGAAGATGTCGGCGCTGGCGGTGACGATGGCCGCGTAGAGGTCGGCCATGCCCTCGCCGTGCTCGGCCGAGATGGCCACCGGCTCGCCGAAGCCCAGCGCATAGGCCTCACCGATGCCGCCGCCGCTCTCGCGGCTCTCGGACTTGTTGGCCAGCAGGATGACCGGCTTGTGCTGGTGGCGCAGGCGCTCGGCGAAGATGCGGTCCAGCGCCGTGACTCCCTCGCGGGCGTCCATCATGAACAGGATCAGGTCGGCGTCGTCGATGGCCGCCTCGGTCTGCTCGCGCATCCGGGCCTCGAGACTTTCGTCGGTGACGTCCTCGTAGCCGGCGGTGTCGATCAGGGTCAGGTCGATGTCGCCGATATTGCCATCGGCGTAGCGCCGGTCACGGGTCACGCCGGGGCGGTCGTCGACCAGCGCGAGGCGCTTGCCGACGAGGCGGTTGAACAATGTCGACTTGCCCACGTTGGGGCGGCCGACGATGGCGACTTTGAGAGCCATGTCGGCCTTCTAACGCAGTTCGGGAGCTATGGGGTCAGCGAATGCTGACCAGCTGGCCCCGGTCGGTGAGCACATAGAGGGCGCCGTTGTAGGCGGCCGGAGCGATGAAGGCGGGGCCGCCGAGGCGGACCGAGGCGGTCTGGAGACCGGTCTTGGGATCGAAGGCCACGAGTTCGCCGTCGGAATTGACCAGCACCAGCCGGTTCGAGGCCAGCAGCGGGCCCGACCAGACCGGCCGCACCGTACGGTCGAACAGGCCGAAGAAGCCGCCCTCCTGACGGGTGCGCCCCTCGTTGAGGTCGCGGGTCCAGTAGACCTGTCCGGTCTCGCGGTTGACCACGGTCAGCTCGCCCGCCTTCGACACGACGTAGACCACGTCGCCGACCGGCAGGGGCGCGTTGACGCCGGCGACCGGCAGCTGCCACTTGGGCTGGCCGGTGCGGACGTCGATGGCCGACATCACGCCGGAATGGCCGACAGCGTAGACGACGCCGCGGCTGACCACGGGACGGCCGGCGATATCGCGGATTTCAGACAGGGCGCTGGTGCGGCTGGTGCGCGACAGCACCTGCTGCCAGACCGGCTGGCCCGTCGCGGCGCGCAGGGCCACGAGTTCGCCGGAGGAGAACGGCGCGATGACGGTGTCCCCGGTCACCGCCGGGCTCGACGCGCGCATGATGCGGGCCGGCTCGGGAATGCCGCGGTAGGCCCAGACCTGCTGGCCGGTGTTCACGTCGAAGGCGAAGATCTGGTTCTCGACGTCGACCACATAGACCCGGGCGCCGGACACGGTGGGGGCGCCGTGGATCGGCACGTCGACGGGGCTGGTCCACAGGATCGCGCCGGTGGCCTGATCGACCGCGCTGACGGTGCGGTAGCCGGAGGCGATGAAGACCTTGCCGCCGCCGACCGCGACGCCGCCGCCGAACCCGCCGCCCGTCGAGCTGCCGCCGAACGGGTTGAGGTTGAACATGCTGCGCCGGAATTCCTTCTCGTCCGGCTTGACGCTGACCTTCCAGGCCACCGAGCCGCTGGAGGAGTCCACGGCGGTGACCCCGGCCTCGCCGTCCAGCACGAAGATGCGGCCGTTGTCGGCCACGACCGGCGCCATGACCTGGCGGGTGTCCGACGAGCCCGCGCCGATATCCCGACGCCAGGCGACGGCGAAGTCGGGGGCGGCCGTGACGTGCTCGACGGCGTTCTCGGGGTTGCCGCCGGGCTGGGTCCAGGCCAGGGCCGGCTGCGGTCCCGGCAGGAAGAAGTCCCGGCCCGACAGGGCGGCCGACGGTGCGAGCTGCTGTTCGAACTCAAGCACCGAAATGCGCTGGCCTTCGGTTGCGGTGGCCTGGGGCTCGTCGGGGCCGCCGAGGCCGAACGGCAGGACTTTGCGGACGGTGCCGCAGGAGGCAACGGTGACGGCGAGGCCGCACAGCAGGGCGACTTTGAGCACGCGGTTCATGGCGGACGTCCTGAAAGCGGGGTTCACGGGCGGACCGGGGCGGCCGGAGCGGCCGGAGCGGATTGGCCCGGTTGCGGCCGGGCCGGGCCGGCGGCGCTGGCGGCGGAGGCCTCCAGCTCGGCCATGGCGGCGATGATCCCCGCAAGGTTGGGCGCAGTGCCGGAATCGATGGCGGCGATCGTCAGGTCGGCGCGCTGGGCGAGCTCGCGCGGGGTGTCGAGGCTGTTCTTGAGCACCACGAGCGTCTGACGGGCCTCGGCGATCTTGCCGTGCTGCAGCTGGGCCATGGCCAGGGCGTCGCGGGCGAAGGCGCGCAGCGGCCGGTCGTCTTCCATCAGGGGTTCCAGCCGGCCCTGGACGTCTTCGAGACTGGCGGTGTCCATCAGCAGCAGAACGGCCTTCAGACGGGCTCCGTCGGCCAGCAGCGGATCGCGAGCGGCGCCGGCGGCCTCGTCAAACAGGGCGACGGCGTCGGGGATGCGGTTGGCCTGCACCGCGATGCCCGCGCGATGCTGCAGCGCCAGGGCCTTATAGGCGGCGTTGCCTTCATCCGCGGCCTGCTTGAAGGCGGCCTCGGCCCCGACCGGGTTGTTCGATTCGAGGGCCTCGAGACCGCGCTGATAGGCGATCGAGGCCTTGTCGGCCTTCGAGGTCTCCATCTTCTGCCAGCCCCACCACGCCAGGGCGGCGATCAGGGCGACCAGAAGCACGCCGCCGACAACCGGCAGCCAGGTGCGGGCCAGCCGCTTGTATCGATCGGAGCGAAGCTCCTCCTCGACCTGATCGAAGACATCAACCACGGTAGCGTCGCCCCAAAAGTCGCAGAAAATCCAACCGGCCGGACCCTAGAGGCTCGCATCAGCCGCCGCAACGCGGCCGTTACGGCGAAACCGGCTTTTTCGAGAAGTAGGTCTCGACTTCGGCAGGAAAACGGCGGGCCTTGACGTCCGCGGCATAGGCGGCGACGGCCCGGTCGATGCCGGTGCGCAGGTCGGCGTAGCGGCGGACGAATTTCGGGGTCCAGTCGAACAGGCCGAGCATGTCGGGGGTCACGAGGATCTGGCCATCGCAGGCGGCGGAGGCGCCGATGCCGATGGTCGGCTTGTCCACGGCCGCGGTGATGTCGCGGGCGAGGCCTTCGGCCACGCCCTCGATGACGATGGCGAAAGCTCCGGCGTCGGCGGTGGCCTCGGCTTCGGACATGACCCGCAGACGCTCCTCGTCGGTGCGCCCCCTGGCCTTGAACGCTCCGTCGGTGAGCACCGCCTGGGGGCGCAGGCCGACGTGGCCCATGACCGGGATGCCGCGCTGGACCAAGTAGGCGATGGTCTCGGCGACGGTCGGGCCGCTTTCCAGCTTCACGCCCTGGGCGCCGGTCTCCTTCATGACGCGGGCGCAGTTCTCGTAGGCCTGCTCCTTGCCGCCTTCGTAGGAGCCGAACGGCATGTCGATGACGACCATGGCCCGCTTCGAGCCGCGCATCACCGCCTGCCCGTGCAGGATCATCATCTCGAGGGTGACGCCGACGGTGTTTGGCATGCCGTGAACGACCATGCCGACGCTGTCGCCGACCAGCAGCAGGTCGCAGTGTTCGTCCAGCAGGGCGGCGGTGGGGGCGTCGTAGGCGGTCAGGCAGACGATCGGCTCGCCGCCCTTGCGGGCGCGGATGTCCGGAGCGGCGATGCGGCGGACTGCTTCCTGCTTCTGGCTGGACATCGGGCGGGCCTCCTGTTCGGAGCCCCTTAGATAGGGCCGGCGGGCCCGCCCGTCATCCCTGATCGCGCGGACCGGGGATGACGGGAGCGGATCAGACCTCCTGCGACAGTTTCATCACCCCGGCCGCGGCGAGGGCGATCAGGGCCCCGGCGGCGATCCAGAACAGCTGCATCCCGCCCATGGAGCCGAGTTCCAGATTGGCCAGGCCGACCTGTTCGAGACCCGACTGGATCGCGCCCTGCACGTTCAGCGAGGCGGACTGGATGCCCTGGCCGAGGGCGTCGCCGGCCACGACGCCGTCGCCGGCTCCCAGGTCGATGTCGACGGTCATGGTCTCGCGGACCGCCACGGCGCCGCCGATCAGGCCGGCCAGCGACAGGGAGAGGAAGCGGATGCGGGAGCCCTTCTGCAGCCGCTGCTCGACCCGGGCGGTGAACAGGGGCGCGTCGGACATGACGGGCGTGCGCGCGAACAGACGCTCCACGAAGGGATCGAACTCGTCAGCCGACATGCTGCGTTCTCCCCAAGGGCTGAGCGGGTTCCGGCTGGAGCCGCGCGCGGAGTTTATCCAGACCACGTTTGACATGAGACTTCACCGTGCCGAGTGGCAAATTCAGGGCGGAGGCGATCTCGGGGTGCGCCATGCCCGCTCCGTGACAAAGAGAGACGCAGAGCCGTTCCGGTTCGCTGAGCGCCTTGAGGGCTTCGTCGAGGTCCATCAGACCCGCCTGATCGGCGGCGGGCGCGACCTCTTCCTGTTCGACTTCAGCGATGTAGCGGGCTTCCTTGGCGACCCGCTTGATGTAGAGCCGCGCCGCGATCCGCTTGACCCAGGCCGCGAACGTGCCTTCGCCCCGGAACTCTCCGCATCGCTGGAACGCCTGGATGAAGGCGTCCTGGGCGATGTCGTCGGCGAGCGAGGGCTGGGCCCCCATCCGCCGAAGAAGCGCGCGCACCGCCGAACCGTGACGGCGCACGAGTTCTCCGAACTCCCGCCGTCCGCCCGCCGCCGCGAGGGCGGCGAGCTCGACGTCGTGCCGGTCGACCAAGGCCTGGGTCATGGATATGTCCCCCTGTCGTCCCGACCCCTACTCCTTGTTCGGGTTGAAGAAGCTGAGGACGATGAAGGCCAGGCCGATGGTGACCGGGATGGCGGCGACGCCCAGCAGGCCGTTGCCGATCTGGTCCAGGTCGTGGTCGTCCCAGCCGAGATCGCTGAGGAAGCCGAAGGCGGCGATGCCGACGCCGACGGCCAGCCAGATGACGCCGCGGCGCAGGTCGCGGGTCCGGGAGGGCAGCTTGCTGGCCACGTCCCGGGTCATGGCGTCGATGAGGTCGGGCGGGAGCTGCTGGCCCTTGTCGATGGCGTGGCGGACCGTGGTCTGAATCTCGCGGCGTTCGCGCGATTTCAGGTAGCTCGGGCCGAAGATGATGGCGGTGATCGCGCTGAAGACGATGGCGACGATCAGGATGGGCGTCATGTCCATGTGGGTATCCCCTCTTTCTCGAAACCGGAGCGTGATGCTTCGGCCTTCTGACGACAAGAGGCGCCGGGGGCGGCGTGCGGATGCGGGGCGGCAGGTGAAACTTTCGTAAGGCGGCTCGACTCCCCGGCGGAAGGCGGCGAGGCTGGACCTGCGTACGTTCGCGTACGCGCTCGCGGCAACCGCCCGGCCCCGGTCACGTTGCCTTGTCGGCGCCCGATATCGCCTCGCCCGGACTGCTGGAGAACGCTGATGGTCCAGATCACCTATCGCATCGTCGAACATGACGGAGGCTGGGCCTACCGGCTGGGCGACACCTTCTCCGAGACCTATCCTGATCACGACTCGGCGCGAGCCGCGGCGGCGGCGGCGGCCCGGGAGCAGAAGGTGCCCGACGAGGACGCTCTGATCGAATACGCCGATGCATCGGGACGCTGGATCACCGAACGCGCTGACGGCCACGACCGGCCGGAGACCGAGGTCGAGGGCTGAACCCGCGCGGATTTGCGCTATGATCTCCCGTCAAGCCGAGGAGGTCGCCGCCGTGAACCGTTTCTGGATCGCCCTCGCCGCCCCGGTGGCGGCCTGCAGCCTGGGCGCCTGCGCCCTGCCCGCCCCCGCCAGGGCGCAGGAGGTGCGCTACTTCGATGTGCCGCCCGGCGGCCGGGCCCATGACGTCGCCGTCACGGCCGACGGCAAGGAAGTCTGGTGGACCGTCCAGCGCGGGGGCGCCCACGGCATTCTCGATCCTGAAACCGGAGAGACGACGATCGTCCCTCTGGGCGAAGGCTCGGCGCCGCACGGCGTGATCGTCGGCCCGGACGGCAACGCCTGGATCACGGACGGCGGCCAGAACGCCATCGTCCGCGTCGACCGCCGGACGCGGGAGGTCAAGGTCTGGCCGCTGCCGGAGCAGTCCGGCCCGATCAATATGAACACGGCCGCCTTCGACGGGCGCGGCCGCATCTGGTTCACGGGTCAGACCGGCTTCTATGGACGGCTGGATCCGGCGACCGACGACATGAAGGTGTGGCAGGCGCCGCGGGGCCGGGGCCCCTACGGCGTTACGGCGACGCCCTCGGGCGACATCTGGTACGCCTCGCTGGCCGGCAACCACATCGCGAAGGTCGATCTCGACAGCGGCGCGGCCACCATCGTCGAGCCGCCGACGCCGAACCAAGGCGCGCGGCGCATCTGGTCGGACAGCCAGGGGCGGCTGTGGGTCAGCGAGTGGAACAGCGGCAACGTCAGCGTCCACGACCCGCGCGACGGCTCGTGGCGGCAGTGGAAACTGCCGGGCGAGGCGCCGAAGACCTATTCGGTCTATGTCGACGAGACGGACAAGGTCTGGCTCACCGACTTCGCCGCCAACGCCATCGTCCGGTTCGACCCGGTGAGCGAGACCTTCGAGAGCTTTCCCAGCGACCGGCCTGGCGCGAACGTGCGCCAGATGCTGGGCCGGCCGGGCGAGGTCTGGGGCGCGGAATCGGGAACGGACCGGCTGGTCGTCATCCGGTACGGCGACTGACGGGTGCTGGCCCTGCTGCTTCTGATGCTGGCCACACCACCGGGCCAGGCATCCCCGGATCCGGGCGCGCGGGCCTTCCAGCGCTGCGCCGCCTGCCACTCGCTGTGGAACGACGACCGGAGCCCGGGCCCCGGCCTGCGGGGTGTGGTCGGTCGCGGCGCAGGCGCCGTGGAGGGGTTCGCCTATTCGGACGCGATGCGGGCGGCCGGGCGTCGCGGGCTGGTCTGGGACGAGGCCACGCTGGAGCGGTTCCTGGCCGACCCCGAGGCGGTCGTCCCCGGCACGACCATGCCCTATCAGGGCGGGAGCGCCGCCGAACGCACGGCGCTGATCGCCTGGCTGCGCCAGCGGCGCTGACCGGCGACCGGCCGCAACGCCTTGTGATCGGCCAAGGGTAGGCGCGGCGCGGCCCGGCGGTTAGTCCTGCGTCGTCTTCCAGTTGGAACCGGTTACATGCGTCACTCGCCCCTGCCCGCCCCGACCCGTCGCACGCTTCTGGCCGGGGGTGCGCTGGCGGCGGGGATGATGATGGCCCCGCGCATCGCGGCGGCGCAGGCCGCGGCGAACCTGCAGCGGGTCGACGCCCTGATCGCCCGCATGACGATCGAGGAGAAGGCCGGCCAGCTGACGCTGCAGAACGATCCGTTCCGCTGGCGGCCCGAGGGCGTCAATCCCGGCGACACGCTGGACGCCGACCAGAGCCAGACCGCCGCCGAAATCCGCGCCGGCCGGATCGGGGCCCTGTTCAACGGCGTCGGCGCGGCGTCGACGCGACTGGTGCAGGAGATGGCGGTGCGGGACAGCCGGCTGGGCATCCCGCTGCTGTTCGCCGCCGACATCATCCACGGCCTGCGCACGACCTTCCCCGTGCCGCTCGGCGAGGCGGCCAGCTGGGACCCCGACCTGGCCATGCGCACGGCCCGGGCGGCGGCGGTCGAGGGCGGGGCCGCAGGC
Organism: Brevundimonas sp.; assembly: GCF_036402095.1. GTDB lineage: Bacteria > Pseudomonadota > Alphaproteobacteria > Caulobacterales > Caulobacteraceae > Brevundimonas. The sequence goes on along the minus strand of NZ_DASWTO010000201.1, from coordinate 5,395 downwards.
GTGCACCAGACCTATGCGCCAATGGTCGACATCGGCCGCGACCAGCGCTGGGGCCGGGTCGTCGAGGGCGCAGGCGAGGATGTGCTGCTGGGCAATCTGTTCGCGGCGGCCCGGACGAAAGGCTTCCAGGGCGAGGACCTGAAGGCGTGGTCCTCGCTGCTGGCCTGTCCCAAACATTTCGCGGCCTACGGCGCCGCCGAGTCCGGCCTCGACTACAATTCCACCGACATGAGCGAACTGGCGCTGCGCTCGATCTATCTGCCGCCGTTCAAGGCCGCCTTCGACGCCGGCGCCCTGTCCACCATGAGCGCCTTCAACGACCTGAACGGGGTGCCGACCAGCGGCAACAGGTGGCTGCTGACCGACATCCTGCGCGGCGAATGGGGCTTCGCGGGCTTCGTGGTGTCCGACTACACCTCGGAAGCGGAGCTGATCGCCCACGGTTTCGCCGCCGACGGGCGCGACGCGGCGCGCATCGCCCTGATGGCCGGGGTCGACATGTCGATGAAGAGCGGTCTCTACATCAAGCACATCCCGGAGCTGGTGCAGTCGGGCGACGTGCCGGTCGCGCGGGTGGACGAGGCCGTCCGCCGGGTGCTGATGACCAAGATGGCGCTGGGCCTGTTCGAGAACCCCTATCGGGGCGCCGACGTTCGCATCGAGCGGCGGGTGACCGGCAGTCGCGAGCATCTGGCGCTGGCGCGCGAGGCCGGGCGCAAGTCGATCGTGCTGCTGAAGAACGAGGGGGGCCTGCTGCCGCTGCCGAAGAGCGGCAGGCGCATCGCCCTGATCGGGCCGTTCGGGGCCGACAGGACCGATCTGTTCGGACCGTGGTCGATCTTCAGGGACGAGACTCTGGCCGTGTCGCTGGAACAGGGCCTGCGCGCGGCGCTGGCCGACGGGACGTCGCTGACGGTGGTCAAGGGGTCCGATGTCGAGGCCCCGCTGGAGGGCGGGATCGAGGCCGCGGTGATCGCCGCCGGACAGGCCGACGTGGTGCTGCTGGCCATCGGCGAGAGCCAGAACATGTCGGCGGAGTCGCAGTCGCGCGTCGACATCGGCATCCCCGAGCCCCAGCTGGCCCTGGCCGAGGCGGTGGCGGCGACGGGCAAGCCGGTCGTCGTGCTGCTGCGCCATGGCCGGGCCATGGAGCTGACGGGGGCGGTCAAGGCGGCCCCGGCCATTCTCGCGACCTGGTTCCTCGGCTCCGAGACCGGCCACGCCGTCGCCGACGTGCTGTTCGGCGACCACGCCCCGACCGGCCGGCTGCCGGTCAGCTTCCCGCATTTCTCGGGCCAGTCGCCGTTCCATTATGCGCACAAGACCACCGGCCGCCCGGCCACGGCCCGCGGCGAGGGCTTCAAGGCGCAGTTCCGCGAGACCTCGAACACCGCCCTCTACCCGTTCGGCCACGGCCTGACCTATGCGCCGGTGCGGTATTCGGCCGTGCGGCTGTCGGCCCCGACGATGGCCTGGAACGGCGACCTCACGGCCTCGGTGACCCTGAGCAACGGCGGCTCGCGCGAGGCGTCGGAGGTGGTCCAGCTCTATATCCGCGACCGCGCGGCCTCGATCACCCAGCCGGGACGTCTGCTCAAGGGCTTCCGCCGTGTGACCGTGCCGGCGGGCGGTTCGCTCGAGGTCAGCCTGCCGCTGAGATTCGCCGATCTGCTGTTCCTCGGCCAGGACCTGCGGCCGACTGTCGAACCGGGCCTGTTCGACGTCTGGCTCAGCCCGGACGCCCAATCGGGCGAAGCGGTCCAGTTCACCCTGACGCGCTGATCAGGCGACGGCCGCGGCGTAGAGGTCCGGCTTGAAGCCGACCAGGGTGCGGTCGCCGAGGTCCAGCACCGGGCGCTTGATCATTGACGGCTGGGCCAGCATCAGGCGGATCGCCTTGTCGGCGGTCAGGTCCGCCTTGTCCGCGTCGGGCAGGGCGCGGAAGGTCGTGCCGGACCGGTTCAGCACCGTCTCCCAGCCGTGGGTCTCGACCCACTGTTCGAGACGCGGGCGGTCGATGCCCGCCTTCCTGTAGTCGTGAAAAGCGTAGGCGATGCCGTGCTGGTCCAGCCACAGGCGGGCTTTCCTGACCGTGTCGCAGTTGGGGATGCCGAACATCGTCAGCGGCATGAGCGCTCCTTTCATTTCAGACCGCAGGCCTCTCTCACAGTTCGGCGCCGACGTCAGCCGCCACGCATCGCGTCCGCCACGATCTCGTCGAATACGTCGAGGTCCAGGTCCCTCACGGACCTGAAACTGATGCAATATCCGGTGATCCGGGCCTTCCCGAGCCGCGCCCCGTACGACTTTGAGAGATGGGTCTTGTCCTTGAGACCCATGACGTAGACGGACACCCCGGACGTATTGGCGCTGAGGCCGATCTTGTAGAAGGGTCTCGAACCACCGTCGGCGTAGCGGAGCGTCTCCGACCCGTATCCGATGTTCGGATTGGACACGACCTTGCCGTCGTCGTTCCTGCCGTCGAGGAACCAGATCCTGGCGTCGGGCGAAATCTCGAGAATGCGCCGGTGCAGCAGCCGCAATTCCTCGGTCTTCGCCGGCGCCTGACCGGAAATGTATCGCTCGATCTGCTCGTCCACGTTCACAGCCATTTCCTCCTGCGGCCCGCCGTCGTCCCCTGAAAAGCCTTCCAGCAGCCCTTGCATTTAACTTGTTAGTTTAATACAAGGTCAGCGGCAACTTCAAAAGGAGACCGCCATGTCCGCCCTCCCCCCGCGCCAGAAGGTCATTCCCTGCCTGTGGTTCGACAAACAGGCCGAGGAAGCCGTGAACTTCTATGTCTCGCTGCTTCCGGACTCGCGGGTCGACGCCGTGATCCGCTCGCCGGGCGATTATCCCAGCGGCAAGGCCGGCGACGTCCTGCTGGTCGAGTTCACCCTCGCGGGCGCCCGCTACACCGCCCTGAACGGCGGCCCTATGTTCAAATTCAACGAGGCCGTCTCGCTGCAGATCGACTGCGAGGACCAGGCCGAAGTCGACCGCCTGACCAACGCCCTGTCCGCCGTACCCGAAGCCGAGCAGTGCGGCTGGGTCAAGGACCGCTACGGCCTGTCGTGGCAGATCGTGCCCTATGCGATGAATCGTCTGCTCGCGGACCCGGACGAGGGCGTCCGCAAGCGCGTGTTCGACGCCATGATGGAGATGAAGCGGCTGAACATCGCCGAACTGGAACGCGCGGCCCGGGGCTAGTCGTCGTCGGTCTCGGCGGCGCCGATGGCGACGGGCGTCGGCCCGCCCGCCAGGGCCCGATCCAGTGCGTCACGGTCGAGCCCCCTCTCCCACTTCGCCACGACGATGGTGGCGACGGCGTTGCCGATGAAGTTGGTCAGGGCGCGGCACTCGCTCATGAAGCGGTCGACGCCGAGGATCAGCGTCATGCCCGCGACCGGCACCGACGGGACGACGGCCAGCGTCGCCGCCAGGGTGATGAAGCCCGCGCCGGTGACGCCCGCGGCGCCCTTGGAACTGAGCATGGCCACGGCCAGCAGCAGCAGCTGATCGCCCAGGGACAGGTCGACGCCGCAGGCCTGGGCGATGAACAGGGCCGCCAGCGTCATGTAGATGTTGGTGCCGTCGAGGTTGAAGGAATATCCGGTCGGCACCACCAGTCCGACCACCGACCGGTCGCAGCCGGCACGGCCCATCTTCTCGATCAGGCTGGGCAGGGCCGCCTCAGACGAGGAGGTGCCGAGCACCAGCAGCAGCTCCTCCTTCAGGTAGCGGACCAGCCTGAAGATCGAGAAGCCGTTGGCGCGGGCGATCGCGCCCAGCACCACGACCACGAACAGGGCGGAGGTAACGTAGAAGGTCGCCACCAGGGCGGCGAGGTTGATCACGGAATCTATGCCGTAACGGCCGATGGTGAAGGCGAAGGCGCCGAAGGCCCCGACCGGCGCCGCCTTCATCAGGATGGCGACCAGTTTGAAGAAGGCCTCGGAGACGCTCTCGAGCACGGTCATGACCGGCTGGGCCCGCTCGCCGATCACCGCCAGCGAGACGCCGAACAGGATGGCGAAGAACAGCACCTGCAGGATCTCTCCGCCGGCGAAGGCGCCGACCACGGTCTCGGGGATGATGTTCATCAGGAAGGCGACGATGTCGGTGTCGTGCGCCTTCTGCACGTAGTCGCCCACCGCCGCCGGATCGAGGGTGGCCGGGTCGGCGTTCATGCCGTCTCCGGGCCGCACGAGATTGGCCACGATCAGGCCGATGATCAGGGCGAGGGTCGAGACCGTCAGGAAATAGGCGAAGGCCTTGCCCACCACCTTGCCCAGTTTCCCGAGGTCGCGCAGGTGGGCGATGCCAGTCGCCACGGTCAGGAAGATCACCGGCGCGATGATCATCTTCACCAGCCGGATGAAGGCGTCGCCCAACGGTTTCAGGCTTTCGCCGAAGGCGGGCCAGAAATGACCGATCAGGGCGCCAAGGGCGATGGCGAACAGCACCTGGAAATAGAGGTGCGTCCACAAAGGCCGTTTCGCCCGCGGCGGCGGCGGCGGCTCCACCGGATCGGGGACCGAGACGCCGGGGGCAGCCTTGACAGGCCTCGGCGCGGGCTTGGCGCCGCGCGGCGATCTGGGCGTGCTGGCCATCGGTTTCCCTCGTCACCCGCGGGTGATTCCCCGGCCGCCAGCCTAGAGCCTTGTGGCGCGCCTTCCCACTGGCCGCGCCTCAGGGTCAGGCGGGCCGCCGGGAGGGTCTGCGGGGCGGGCCGGGGCGCCCGGTCCGGACCCACGCTAGCGGAAGGCCTGGCCGGGGCGCAGGCCGAGACGCCGGAAGGCGATCGCCGGGCAAAAGCCCGTGACCGATGCCTGGGCCAGATTCGCGCCGGCGAACACGGTCAGCCAGATCCAGGCCGGATGCACCCAGTGGGCCAGGGCGAGACTGGTCAGCACCACGAAGGCGGCGAACAGCATGACGGCTTTGTCCAAGTTCATGGACGGCTCTCCGGGACAGATGGGGACGGGGTGACGCGACGCAGCTTGTGGGCGCCGATCAGGTCGAGGGCCAGCTTCTCGTAAAGCGGTTCGGCCTGACCCTTGCGGACCTTGTGCAGGAAGTAGCCTTCGAAGGCGACCTTGGCCGCATGCACCCAGCGGCCGCTGGCCGACCAGTTTATGTTGCGCGGCGGGATCTGCGGCTGGGCCATGAAGGCCACGCCGCCGTCGCCGAAATCGGCCAGGCAGATGGCGTTCCAGGTGGCCTCGTTCGTCGGTTCGTCGCCGTCGAGAATCTGCTTCAGATTGGCCGAGATGGCCGAGACCATGCTCTCGATCATGAAGCCGGTCTTGGGCACGCCGACCGGCACCGGCGTGGGTCCCGTCGGCGGAATGGCGATGCAGACGCCGAGGGCGAAGATGTCCGGCCATGTCGG
>NZ_DASWTO010000200.1:0-1671 GCF_036402095.1 Brevundimonas sp. | reverse complement strand
GGCTCGATGCCGATCTTCTGGATCGAGGCGCCCGACGGCGTGTAGTAGCGCGCCGTGGTGATCGACAGGGCGCCGTCGGCCCCGCCGCGGAGCGGGATGACGCTCTGCACCGAACCCTTGCCGAAGCTGGTCAGGCCGATGATGGTGGCGCGCTGGTGGTCCTTCAGGGCCCCGGCGACGATCTCGGAGGCCGAGGCGGAGCCGTAGTTGATCAGCACCACGATCGGCAGGCCGCCGGTCAGGTCGCCCGGGCGGGCGGCGTAGCGGACGATCTGATCGGGCTGGCGGCCGCGCTGGCTGACGATCTCGCCGCGCTCGAGGAAGGCGTCCGATACGGCGATGGCCGCGTCGAGCAGACCGCCGCCGTTGTTGCGCAGGTCCAGCACATAGCCCTTGAGGGCCGGGTTCTCCGTCTTCAGCCGGGCGATGACCTCGCCCAGCTCGCGGCCGGTGTTCTCGTTGAAGGTCGAGACGCGCAGCACGGCGAAATCGCCTTCGATGCGGCCGGTGACGGAATCGATCTTGATGATCTCGCGGGTCAGGACGACCTCGCGCGGCTCCTCGCCGTCGCGCAGGAAGGTGACCTTGACCGAGGTGCCCGGGGCGCCGCGCAGCTTTTCCGACACCTGGCTGACGGTCAGGCCGGACGAGTTCTGGCCCTCGATGGCCGAGATGACGTCGCCGGCCTGGACGCCGGCGCGGGCGGCGGGGCCGCCGTCCATGGGCGAGATGATCTTCACCAGCCCGCCTTCGGAGGAGATGGTCAGGCCGACGCCGGAATACTGGCCCTCGGTGCGCTCGCGCAGCTCGTTGTAGCCCTTGAGCGGCAGATAGGCCGAATGCGGGTCCAGCGCGCCCATCATGCCCTGAAGGGCGGCCTCGATCAGCTTCTTGTCGTCGACCGGCACCACATAGTCGCGCTCGACCGTGGCGAGGGCGTCGCCGAACAGGCCGATGAGGCGGAAGGCCTCATTGCGCGGCGTCTGTCCGGCGGTCGTGGCCGCCCCGAGGCCGACCACGGTGGCGGCGGCGGCGCCGATCATCAGCAATTTGCGCATGCGGTCTTCTTCCAGCGGGCCGGGGAGGCGGCCTGAACAGCGTGAGTAATGAGGCCTCCGGCGACCAAATCGTGGCCGATCGCCGGTCCGCCGATAAAATCAGCGTCATCGGGGGTTGGGAAGCGGATTCGCTTGGGAGGGCTTAGGGCGTTGGGCGTAGGGCTTAGGAATTAGGAATTAGGAATGAGGAGGGGCGGTTGGTCGCATTCTCGCCCCCTCCTGAGCCCTAAGCCCTAAGCCCTAAGCCCTAAGCCCTAAGCTTTAAGCCCTCACCGGAGCCACGGCCCGGGGTCGACCGGCCGTTCGTCGCGGCGGAGTTCGAAGGCGATCTCGCCGTCGGGGGCGGAGCGGCCCAGCGTCTGGCCGTCGGCGACGCGGGCGCCGGTCTCGACCGCGACCTCCTCAAGGCCCGAGACGACGGCGAGCCAGCCGGGACCGAGATCGAGGATCACCACACGGCCCCAGCCCTCGAGCGGCCCGGTCCAGGCGACGCGGGCGGCGGCGGGGGCGCGCGCCTCGATCGCGTCGCCGCGCCAGCGCCAGCCGCTCGACCGGCCGCCGAACCGGACGGAAGGGGCGCCCGCGACCGGCGGGGTGAGGCGATCGCGGCCGG
>NZ_DASWTO010000199.1:0-9006 GCF_036402095.1 Brevundimonas sp. | reverse complement strand
TCGCCGCGCGCCTTGAGGTGCGGTCAGATGGCCTCGCGATGCGGGGGTAAGGCCGTCCCGTTCCGGTCGTCGCAAGGCGGCCGGGGCGATCCGTCAGAGGCCCGGACGCAGGGCCGCCAGTCGGAGGGCGTGTGGAAAACGACTGCGCGGGGCAGCCTGTCTCGTCGAAACGGTAAAACCACAACGCATCCGGGCGAGGCCCGGCTGTCCCGCGCCCTCCCCAACCGCTTCGGACGAAGCGGCGAAGACTCGTGCCTGCCGCCTGCTGCCTGGCCCCTAGCCCCCCGCCCTTCGCCCCTCTAAGAAAACGCCATGTTCAAATCCGTCCTGGTCGCCAATCGCGGCGAGATCGCCTGCCGTGTGTTCCGCACCGCCCGCCGCATGGGCCTGCGCACCATCGCCGTCCATTCCGAAGCCGACGCCGACGCCCTGCACGTGCGCGAGGCCGACGAGGCGGTGCTGATCGGCCCGGCCCCCGCCCGCGAGTCCTATCTGGACGCGGCGAAAGTCCTCGCCGCCGCGAAACAGACCGGCGCCGAGGCCATTCACCCGGGCTACGGCGTCCTCAGCGAAAACGCCGACTTCGCCGAGGCGGTCATGGCCGCCGGCCTCGTCTGGATCGGCCCGCCGCCCGCGGCCATCCGCGCCATGGGCCTCAAGGACGCGGCCAAGAGCCTGATGATCGAGGCCGGCGTGCCCGTCACCCCCGGCTACCTCGGCGAGGACCAGTCTGCGGAGCGTCTGAAGAAGGAGGCCGACGCCATCGGCTATCCGGTGCTGATCAAGGCCGTCGCCGGCGGCGGCGGCAAGGGGATGAAGAAGGTCGACCGCGCCGAGGACTTCGCCGACGGCCTCGCCAGCGCACAGCGCGAGGGCCAGTCCTCCTTCGGCGACCCGCGCGTCCTGATCGAGAAATACATCACCCGCCCGCGCCACATCGAGGTGCAGGTCTTCGGCGACAGCCACGGCGATGTCGTCCACCTGCACGAGCGCGACTGCTCCCTGCAGCGGCGCCACCAGAAGGTCATCGAGGAGGCCCCTGCCCCCGGCATGGACGCTGCGGTCCGCAAGGCCGTCACCGACGCCGCCGTCCGCGCCGCGAAGGCCGTGAACTACGAGGGCGCCGGGACCATCGAATTCATCGCCGACGCCTCCGACGGCCTCAAGGCTGACCGCATATGGTTCATGGAGATGAACACCCGGCTGCAGGTCGAGCATCCGGTCACCGAGGCCATCACCGGCGTCGACCTGGTCGAATGGCAGCTGCGCGTCGCCGCTGGCGAGCCCATCCCGCTGAAGCAGGCCGACATCCCCCTGAACGGCTGGGCCATGGAGGCGCGGCTGTACGCCGAGGACCCGGCCAACGGCTTCCTGCCCAGCATCGGCCGGCTGGAGCATTTCCATCTGCCCGAGGACATCCGCGTCGACACGGGCGTGACCTGGGGCAGCGAGGTCAGCCAGTTCTACGACCCGATGATCGCCAAGCTGATCGTCCACGCCGACACCCGGGCAGCGGCCGCGGCCCAACTGGCCGCGGCGTGCGGCGAAGTCGGGGTCTGGCCGGTCCGCGCCAACGCCGGCTTCCTCAAACGCTGCCTTGAGCATCCGCGCTTCATCTCTGGCGACGTCGACACAGGTTTCATCGCCGCCGAGGAGTCGACCCTGACCTCCATCGAACCGGCGCCGGAGATCCAGGCCGCCGCCCTCGCGATCCTCGCCGCCGACGCTCACCACGCCGAGGAATGGGTCCGTCCGTCAGATCGGCCCGGCCGCGGCGGCGGCCCCTGGGCCCCGACCGCCGCGGGCCTCTACGGCTTCCGCATGAACGGCGCGCGGCCCGCCCCTCACCGGGCCCGCCTCAACGGCGCGCTGATCGAGGGCCGCCTGACCCCCGAAGAGCATGGCAGCTACTGGACGGTGGATCTCGGCGAGACGACGATGGACGCCTACGTCCTGACGGGCGGCGTCACCCTGATCCATGACGGCCGACCGGACCGCGAACTCAGCCGCGTCATCGACGAACCGGTGCTGTTCCACGACGGCCAGGCTTGGGAATTCGAGCCGATCCTGCACAAGACCGGCGCCGGCAGCGGCCCCGCCTCCGACGGCGCCCTCCGCGCGCCCATGCCCGGCAAGATCGTCGCCACGCCCGCCATGGCCGGCGATACGGTCGCCCGCGGCGCGCCGATCGTGGTGCTCGAGGCCATGAAGATGGAGCACGCTCTCATCGCCCCCTTCGACGGCGTGGTCGAGACCGTCGGCGTCGCCGTCGGCGACCAGGTCACGGACGGCGCCGTGCTGGCGGTCGTCCGGGCGGCGGAGGATCAGGGCTGAAGCAGTCCCACCCCGCCCACCGGTGCGGTCACCTGGGCGTCGCCGAAGGTGGCGATCAGCGGCCTGCCCCGGCGGATCGCCTCCCGAACCTCGGGAAGCTGCAGCGAGGCCCGGTGCGCCGCCTCGTCGATCCATACCTCGGTCACCCAGATGGCGTGATCGTCCGCCGGGTCATGGGCCACGACGTAGCTGAGGCAGCCCGGCATCCGCCCGAGGCTCTCCAGCAGGATCGCCGTCAGCGCGTCACGCTGACCCTCGATCGCCGTCATCCTGCCGATCAGTCCGTACATCGCCGTCCCTCTCGCCCATGCCCGCACCGGCGGCGCGAGGCCGAGGCTGGCCAGTCCGGCCATTCCCGCGATCATGCTGCGCCGTCCGATCTTCATGGCCTTTTTCTAGACCCTGGCCGTCGCCATGTCTCCCGCCCCGAACCCGAAGAATGCTAATCCCGGCCCATGTCCCTTCACATGATCAAGCTGTGCGTCGGCGTCGCCAGGGTCGAGACGCTGGAGCGCCGCGCCTCGAAAGGGGAATGGCTCACCGTCCACACCCGCATGACGCCGAAGCGCGCCGCCGAGCTCGAGGACGGCGGCTCCCTGTTCTGGGTCATCAAGGGCTCCGTCGCCTGCCGCATGCCCATCCTGGATATCTCGACCAGGGGCGAGGGCAAGACGAGCATGTGCCACATCAAACTCTCGCCCGAGGTCGTCCGCACCGCCCCCCAGGCCCGCCGTCCCTTCCAGGGCTGGCGTTACCTCGAGCCGAAGGACGCCCCGCCCGACCTGTCCACCCTCGACGCCGGCGAGGTGCCGGAGGACCTGGCGAAACGGCTGCGGGAAATGGGGGCGTGGTGAGACAGCAGGCGACAGGCGGCAGGCGACCGTCGCCGGGGCCGAAGAAGCGGATGGTCCGTTCGGTCCGCGTCCGCCTCAACGTCCTGCCGCCCGCCGCCTGTTGCCTGCCGCCTCGCTTCCTCCCGCCGACTCCCGTTATCCTCCCCTGATGCCCGCCCCGCGCTCCGACCGTCTGGAAGACGCCCTGCACCGCATCTTCGAGGGCGGCAGGAACACGCGCGCCAGCTGGTTCGCCCTGACCGGGGGCGAGACCCTGTTCGCCGAGAACGACGTCGCCGACACCCTCTACCTGCTGCGCTCGGGCCGCCTCGGCGTCTTCCGCCGCGACCACGACGAGGCCCGCCCGCCCCAGTTCGTCGGCGTCATCCGCCCCGGCGAGCCGGTCGGCGAGATGGCCATGCTGGCTGGCACCCGGCACACCGCCGACGTGGTCGCCCTGCGCGATTCCGAAATCCTGGCCCTGCCTCGCGACGCCTTCTTCGAGGCCGCCCGCACCGAGCCCGACCTCATGGTCGAACTGTCCCGGCTGATGATCCAGCGCGCTCGCGACCGGCGCTCCGGGGGCGGCGAGCCCAGCGTGTTCGGCTTCATCTCGGCCCGCCCGCGCCCGATCCGCGCCTTCGTCGAGCGCATCGCCGCCGCCGTGGAGGCCGATGGCTTCACCTGCCAGGTCATCGACCAGTCGGCGCTGTCGTCCGCCTCCGAATGGTTCAGCCGGGTCGAGGACGCTCACGATTTCGTCCTCTATGTCGCCGAAATGGACGAGCCGGCCTGGGCCGCCCTGTGCGCCCGTCAGGTCGACCGGGTCTTCGTCGTCGGGGCCGGGCTGATGGCGCCGCCGAACCGGCCCATGCCCCATGCCGGCGTGCTCGACGCCCAGCGCCGCACCGACCTGATCCTGCTGCGCGACCCGCGCATGGCCCATCCCGCCAACACCTCGGTCTGGCTCGACGCCGTCGCGCCGGGGCGCTGGTTCCAGGCCGTCGAGGGCGATCAGGCCGACGCCGAACGCATGGGCCGCGTCATCACCGGCTCGGCCGTGGGCGTGGTCATGTCGGGCGGCGGCGCGCGCGCCTATTCCCACATCGGCGCCCTTCGGGCCCTGCGCGAGGCGGGCGTCCCGATCGACTTCGTCGGCGGCGCCTCGATGGGGGCGGTGATCGCCGCCGGGCCGGCGCTGAACTGGTCGCAGGAGGAGCTGGAGGCCCGCATCCGCAAGGCCTTCGTGCAGAGCGATCCCCTGTCGGACATCACCTTCCCGATGCTGGCCATGACCCGGGCCCGCAAGGTCGACCGCCTGCTGCACGAAGCCTATGGCGACATCGATCTGGCCGATCTGCACCGGCCCTTCTTCGCCGCCTCGACCAACCTGACCAGCGGCAAGCTGGAGGTGCATCGGCGCGGCCTGATGCGGCGGGCCATGCGGGCCTCGATCGCCATCCCCGGCATCCTTCCGCCGGTGGTGATGGACGGTCAGGTGCTGGTCGACGGCGCGGTGCTGAAGAACCTGCCGGCCGAGGTGATGCGGCAGATGAACTCCGGCCCCGTGATCGGCGTCGACATGTCTGAAACCCGCGGCGTCGACCCCGACATGATCGAGCACCCTCCGTCGATCTGGCGGCTGATCGCCACCGGCGCCTGGCGCCGCGGCCCGCCGATCGTCTCGATCCTGATGCGTTCGGCCACCCTGACGACCGACGCCGACCTCGAAAGCTCCCGCGCCGCCACGGACCTGCTGATCCAGCCGACGCCCGACGGGCTCGACATCCGCGACTGGAAGGGGTTCGAGGCCGGGGTGGACGCCGGCTACAGCGCGACGCGGGACGGGCTCGCGGGCCTCGACCGGCCGGTCACCCACCTGCGCCGCCGCAATCCCGTCAGCCTTTCCGCGCCACCAGAAACAGACGCGGAAACGGCATCAGGGTCACTCCGTCCGGCCGCCGCGGAAAGGCCTCGGAAAGGCGCGCGCCGAGCGCGTCGAGATACGCCCGCCGCATGACCTCGTCTGTCAGGGCGGCGAGATAGGGCCGCAGCGCCGTCCCCTTCATCCATTCCAGCACCGCATCCGCCCCCGTCAGCGCCTGCAGATAGGTGGTGGACCAGATGTCGACCTCTCCGCAGCCGTCCGCCAGCACGGCGTAGTAGGCCTCCGGCTGCAGCAACGGCGCGATCGTCGGAACCCCGGCCAGCGCCGCCGCCCACGGCCCCTCGCCGGCGACCTCGCGCATCAGCTCGTGATGGCGCGTCTCGTGCGCCATGGGCATCTGCACCGCGAGCACGCCTCCGGGCGCCAGATGGGCCGTCAGCCGCCGCAGCAGCCCCTTGTGATCCGGCAGCCAGTGCAGCGAGGCGTTGGCGAAGATGACGTCGGCGGGAATCGGGGGCGACCAGCCGGCGATGTCGCCCAGCCGCCAGTCGACCTCGACGCCCTGCGCCTGCGCCTGCGCCTCGGCCAGCATCGTCGCGCTGGCGTCCAGCCCATGCACGCGGGCGTCGGGATACCGTCGCTTCAGCCAGATCGCCTGGCGCCCGGGACCGCAGCCGATATCCCAGATCTCCATCGGGCTCAGGCCTTGCGGCAGCCGCGCCAGCAGATCGTGGGCCGCGCGATCGCGCTCGCGCTCGAAGCGATTGTACTGCAGGGGGTCCCACGCGGGGGGCGTAGCGGTCATCCGGACTCCCCGGTGGTCGGGGATGGTACAGCCTCTCAGGATCGAACTGAGGACCTCCGGCTCCACAAACCGGCGCTCTAACCAGCTGAGCTAAGGCTGCACGTATCCGCGCGAGCGGCGTGTCTAGCCGTGTCGCTGGCGGTGATCAAGGTGGATTTGAAAGAACCGCCTCAGCTCCACCCCTTGCTGGCGATATACTCTTCCAGCGCCGCGATCCGGCTTGCGTCGGAGGGGTGGGTCGAGGCGAACTCGGGCGTCGAGCCCTGGCGCTGCCCGGCCATCAGCCGCCACAGGGCGACGGCCTCGGACGGCCGGTAGCCGGCGCGCTGCAGATAGTCGACCCCGATCCGGTCGGCTTCCAGCTCGTGCCGGCGCGAGAACGGCAGCAGCACGCCCAGCTGGGCGCCCAGACCGCCGATGGCGCCCGCCGCCTTGGCGTAGTCGCCGGCGGCGCTCTGGACGCCGCTCAGCACCAGGCTGGTCGCAGCGGAGGAGGAGTAGCGCTCGGCCGCGTGTCGGGCGACCACGTGCCCGACCTCATGGCCGAGGACGGCGGCCAGCTGGTCGTCGTTGCGGACCAGGTTCAGCAGGCCGGTGGTGACCCCGATCTTGCCGGACGGCAGGACGAAGGCGTTTGGGCTCTGGCTGACGAAGACGGCGTAGTCCCAGCTCCGGTCGGCCAGGCCGGCGGCTTCGACGATGCGGGCGCCGACGCGGCGGACGCGGGCGTTGGCGGCGGCGTCGGACGAGGTCGGCTGGGTCCGCAGCGCCTGGGCCCAGGCAGCCTCGGACTGCTGCGTCAGGGCGCCGTCGTCGACGATCAGGAACTGGCTGCGGCCGAGCGTCTCGTTGTAGGCGCAGGCGGCGGTCGACAGGGCGACGGCCGCGGCGAAGGCGAGGGTCAGGGGACGGGTCATGGCGGGCTCCATTCAAGCTCGCGGCACAACGCCCCAGCCGCCCATACGCTCCCGCAAACGAAAACGCCCCGGCCTTGGGGGCCGGGGCGTTCGCTGGCTGGATCAGCCGGTTACTCGCTCGGAAGCTGGAACCGGGTGGTGAAGGTGACCCGCGCATTGACGGCGGCGCCGTCGACGGTCCGCGGCGAAAGCCGGGCCCGACGCGCGCCGGCCAGGGCGGCCGACCCGAAACCTGCGCCGGCCGGATTTTCCGACACGATGTTGCAGTCGGAAACGCTGCCGTTCTGGTTCACCAGGCAGTTCAGGACCACCGAACCGTTCTCGATGCCGCGCGACTGGGCGCGTTCCGGGAATTCGATGGGCGGCTGACGCGCCCAGCTCGGGTTGGTGATCACCGACGGCTTCGGCGGCGGCGGCGGCAGCGGGATCGTCACCGGCCCGTCGATACGGCCCGGCGGGATCGTCGAGGCGATCCGGTCTTCCTTCGGCGTCGGCGGCACCGGAAGCGGCGGCACCGGGATGTTCACCGGAAGAGGAGCCGGGACACGCACCTGCAGCTTCGGCGGCGGCGCCGTTTCCGGCGGCGGCGGCGGAGGCGGCGGGGGCGGCGGCGGGGGCGGGATCGGTTCGATCAGCTCCACGTCGACCGCGTCGTCCGAATAGTTCACCTCGCGCAGCTTGAACTGCGCATTGATGAAGTAGAACGCCAGCAGCGCGAACAGCAGGCACACGACCACGACGCTGGCGATGAACACGTGCGGGGGAACCCCGAAAATGCCCTTCGGCTTCGGCGGGTCGTAGAGACTGCGATGATATTCGACTTCAGTCATGTTCTCACCGCTCCTACTTTGCCGACTGGTCTTCGCCGACCAGGGCGACGCTGTAGAAACCACTGTCCTGAAGCGAATTCATGACCTGCATGAAGTCGCCGTACCGGGTCGTCTGGTCCGCACGGATGAAGATCCGCTCGTCCGACGGCGTCGTGTTGCCGATCAGATCAAGCAGTTCCGTGCCGACCATGTCGATGTCGACCTCGTTGTCGCCGATGTAGACCCGCGAATTGGCCTGGATCGAGACGTAGAACGGCTTCGGCGGACTCTTCTGGACCGGTGCGACCGCGCGCGGCAGTTTTACCTCCACCGACACGGTGGCGAGCGGCGCCGCCACCATGAAGATGATGAGCAGGACAAGCATGATGTCCACGAACGGCGTGACGTTGATCTCGCTGTTCTGCTCGATGGCGTACTTGCCGCCGCCGCCGCCTGAGAGTTTGGCGGCCATCCGACTTACGCCCCCTTGTCGAGGTTACGCGACACGGCGTTCATCAGCTCGGCGTTGAAGCCGTCCGAACGGGTGCCGTACGCCGCGATACGGGTGTTGAAGTAGTTGTAGAAGATAACCGCCGGGATGGCCGCGAACAGGCCGATACCGGTGGCCAGCAGCGCCTCGGCGATACCGGGGGCGACGACGGCCAGGTTGGTCGTGTTGGTGTTCGCGATGCCGATGAACGAGTTCATGACGCCGTAGACGGTGCCGAACAGACCGATGAACGGAGCGGTCGAGCCGACCGAGGCCATGAACTGCTGGCCGCCCGACAGGCGCTTGGCCAGACCGGACTGCACGGCCGAAACGGCGGCCTGGGCGCGGTTGATCGCCGAGTCGCGGTGATCGCCGGTGACCGAGAGGCCGGCCTGACGCGACAGTTCGACTTCGTCGGTGGCCGCGGCGGCCATGTCGGCCAGCGGGTTGCCTTCGAACTCTTCCGAGGTGGCCACGCGACGCATGTCGGCGATCGTGCGGGTCTGGCGGAAGGCTTCCAGGAAGCGGTCGGTGCCGCGGTTCAGGGCGCCGAACTCGAACAGTTTGATCAGCAGGATCACCCAGGTGAACACCGAGGCGAGCAGCAGGCCGATCATGACGACCTTAACGACGATGTCCGCGTCCATGAACATGCGCGCGGGGGTCAGCTTGCCGTGGCTTTCGCCGCCGACTTCGCCGGGCGCCGCGGCATCGGCGGCCGGAGCCGTCTCAGCGGGGGTCGCAGCGGGGGCCGCGGTGGTCGCGGCGGGAGCCGTGGCCGCAGCATCGGCGGCCGGGGCGGGGGCATCCTGCGCGAGGACCGGCGTACCGGCCATCAGCACGGCGGCGCCGGCCATGGCCAGGAGGATGTTGGTCTTCTTGATATCGAGCATAGTTCGCCAGTTCCTGCTTTTTTGGTCTGACTCGTGG
>NZ_DASWTO010000198.1:0-2311 GCF_036402095.1 Brevundimonas sp. | reverse complement strand
ACCCCGCCCGGCGGACGCAACAGCTGGCGCGCCTGCCGTCCCAGCACGTCGGCGAGCCGCAGCCGCTCGGCCTCCGTGGCGACCTGACCCATGCGGCGGGCGGCGCAGGCGAGAGTGAAGGTGCGACGGGCCAGGATGGCGGGATCCCAGGCGAACGGCGACCAGCGGGCGAAGACCGTCGCCCAGGCCAGGGTCAGCCGCAGGGCCTCGCGCGCGCCCCGCTCGCCCTCGAGCATCAGTGACGGCAGCCAGGCGAAGGCGTGCAGTTCGACGGCGAAGGCGCGGGTCGGGCTGGGCCGGTTCCACGGATCTTCGGGGGCGGCGGCCTCGAGGCTGGAGCCCGCGAGGATGAATTTCCCGCCCAGGACCGTCTTGCCGGCGGCGGGATCGACCGGACGGAAATCGCGCGGCGTTGCCGCGAAGCCCTGCGCTGTCCGGCCTTTCAGGGTGAGGGCGTAACCGGGCAGGCCGTAGAGCTCGATCCACAGCTGTCGGGTCAGCAGGCGGCCGGCGACGGCGGGCCACAGACCGGGTCCGGTGGCGGCGTCGGTGGTGCGCACCGGGGTCCGCATCGGCGCGCCGCGCAGGCCGGGGATCGCACCGGGCTGCGGGGCGTCTGCTTCCGGGCGGGCGAAGGGGCCGAGGGGACTCATGCCGGGGGGGTGGCGGCCTTCAGGGCGCGGATATTGTCGGCGTAGGCGGCCGCGCCGCCGCGGAACACCGCCGTGCCGGCGACGAGGGCGTCGGCCCCTGCGGCGACGCAGGCGCCCGCGTTGGCGGCGGTGACCCCGCCGTCGACCTGCAGGCGCGCCTTCGATCCGGCCGCGTCGAGCAGGGCGCGGGTGCGTTCGATCTTGCGCAGGGTCGAGGGAATGAAGGACTGGCCGCCGAAGCCCGGATTGACTGACATCAGCAGCACCAGGTCGACCAGATCGATCACCTCCTCCAGCACGGCCAGCGGCGTGCCGGGGTTCAGCACCACGCCCGCCTTCGCGCCCAGCTGGCGGATGCGGCCGAGCGTGCGGTGCAGATGCGGCCCGCTTTCCGGGTGGACGGTCAGGTAGTCGGCCCCGGCCTCGCGGTAGGCCTCCAGCCAGGGATCGACCGGGGCGACCATCAGGTGCACGTCGAACGGCAGGCTGGTGTGCGGGCGCAGCGCCTTCACCACCTCGGGGCCGATGGTGATGTTGGGCACGAAATGGCCGTCCATCACGTCGACGTGGACCCAGTCGGCGCCGGCGGCCTCGAGGGCGGCGACCTCCTCGCCGAGGCGGGCGAAGTCGCTGGCTAGGATCGACGGGCAGATCAGGGGCGCGGGCATGGGTCCGGGGATAAGACGGGTCGCCGACGGTAGCAAGGCGCGGGCTGGGTTTCGGCGGCCGCCGGAGCTACACGGTTCGGTCATCGACCCCCATCCGCCGCGGAGACCGTCATGAGCGAACACGTCGCAACCATCGAATGGAGCCGGGACGGACAGGTCTTTTCCGACAACCAGTACGCCCGCGCCCACGACTGGCGCTTCGACGGCGGGGCGGTGGTGCGGGGTTCCTCGGCCCCGTCCAGCGTGCCGGCGCCGATGTCCGACCCGGCCGCGGTGGACCCGGAAGAGGCGCTGGTGGCGGCCGTGTCCAGTTGTCACATGCTGTTCTTCCTCGCCTATGCGCGGAAGGACGGGTTCGTCGTCGACCGCTACCAGGACGACGCGGTCGGGGTGCTGGGCCGGGACGAGCGCGGCCGGATGTCGATCACCGCGGTGACCCTGCGGCCCTCGATCGTCTTCTCCGGCGAGGCGCGGCCCGACGCCGCCGCCCTGGACGACCTGCATCACCGGGCCCACGAGGCCTGCTACATCGCCAACTCCATCCGGGCGGCGGTCGCGGTGGAACCCCGCTGAGCCGCCGACAGCCGTTCCCAGGCCGGAACAAATGAGGCACAAGGCGGCGATGCCCGCCGACTCAACTCTCCTCGCCGCCCCGCCGACGCTGGCCGAGGCGCGCGCGACGCTGGAGCGGGTCTGGGGTCATGCCGATTTCCGCGGCCGCCAGGCCGAGGTGGTCGCCGAGGTCCTCGCCGGCCGGGACGTGCTGGCCGTGCTGCCCACCGGCGGGGGCAAGAGCGTCTGCTACCAGGTCCCGGCCATGCTGCGGCCCGGACTGGGCCTGGTGATCTCGCCGCTGATCGCCCTGATGACCGACCAGGTCGAGGCCCTGAGACAGCAGGGGGTGGCGGCGGCCCGGCTGGATTCCGGCGTCTCGCTGGACGACCGGTCGGAGATCTGGCGGGCGGCGCGGGCCGGCGAACTGGATCTGCT
>NZ_DASWTO010000197.1:0-3064 GCF_036402095.1 Brevundimonas sp. | reverse complement strand
GCGGTCGGTGCGCATCGACCTGGCGCCGTTCACCCTCGTCGGCGCCACCACCCGCGCCGGCCTGCTGGCCACGCCCCTGCGCGACCGCTTCGGCATCCCGCTCAGGCTCGAATTCTACACTCCTGACGAGCTGGTGAAGGTGATCATGGGCGCGGCCCGCAAGATGGGCGCGCCGATCGCCGAGGACGGCGCCCGCGAGATCGCCTCGCGCTCGCGCGGCACTCCCCGCGTCGCCGGCCGCCTGCTGCGCCGCGTGCGCGACTTCGCCGCCGCTGACGGAGCCGCCTCCATCGACCGCCTCGCCGCCGCCCGCGCGGTGGCCCGGTTGGAGATCGACGAGGCCGGGCTCGACGCCAACGACCGCCGCTTCCTCAAGGCCCTGATCGAGAACTACGGCGGCGGCCCGGTCGGCATGGACACCCTCGCCGCCGCCATCGCCGAGGCCCGCGACGCCGTCGAGGACGTCATCGAGCCCTATCTGCTGCAGCAGGGCTTCATCCAGCGCACCCCGCGCGGCCGCATGGCCTGCGCCCGCGCCTACGCCCACCTCGGCCTGACCGAACCGCCGCGCGCCCCGGAACAGGGCGGCCTGTTCGGCGGCAAGTGACCCTTCACGAGGCGCACGAACCCCGTCATGCTTGGCCGTGAACGGGAGGCGGCATGGCGCCACGCAGGATCAGGGTCGAGCGGTTGATCGTCGTGCTGGGCGCGGCGGTGCTGATCCTCGGCGTCCTGCTGCTCTGGCTGGTCAGCCGCGGCGGCGGCCTAGGCGGCGGTGAGCCCTCGCCCGAGGATCGGGCCCGGGCCCAGCTGCGCGCCCACATCGGACCGGGCGCCGTGGTCCGCTACACCGAAAGGGGACGCCGCCGCGCGGTCTGCGGCTACGTCTCGGCCGGCGACCAGCTGGTCGTGTTCATCTCGCGCCCCAACCGCATCCTGCTGGAGACCGATCCGCTGAAGGCCGAGTTCGACAAGATGCTGCGCGACGTCTGCCCCGGCTTTCTGACCCGCGCGCCGGGTGCGGGCGGAGCGCGGCCATGACCGACCGCCCCACCGCCGGCCGCTTCGAGGGCCGCGAGCACCGCCTGCCGGTCCGCGTCTACTACGAGGACACCGACTTCACCGGCCTTGTCTACCACGGGACCTATGTGCGCTATTTCGAGCGCGGCCGGTCCGACGCCCTGCGCCTGATGGGCGTCGGTCACGCGGAATTGCTGGAGGGCGAGGAGCCGTCCGCCTTCGTCATCTCGAGGATGCAGCTGGATTTCCTCAAGCCGGCCCGGATCGACGACGAACTGCTGGTCCGCACCTGCTATCGCGCCATCAAGGGCCCGCGGCTGCTGATTTCGCAGACGATCACCCGCGGCGACGACCTGCTGTGCCGGGCCGGAGTCGAGGTGATCTGCATCCACCTGGACGGCCGTCCGCGCCGCCCCACGGCCGCCCTGCGCGACAAGGTCGGGCCATGGCTGACGGGCGAACCCTGACCAGATTGCGAACCTGTCACGTGCAGTCAGGTGACGGTTCTGCCAGACCTCGCTAGACCCGGCTGAATCGCCACATATCCGCCACGCCCGTCCGGTGCACAGGACACACGGACGAAAGAGGACGACCGAATGACCACCGCCGCCGAAGCATCGACGATGCTGAATCCCCTGGCTCTGTTCATCGCGGCCGATCCGGTCGTCAAGGTGATCATGGTCGGCCTCGTCGTCGCCTCCCTGTGGTCGTGGGCGGTGATCATCGACAAGGCCATCCGCTTCGCCTCGCTGAACAGCCATGCTGCGGCGTTCGAGAAGGCCGTCGGCTCCGGTCGCTCGCTGGAGGAGATCGCCTCCCAGGCCGGGCCGGATCCGGCCCATCCGCTGCCGCGCATGCTGGTCATCGCCCTGTCGGATTGGCGCGAGGCGCGCACCCGCGGCCCTCTGACCGAGGGGCAGGGCAATATGCTGATGGCCCGCATCGACCGGGCCCTGGACAGCCTGATCGCCCGTGAGGGCCAGCGCGTCGAGGCCGGACTGGGCGTGCTCTCGGTGGTCGCCACCGCCTCGCCCTTCATCGGCCTGTTCGGCACGGTCTGGGGCATCATGAACGCCTTCGGGGCCATCGCCGCCGCGCAGAACACCAACCTCGCCACCGTCGCCCCGGCTATCTCCGAGGCCCTGTTCGCCACCGCCCTCGGCCTCGCCGCGGCCATTCCGGCCTATATGGCCTACAACAAATTCTCCATCGACGCGGGCAAGTTCACCGGCCGGCTCGAGAGCTTCGCCGATGATCTGCAGGCCGCCGTGGCTCGCCGGCTGGGCGGGCCGTCGGCTCCGGCCCCGCAGCCCGCGGCCGACTACAGCCGCCGGGAGCTCTGAGCATGGCCATGGGCGGAACGGGCGGCGCGGGCGGACACGTCCGGGGCCGCAGACGGGCCCGCAAACGGCCCCTGAGCGAGATCAACATCACGCCGCTGGTCGACGTGATGCTGGTGTTGCTGATCATCTTCATGATCTCGGCCCCCCTGCTGAGCGTGGCGGTGCCGGTGGAAATGCCCAAGACCGAGGCCAACGCGGTGGACTCGGTCAGCGAGCCCGTCGTGGTGACCGTCCAGCAGAACGGCGAGATCTTCGTCGGCGAGACCGCCGTCGCCTGGGACGATCTGGTCGCCAGCGTCTCCGAGGCCGGCGGCCCCGGCGCGCGCGACAAGCCGATCTCGATCCGCGGCGACGGCCGCGCGCCCTATCAGGCCGTGATCCGGGTCATGGCCCGTCTGTCCACGGCCGGTTTCACCAAGCTGAATCTGCTCACCAACACCGCCGCCTCGTCCGGCGAGGAGGGCTGACCGTTTGGAGCGTCCCGGTTCGGCCCTGATCGGATCCATGGTCGTCCATGCGGCGGTCATCGGCGCGGTCGTGCTCGCCCTGATGTTCGGCGGGGACCGGCCGCCGCGGCAGATCGTCAGCACCATTCCGGTGTCGATCCTCTCGGAGGAGATGGTGCTGGCCGGCCCCGCCGACGCGCCGTCGCCGGAGCCCGCCGCCGACACCGCCGCCGCGCCGCCGCCGGAAGCGGCCGA
>NZ_DASWTO010000196.1:0-5563 GCF_036402095.1 Brevundimonas sp. | reverse complement strand
CCGCGCCAGTCGGCCCCCGCGGCCCGGGCGGCCCGGGCGGCGAAGGCGGTCCAGGCGGCGCTGTCGGGGCTCAGGCCATGGTCGACGGTGAGGGCGAGCAGGCGCCGGCCGTTGGCGCGGGCCCAGTCGGAGGCGAGGCGCAGCAGGGCGACGGAATCGCCGCCGCCGGACAGGGCGAGGGCGACCGGGCGCCCGGCGTTCCGCTCAAGGCGCGCGCCCAGCCGTTCGCGGACGCGGCCAAGCCAGGGCGGGACGATCCGGGCCGGGGCGGTGGGGCTCAGCCCGCTCTCCGCGCCGCCGGGCAGGCGAACTGCGTGCGCAGGGCGGCGGCCCGGGACCGCGCGGCGGCCGTGACGCCCGCGGCGTAGCGCCGGTCGAAATCGCCGAGGGCGGTGCAGGCCTGGGTCTTGCGGTCGTTGGCGTTCAGGGCGCTGGCCAGTTCCAGCACCGTCTCGCCGGCCCAGGGCGTCGTCGGCCAGCCGTTCAGGGCCGCTGCATAGAAGGCCACGGCGCCGGCGTGGTCGCCGGCCGAGACGCGCAGGTCGCCGAGGCGGGCGTTGGCTTCGCGGGCCTGCGGCGTGTCCGGCCAGGCCAGGGTCACGGTCTGCAGGGCGCGGTCGCCCATGGCCGGGTCGGAGGCCGCCAGCCGCACGGCGGCGGCGAGGTCGCGGCCGGCGTCGCCCGTCGGGGAAGTCGAGCTGATCGGGGCGTTGAGCTCCGCCTCGCGCTGGGCCGCCGCCGCTATGTCGCGCAGCCGGGTCTCGGCCGTGCGCAGCCGGGTCTCGAGGGCGGCGTTGTCGCGCGTGCTCTCGTCGAGCTGGAAGGTCAGGCGCTCAAGGTCGCCGTTGACCCGCTGCAGGGTCGCCTCGAGGTCGCCCAACCGGCGGTCCATGATGGTCACGCGGCCGGTCAGGGCCACGACCTCGGGATCGGGCTCGACGATCACCGGCTGGCCGGCGGCGTTGCGCTGGGTCAGGGCCCGTTCGATGCGGCGGACGTTGCGGTCCAGCTGTTCGAGACGGCGCTTGTCCCACTGGATCGGCTCCATGGGGGTGGTCTGGGCCACGACGGTGGTCGTGCCGGCGATCAGCACGACCCCCAGGGCGGTGACGAGGGCGTTCCGGGTGCGCAGGGCGGGGGGCAGCTTCAGCATGGTTGTTTTCGTCCCACCGATTTGAGGCCGCCGCAAGGCGTCATCCCGTCAGGCCCAGCGCGACGATGGCGAGGATGAACAGGGTGAAGGCGATGCTGCTGAACACCAGCAGCAGCAGGGTGCGCCACGCGGCGGAGAACCACGACAGGCCATAGGCGCCCTTCAGCTGGGCGAACATGTGCGCCGGCACGCCGAAGGTGAACAGCAGGGCGCCGAGGACGGCGAAGCCGCTCCACAAGGGCCCGAGGAGAGAGATCACCATCATCAGGACCGACATGGCGGTCAGCGAATAGAGCACGAAGACGCCGTGGTCGTAGAGGGTGAAGCCCCGCCGCCAGAGAAACAGCAGCGCCACGAACGGGATCGAGATGGGGATCAGCAGGAAGCTGAATTTGTAGGCCGTCTGCTGGACCTTGTAGAGGGCCAGATCGGGATTGAGGGCCTTCTTGGTCAGGGTCTTGTCGAGGCCCTTCGAGCCGGTGTTGAACTTGAGATCGCCCGAGGCGACGGCGTCATGCACCTGGGCCTGCCAGCTGCCCGGAGCCAGGCCGTCGGTGCGCGCGGCGGCCGAGCCGGCGACGCCAAGCCTGGTCTCGAGCACGCTGACCGTGGTCTCCTGCGCCCGCACCTGCAGCTTCAGGGCGTCGGAACCGGGCCGCTCCCCGGAGGCCCGGCGATCCTCGGCGAGCTTCGACCGGGCGGACTCCAGGGCGCGCAGGGTCTCGGCGCGCTCGGCGGCGGACAGCGTGGTGTTCACGTCCGGCTCCAGCCCGCCGGAAAAGCTGAACACGAAGAACATCAGGAAGACGGTGAACAGGAACATCGCCAGCGGCGACACGTAGCGGGTGCGGCGGCCCTGCACCCACTCGCGGGTCAGCCGGCCGGGATTGAAGGCCAGCAGCGGCAGGGTGCGCCAGATGCGGGCGTCGAAATGCAGCACGCCGTGCAGCATCTCCTCGCCGAGGTGCAGCAGCGAGCGGTGGACGTGCGTGGGCTGGCCGCAGTTGGAGCAAAATTTGCCGTCGACCGGCTGGCCGCAGTCGGTGCAGTCGCCCTCGGCGTCGCCGGCGTGGCCGGTGGGCCGCTCGAGAGCGCCTGCGAGAATCCCGGCCGAGGCCGCGCCGCCCGCCGCGTCAATGTCCATGCCCGCCTCCGCCTCTGCGCCCGGAATCTAGCGGCGTCGGCGCACGCCGGTCAAAAGGAAAGGGGCGGCCGCTGAACGGCCGCCCCTCCCGACGTTCGACGATGGGGTCGGATCAGCGCGTGGCGCCGCTGACGATGGCGGTGTGGGCGTTGCGGTTGCGGGCCCAGGCTTCCTCGTTGGAGCCGGCCGCGATCGGCCGTTCCTTGCCGTAGCTGATGGTGTCGATGCGGGCGGCCGAGACGCCGCGCGAGACGAGATAGCTGCGCACCGACTCGGCGCGGCGGGCGCCGAGGGCGAGGTTGTATTCCCGGGTGCCGCGCTCGTCGGCATTGCCCTCGATGCGGACGGTGACCTGCGGATAGCGCTGCAGCCACGCCACCTGGGCGTCGAGGCGCGGATAGGCGTCGGTTCGGACCTCGTAGCTGTCGAGGTCGAAATAGACGCGGTCGCCGATGTTGACGACGAAGTCCTGCTCGGAGCCCGGCGCGGCCGAACCCAGGTTGCCGCCGTCGACCGGGCCGGAGGGGGCGGTCGGATACTGCGGGCCGGTGCTGGGCGCCGGACCGTCGCCGGCGCCGGTGTCGACCGGGCGGCGCGGGGTGCAGGCGGCGATGGCCGTCACGGCCACGCCCACGGCGGCCAGACGGACGAGGGTCGAGGTCTTCATCATCGATCGTCTCCTTGGTGCGAGGCCTCGGCCTCCAGCTTTGCTATAAAACTCGGGTACTGGCGCGCCAGCGATTTCGCCAGTCGCGATAACGCGGAATTGAGCCGAAAGGCTCCGCTTGCCGTCAGGTTGAGCAGCTGTCCGGGCCGCCGCCTCCGAGGTTGGAGGGCTGCTCGTCGAGCAGCGGCGACCAGGCCGGATCGGAGCCGCGGCCGTTGTAGCCGGCCTGGCTGACCACCCGGCCCGACAGGTCGACGGTCCACAGCCGGGTGTCGCCGCCGGGCGACTGGCGCGCGAACATGATGTAGCGGCCGTTCGGGGCCCACGACGGGCCCTCCTCGAAATAGCTCGATGACAGGATGCGCTCGCCGGTGCCGTCGGGATTCATGACGCCGGTCGAGAAGCGGCCGCCCCCCTGTTTGGTGAAGGCGATCAGGTCGCCGCGCGGGCTCCAGTTCGGGGCGGTGTAGATGCCGCCGCCGCGGCTGATCGGACGCTGGCCCGAGCCGTCGGCGCGCATGACGTAGAGGCGCGCCGAGCCGGACCGGTCCGAGGTGAAGACGATCTGGCTGTTGTCGGGGCTGAACGACGGCGAGGTGTCGATGGCCGGGTCATTGGTCAGGCGGCGCACCTGCCGGCTGGCGAGGTCCATCACATAGACGTCGGTGTTGCCGCCCCGGATGATCGAGAAGGCCATCTTCGAGCCGTCATTGGAGAAGCGCGGGGCCAGCACCTGTCCGTCGAATTCGCCCAGCGACTCGCGCCGGCCCGTCGACAGGTTGAACAGATAGATGCGGCTGTAGTCCCGGCCGAGCGCCACATAGGTGATCTCATTGGGATCGTTCAGCGAGAAGCGGGGCGACATGATGATCTCGTCGCCCTGGGTCAGATAGACGGGGTTGAACCCGTCCTGGTCGGAGATGGCGAGGCGCGACAGGCGGTTCAGCTGGGTGCCGCTCTCGGACACGAACAGCACGCGGCTGTCGAAGAAGCCGGCCTCGCCGGTCATGCGCTGATAGACCAGGTCCGCGATCTTGTGGCCGATCCGGCGCCATTGCTCGGGCGTGGCGGTGAACCGGTACGAGGCCAGCTGGCACTGGCGGTAGGGGTCGTAGAGGCGGAAGCCGAAGTCATGCCGGTTGTCGGGGCGGGGCGTAACCGAGCCGTAGAGCACGGCCTGGGCGCCGATCGAGGTCCACTGCGGGAAGTTGGGGGCGTTGGCGAGGGTCAGGCCGGTCTCGACGAAGCTGGCCGGATCGAGCGGCTCGAAATAGCCCGAGCGGCGCAGGTCGGCGCGGATCACGCTGGAGAGCTCGGAACCGTTTTCGCCGCTGAAGTCGGCGACAGCGATCTGGAAGGGGCGCAGTACGCCCTGGTCGATCTCGACCTCGACCGGACCGGTCTGGCCCGGCTGCTGCCCCGGAGGCGTCTGCGCCGTAACGGCGCCCGCGGTCATGGCCAGAATGGCGACACCGGCCAGAAGTCGGTTCAGACGCATCGATAGCTCCC
Organism: Brevundimonas sp.; assembly: GCF_036402095.1. Taxonomy (GTDB): domain Bacteria; phylum Pseudomonadota; class Alphaproteobacteria; order Caulobacterales; family Caulobacteraceae; genus Brevundimonas. The sequence continues at coordinate 1,090 of NZ_DASWTO010000196.1, read as the reverse complement.
GCAAGTCAGACGTTCGCCGATCCTTATCACCGGACCGTTCGCGAGGAACCAGCATGGCCGCGATTGGGGCGACTTTCGGGCCTGATCAGTCTTCGTCAGCTTCCGAAGCCAAGGCACAGGCGCGGGCGGTGACGAAGAGCGGCCGGTAGGTTCCGCCGGTGAAATCCGGCGGCACGTCGAAAGGCGCGCTCCGAAGGAGGGCCAGCCGGGCCGTCTCAGCCGCGGCCTGCCAGGCGGGGTCCTGCTGCGGGCGAACCAGCGTCGGCCCCTCCACGATCCGGCCTTCGGCGTCGAGGGTCACGTCGAAGGCGATCCGGTGACCAGCGATCGCCGCCGCATCGCAGGTCGGCGTCCAGTTGGCGTAGATCTGACGAAACACCGCGACGATGTCCGGCTCTGAGGTCTGCGAACGCGGGTTCGCGGCCCGGGGAGCCAGGTGGTCCAGATCCAGTTGTCCGGACGCAGTGTGCGGCCGGGGGTCCTGGGTCAGGGCGGCGGTCAGCAGCAGCGCGGCGAGGATCACCGAACTCACCCGCGCCCGCAGGCGCGCTCCATGTTGAACGAGGGCCGATACTCACCGCCGGTGAAGCCGGCCGGGACGTCAAACGGCGCGGTGCGCACCAGCGCCTGCATGGCGCCGGCCGCGACCGCACGCCAGACGGAATCGTTGCGGGCTCCGACGAGGGTCGGCCCCTCGGTGATGCGGCCGCGCGAGTCGAGGGTCACGTCCATCTGGATGCGCAGCCCCTCGGCGCCCGGCGTCTGACAGGGCGGATTCCAGTTCTGGTAGACCTGATTGAACATGGCCGTGATCACCGGCCCGCTGGTCTGGCCGGCCGTGCCCGAGGCCTGCTGTCCGGACGGGCGGGCGGGGGTGCGGTTGGGCGAACGGTTGGGCCGGTCCGCCGCGAGGGCGCCGAGGTCGAGGGAGTCTTCCCGCGGCGGCCGCGGCGTTTCGCGCTTCTTCGCCGGCGGCGGCGTGGCGGCGCGCGGCGGCGGCGTGGGTCTGGGAGCAGCGCGCGGGGTGGGAGCCTTCTCGGGCGGACGCGGCGTCGGGACGGGCGTCGGCGTCGGCGGCGGCGGCTCGGCC
>NZ_DASWTO010000195.1:0-9575 GCF_036402095.1 Brevundimonas sp. | reverse complement strand
CAGACGGGCGAAGCCCGCCCAGTCGTCGTCAACCTCGAAGTCCCACTGCGGACCCGTGGTCTGCGAGACCAGTTCCAGATCGTCGATCGTGTGGTAGCCCACATCGATCGCGCCGTACCAGCCGTTCGGCTCGGCAGCCGCAGCGCCGGCTGCGAACAGCCCCGCCATCGCGACGCCGGCGAGAAGTTTCACCTTCATGATATCCCTCACACTCATGGTTGCCCGAATGCCCACGCTTTACACGGGACGCTCCGGAGCCGAACGGCAATGTACGGTTCCGGTTCCTTGTTTTCGCTCGGAATGCGGCGACTGTGGCGCCATTCCAACACATTTCGGCGGGGCTGTCCCGGGCCGGGACGCCTGCTAGGAGGTGTGAACGCATGAAGGGAGCAGACGGATGCCGATGAGATTCGATGGTCGGGTGGCGATCGTGACGGGGGCCGGCGGCGGCCTGGGCCGCGAACACGCGCTGGCCCTGGCGAAGCGCGGGGCGCGGGTCGTGGTCAACGATCTCGGCGGCGCCCGCGACGGATCCGGGAGTTCCGCCACGGCGGCCGAGGCCGTGGTGGCCGAGATCGAGGCCGCCGGCGGCGAGGCCATGGCCAACGCCGCCTCCGTCACCGACTACGCCGGCGTCCAGGCCATGGTCGATGCGGCGATGGCCCGGTGGGGCCGGATCGACATCCTGGTCAACAACGCCGGCGTGCTGCGCGACAAGACCTTCGCCAAGATGGAGCTGGAGGATTTCCGCTTCGTGGTCGACGTCCACCTGATGGGCGCGGTCAACTGCACCAAGGCGGTCTGGGACATCATGCGCGAGGCGAACTATGGCCGCATCGTCATGACCACCTCCTCCTCGGGTCTGTACGGCAATTTCGGCCAGTCCAACTACGGCGCGGCCAAGATGGCGCTGGTCGGCCTGATGCAGACGCTGTCGATCGAGGGCGCGAAGAACGACATCCGGGTCAACTGCCTGGCCCCGACCGCCCACACCCGCATGACCGAAGACCTCGGCGCGCGCCTGCCCCTGGAGCTTCTGGGCCCCGAGATGGTCACGCCCGGCCTGTTGCATCTGGTCAGCGAGGCGGCGCCGAATCGCTGCATCCTCGCCGCCGGAGCCGGCGGCTTCGAGCGGGCCTATGTGACCCTGACCCAGGGCGCGTGGATCGCCGGCGACCACGCGCCGGAACAGGTCGCGGCCCGCTTCGCGGAGATTTCCGACCGCACCGGCGAGATCGTTCCGGAGATGGGCGCGGCCCAGGGATTCACCGAACTGACCAAGGCCCAGGCCGCCCACAGGGACTGACCCTTGCGTTGACGCGGCGGCAGGCGGCTACCCTGCCTGCGAAGATCTGGAGAAAGCCATGCGTGAAGCCGTCATCGTCTCTACCGCCCGGACCCCGATAGGCCGCGCCTACCGCGGGGCGTTCAACGACACCCAGGCCCAGCAGCTGGGCGGCCACGCCATCCGCTACGCGGTCGCCCGCTCGGGTCTCGATCCGGCCGAGATCGAGGACGTGGTCATGGGCGCGGCGCTGCAGCAGGGCTCGACCGGCACCAATATCGGCCGCCAGGCGGCGCTTGCCGCCGGCCTGCCGGTGACGACGGCGGGCATGAGCCTCGACCGCCAGTGCGCCTCTGGCCTCATGGCCATCGCCACGGCGGCGAAACAGGTCGTGCACGACGGCCAGGGCGTGGCCGTCGGCGGTGGGCTGGAGTCGATCTCCCTGGTCCAGAACCAGACCATGAACCTGCACCGGCTGCGCGACCCGGCCCTGATCGCGCGCGTGCCGCACATCTACATGTCGATGCTGGAGACCGCCGAGGTGGTCGCCGCCCGCTACGGGATCAGCCGCGAAGCCCAGGACGAATACGCCCTGCGTTCGCAGCAGCGCACCGCCGCCGCCCAGGCCGAAGGGCGTCTCGACGCCGAAATCGCGCCCATGACCACCACCATGCAGGTGGTCGACAAGGCCACGGGGCAGGCGTCCGCGAAGGAGGTCACGCTTTCGATGGACGAAGGCAACCGCCCCGACACCACGCTGGAGGGCCTGTCGTCGCTGAAGCCGGTCTTCGGCGGAGGAGAGGAGATCTCGCAGGGCGTCTGCATCACCGCCGGCAACGCCTCGCAGCTGTCCGACGGGGCCTCGGCCAGCGTGATCATGGAGGCCAAGGACGCCGAGCGCCGCGGCCTCCAGCCGCTGGGCGCCGTCCGCGGCATGGCCGTGGCGGGCTGCGAGCCGGACGAAATGGGCATCGGTCCGGTATTCGCCGTCCCCCGATTGCTGGAGCGCCACGGCCTGTCCGTCGACGACATCGGCATCTGGGAACTGAACGAGGCCTTCGCTGTGCAGGTCATCTACTGCCGCGACCGGCTCGGCATTCCCGAGGAGCGGCTCAACGTCTCCGGCGGGGCCATCTCCATCGGCCACCCCTACGGCATGTCGGGGGCCCGGATGACCGGCCACGTGCTGATCGAAGGCAAGCGGCGCGGCGCCAGATACGGGGTGGTCACCATGTGCGTCGGCGGGGGGATGGGGGCCGCGGGCCTGTTCGAAATCTACTGAGGCCGGGGCGGGGGCGGCCCGTCGCAGCCGCGGGCCTTCCACTCCGCCTCCTTGGCCGCCTGCCAGCGCGCGCGCAGGACGGCGGGCCGGGCGGGATAGCGCTCCTCGAGGAATTCCGCCTCCACGACCCGGTCGGTGCGGAAGGTGCGGAAGTCGCCGCGCAATTCGCACCAACCGACCAGCAGCCGGGTGGTCTCGCGGTAGCCGATCAGGAAGGGCCAGATGACGCGCCGGCTCTCGCGCTCCTGTTCATCGCGGTACGACAGACCCAGCTTGCGCCCGGCGTGGATCGACGCCCGCACCCGGGCCATGTCCAGCACCTCGTCCTGGCGCGGCTGCCACACCGGTGCGCTGGCCACCGCCGGCTCCAGCACCACCGGCCGCAGCCGCTCCGGCACGGTGGCGGCGATCTTGGCCACCAGGTCGCGGGCCGCCCGGGCCAGCGCCGGATCGGCGCGCCCCGCCACCCACTGCGCGCCCAGCACCGCCGCCTCGATCTCGTCCGACGTCAGCATCAGCGGGGGCAGGTCGAAGCCGCCCTCCAGCACATAGCCCAGTCCGGCCTCGCCCCGAATGGGCACCCGCTGGCCCATCAGGGTGGCGATGTCGCGGTAGATGGTGCGTTTCGAGGTCTCCAGCTCCGCGGCGATGGCGTCCGCCGTCAGCGGCTTCGACGACCGCCGCAGCACCTGGATGATCTGGAATAGCCGGTCCGCGCGTCTCATTCCGCCAGTCTTGTGTACGCCTGCTGACAGCATGGTGGCAGCAGACTGGCAGTAGTCAATCGGGGTCGGCGGCGAGGGGCCGCCCGGCAAGGCCGCGAGGCTCCGCGAGCCGAGCGACAGCGCCCAACCAGGAGAGACTCCCATGCTGACCCTGTTCCACGCCCCCTGGTCCCGATCGTCGCGGCTGGTGTGGCTGCTCGAGGAGACGGGCGTGGCCTACGACATCTGCTACTGCGACATCGCCCGCATGGACGGATCCGGCGCCCGCGATCCGCGCAATCCGCATCCCGACGGCAAGGTCCCGGCCCTGCTGCATGACGACGTGCTGGTCACGGAATCGGCCGCCGTGGCCCTGTATGTCACGGACCTGCTCCCCGGGGCCGGCCTGGGCGCGCCCGTCGGCTCTCCCGAGCGCGGCGCCTATCTGACCTGGCTGGCGTGGATCGCCGGCGAGATGGAGCCGGCCTTCTGGGCGAAGATCAGCGGCGCGACCGAGGGCGATCCCGCCGTCCAGGCTCGCTACGACGCCGTGGTCGCCCGCCTGTTCGCGGCGCTGGAGCGCGGACCGTTCCTGATGGGCCAGCGGTTCACCGCCGTGGACGTCATGGCCGGCAGCGCCCTGGCCTGGGCGCGGGAGTATTCGCCGGCCAGCGCCGCGCTCGACGCCTGGCTGGAGCGGATCCTCGACCGGCCGGCGAACGCCACGGCGACCGCGAAAGACGGTACGCCGCCGGCGCTGGCGCAGGTCGCGTGAGGCGGTTCAGGCGGCGTGGGCGGCGGCCTCGGAGTCGCCGTCCACCGGCTTCACCACCGCGCTCAGCGTGGCCACGAAGTCGTTGCGCCACTGGCCGACGTCGGTGTCGCGCACCACCTGCATCAGGCACTCCCACTTCCGCTTGCGCTCGGCCAGCGGCATGGTCAGGGCCCGCTTGATGGCGTCCGCCACTTCCTCGCGGCTGAACGGATTGACCAGCAGGGCCTCGCCCATCTGTTCGGCCGCCCCGGCGAAGCGCGACAGCACAAGCACGCCGGGGTCGTCCGGATTCTGGGCCGCCACATACTCCTTCGCCACCAGGTTCATGCCGTCGCGCAGCGGCGTCACCAGACCCACCTTCGCGGCCCTATAGATCCCGGCCAGCTGGTCGCGGCGATAGGTGCGGTTCAGATAGCGGATCGGCTGCCAGTCCATGTCGGCGTATTCGCCGTTGACCCGCCCCGCCAGGGCGTCGAGACGCGCCCGGATGTCCTGGTAGGTGTCGACATCGTCGCGGCTGATCGGCGTCACCTGCAGCAGGAAGACCTCGCCGCGCATGTCCGGGTTGTCGGCGAGGAACTGCTCGTAGCCCAGCAGCCGCTCCTCCAGCCCCTTCGAATAGTCCAGCCGGTCGACGCCGACGATCATCGAACGGAAGGCCGACGACGCGGCCATGCGGTCGTAGGTTCGCGCGCCGAAGGTCGAGTTGCGCGCCGCCAGAAAGCCCTCGACGTCGATGCCGATGGGGAAGACCCCGGCCTGCACCGTCTTGCCGAAGGCCTCGAGCGCGTCGTTGGGCAGCAGCCGCCCGTTCACGCTCGGCTCGGACGCGACATAGTCCCGGAACAGGTCCAGCCACTCCCGGGTCTGGAAGCCGACCAGGTCGTAGTCGAACATCGACTCCACCAGCCGCCGGTGATGGGGCAGGGTGACCAGCAGCTGCCGCGCCGGCCACGGCGTGTGCAGGAAGAAGCCGATGCGATTCTTCACGCCCAGCCGCCGCAGGTCCCGGGCCAGCGGGATCATGTGGTAGTCGTGGATCCAGATCAGGTCGTCCGGCTGGACCAGCGGCGCCAGAACCTCGGCGAAGCGGGCGTTGGTGCGCTCGTAGCCCTCGCCATAGGACCGCTCATAGGCGGTCAGGTCGACGCGATGGTGGAACAGCGGCCACAGCGTCTTGTTGGCGTAGCCGTTGTAATATTCCTCGACGTCCTGCTCCTCCAGGTCGACCAGCGCCACGGTTACCCCGGCCCGATCCTCGATCTTGGCTTCCGGCACGAAGCTCGCGACCGTCTCGCCGGACCAGCCGAACCACAGGCCGTCGTATTTCCGCAGCGCCGCCGACAGGGCCATCGCCAGGCCCCCCGCCGACCCGGCAGCCGGATCCTTCGGCGCGGAAACGCGATTGGAAACAACGATCAAACGGCTCATGGCGTTGAAACGCCTCCAGCCCGTCCAGGGTCCCGACGCATTGTCGTGATCCCGCTCACCGTGCGTCCGTCCACGACCGGCTCAGCAGGACCGCGCAGTTGATGATGCCGACCAGCGAATAGGTCTGCGGATAATTGCCCCACAGTTCGTTGTCGCCCAGCGATATGTCCTCCGACAGCAGGCCCGCGTGCGTGCGGCGGCTCAGCATCTGCTCGAAGATCTCCCGGGCCTCGTCCGTCCGCCCGTTCAGGTGCAGGGCCTCGATGAACCAGAAGGTGCAGAAGTTGAACGCCGTCTCGGGCTCGCCGAAATCGTCGGCCTCGATGTAGCGGAAAAGATAGGGGCCCTTCTTCAGGTCCCGTTCGATCGCGTCGAAGGTCTTGACCTGCCGCGGGTCCAGGGGGTCGAGGAACCCCAGGTCCGTCAGCTGCAGCAGCGAGGCGTCCAGTTCGCGGTTACCGAAGCTTGCGGCGAACCGGCCCTCGTCGGGCACGAAGGCCTCGGTCTCGATCCGCTGGCGGATGATCCGGGCCCGCTCCCGCCAGGCGCCGGCCCGCTCGTTCAGGCCCAGATGGTCCGCCGCCTTGGCCAGACGGTCGCACGCGGCCCAGCACATCACCGAGGAATAGGTGTGCACCCGGGCGATGGTGCGGAACTCCCACAGGCCGGCGTCGACCTGATCGTGCATGGCGAAGGCCCGTTCGCCGACCTTCTCCAGCGCGTGGAAATCCTCGATCGTGCCGGGCCGCAGCAGCCGCTGGTCGTAGAAGCTCTGCACCAGCGGCAGCACGATCTGGCCATAGACGTCGTGCTGCAGGTGCTCGTGCGCCTGGTTGCCGATGCGCACCGGCTTCATGCCGCGGTAGCCCTCGACGCTCTCGACGATCCGTTCGCCGATGCCCGGCTCCAGCCCGACCCCGTAAACAGGCTGCACATGCCCGCCCCCGGAGTCGTCCACCAGGTTGCGCAGATAGCCGAGGTAGTTCTCCAGGATGTCGACCGCGCCCAGCCGGTTCAGCGCCCGCACGACGTAATAGGCGTCGCGAATCCAGCAGTAGCGATAGTCCCAGTTGCGGCCGCTCTCCGGGAACTCGGGCACCGAGGTGGTCAGCGCCGCGACGATCGCCCCGGTTTCCTCATAGGCGCAGAGCTTCAGCGTGATCGCGGCGCGGATCACCGCCTCCTGCCAGTCCAGCGGCAGGTACAGCGTCCGGACCCAGTCCTGCCAGTAGGCGACCGTGCGATCCAGCGCGGCGGACACGCCGGGCCCGACGTCCTGATCGTAGCCCTCGTCGGGGCCGAAGAAGAAGGCGTGCGGCCGCTCCAGCCGGAACACCCGCTCGTTGAGGATGTGCGACACCGGGCAGTCGGTGGTCAGCCGGAAGGTCACGTCGGTGCACAGATAGCGGATGTGGTTCGACCCGCTGGTCCGCTCCGCCGGCCGCGCGCCCCAGTCGGCGGAAGGCCGCAAGCGCACCTTGATGCGCGGCGAGCCCTCCAGCGGCCGCACCACCCGGGCGAAGGCCAGCGGGCGATAGGTGCGGCTGTGCTTCGGATGCCGGGGCGCGAAGTCGAGGATCTCGATCGCCGCACCGTCGCCGGCCGTCAGTACGGTCCTGAGCACCGGCGTGTTGCGGACATAGGCCTGGGAGACCTGCGTCTGCCCCTCCAGTTCGATGTCCCAGAAGCCGTGCTCCGGGTCGTCTCCGTCCATCAGGGCCGAGAAGACCGGATCGCCGTCCACCCGCGGCGCGCAGGCCCAGACGTAGCGGCCGCCGCGGTCGATCAGGGCGCTGATCGAGCAGTTTCCGATCGGGGCGAGGTCCAGATTGGCGGTCATGCGCTCTCCTCGACGGCGTTCAGCCAGGCCAGAACGGCCACCACGTCGGGCAGGCCGTAGCGGGCGGCGGTCTCCCGGACCGGGCCGACCAGCACCCCGAAGCCGCCCAGGGCTTCGGCTGCGCGAAAGCCGTCCTCGTCCGTCAGGTCGTCGCCCAACATGACGGGAACGGCTCCGGCGAACGGAGGCTCCTGCATGAAGGCGTTCAGCGCCGTGCCCTTGCTGGTCCCCGGCGTCTTCAGCTCCACGACGAGGTTGCCGGCCTGCAGGGTCAGCCCCGTCTCGGCGGCGAGTCGCGCGGCGAGGGCGAGGGCCGCCTCGGCCTCGGTCGGGGCGCCGCGGTAATGCAGCCCCGCCGACACCGCCTTGTCCTCGACGATGACGCCGGGCCGGGTGCGGGCGAAGGCCTCGAACGCCGCCACCGCGTCGCGCACGGCCGGCGCGGCCTCGGCGCGGTGCATCGAGCCGTCGGCCCGGCGCCGCTCCAGCCCGTGCACGCCCGAGGCCGGGGCCGGACCGGCCTCGGCGATGCGGTCGATCTCGGCGATGGTCCGGCCGCTGACGATCGCCACGCGGCCGTCCAGCCGGTCCGAAACGGCCCGCAGCGCGGCGGTGCGCTCCGGGTGGGGCACGACGGCGTCGGGGGTTTCCGCCAACGGAGCCAGCACCCCGTCCATGTCCAGGAACAGGGCGGGGCGGGCCAGACGGGTCGGCGGCGGCGGCAGATACGAAACGGCCTCGGCCGACGCGGACGCGCCGGCGGTGATCGGGTTTGAGTTCTGCATGGCCCTCTAACGCGGCCCTGCGGCAAAGGTTGAGCCGGAGGGCGGATTTTCTCGCGTTGCAGCATTCTCCGGCGCGACGGCTGGCGATTGTGAATCGGCTCCCGATGCGCCACATCGCGGGGATGAGCGACGCTGCAAAACCTGTCCTGTCCGCCGATCCCGCCGCCATGACGGCCCGGGCGCGCGAGGTTCTCCGTCTGAACATCGAGGCGCTGCAGGCGCTGGAGGCGGGCCTCGACGACAGCCTCGGCCGGGCCTGCGACGTCATCCTGTCCCGCCCCGGCTATGTCGTCGTCACCGGCATGGGCAAGTCGGGTCACATCGGCGGCAAGATCGCCGCCACCCTCGCCTCGACCGGGACCAACGCCTTCTTCGTCCACCCGGCCGAGATGAGCCATGGCGATCTCGGCATGCTGCGGCGGGACGTCACCCTGCTGGCCATCTCCAATTCGGGCGAAAGCCGCGAACTGCGCGATCCGCTGATCTTCTGCCAGCGCGAGGGGATACCGGTGATCGGGATCACCCAGCGCCCCAACAGCTTCCTCGGCCGCTCGTCCGCCGTCTGCCTGACACTGCCCCAGGTGGCCGAAGCCTGCCCCAATGGCCTCGCGCCGACCACCTCGACCTTGATGACCCTGGCCATGGGCGACGCCCTGGCCATGGTGCTGATGGACCGCCGCGGCTTCACCGCCGAGGACTTCGGACTGCACCATCCCGGCGGCAAGCTGGGCATGAGCCTGCAGAGCGTGCGCGACTGGATGGGCGACCGGCCGCCCGCGCCCGCCACCGTGCCGCTCACCGCGACGTTCGCCGAAGTCGTCTCCGCCATCACCGAGGGCCGCAAGGGGGCCACGGCCGTGATCAATCCGGACGGAACCCTCGGCGGGATCGTCACCGACGGCGACGTGCGCCGCGCCTTCTCCCGCGGCGACCTGACCGGCCTGACCGCCGCAGACGTGATGAGCCCACGTCCCAAGGTCATAGGCCCGGACGCGCGTATGAGCGACGCCATCGACCTGATGACCCAGAACAAGATCGCCACCCTGCTGGTGGTCGAGAACGACCGCCCCGCCGCCATCGTCCACATCGCCGAACTGATGCAGGCGGGGTACGTCAGCTAGGGAGCCAGCCCCGCTCTAATAGGCCATCCGCCCGTCGATATTCCCCGGCGGCGAATAGCGGCAGGCCAGCACCGACCGGTCGCCGCGCGTCTCGACCGCGCAGCCCACATGCGTCGTGTCGCGCCACACCAGCTGGGTGTAGTGGCCGACGTCGCTCCAGTTCCCCGTCCGGCTGACGTTCGGAAACACGCCGTGGCGATAGTGGGTCTTCTCGGCCACCCAGTCGCCGATCATGTCCTCGGGCGTGAATTGCCGGCCGCCCCAGCCGGTCCACAGGTTCTCGCCGTGGCCATGCTGCGCCGGGGCGTGCCGGAACTGGTTGCGGCCGATCAGCTCTCGCGCCCAGACGCGC
>NZ_DASWTO010000194.1:0-5321 GCF_036402095.1 Brevundimonas sp. | reverse complement strand
CATGTCGCGGATCAGCTTCCACAGCATGTTGCAGTAGCCCTGCACCGCGCCGACGGGCAGGCCGTCCGACTTGCGGGTCAGGGGCGGCAGGGCGTGGTAGGCGCGGAAGATGTAGGCCGAGGCGTCGATCATCCACAGCCGCAGCGCGGGGCCGTCCTGGGTGAGGGGACGGTCGGAGTCCTGCGGGGAGTCTGGGGCGGCGTCGGTCATGCGGCGAACATAGGCGGGCGCGCCGCCTCCGTCACCGCCCCACGGACTACGAGACCCAGGTGTTCCTGCACTCGCCGACGGTCCAGCCGGCGAAGCCGGAGATGACGCGGCATTCGTAGCCCATGCCGGCGAGCGGGCCGTGCATGATGCCGGTCTCGATCACCGCGCCGCTGCCGTCATAGGCCGGGCGGGCGAAGCTGACCCAGCGGACGCGCTCGCGCGGGTCGCCGGGGCGGTCCGGGTCGTAGGGCTCGAAGGCGAGGCCGTAGCGGCTCCACTGGCAGCGCGGGGCGTAGTCGCCCTCGAAGCGGATCGGCAGCGGCGGATTGTCGGTGCTGTTGAACCGGTAGTGCTCCCTGGCCACGGCGGCGATGACGGCGCAGTCGTCGCTGTCGGACCAGGGGGTGGGGACGTCCGGGCCGGAGGGCGGCGGCGTGGCGCAGGCTCCGAGGAGGCTGACGGCGGCGAGGGCGGCGGCGAGGCGCATGGCGGCTCCTATTGCGAACGCAGGCCGGTGATGGTGCGGTTCGGCGCGATGTCCTCGGCCGAGGTCAGCAGGTGAACGAGGGCGGGGCGGCCCGCGTTCCGGGCGGCGGCGAGGGCGGCAGGGAAGTCCTCCGTCCGCTCGCAGCGCACGCCGAAGGCGCCGAAGGCCTCGGCGTAGGCGACGAAGTCGGGGTTTCTCAGGTCGGTGGCGATGGTCCGCTGCGCGCCCGGATAGTGGGTCTCCTGATGCATGCGGATGGTGCCGTAGGTCCCGTTGTCGACCACCACGACGACGACGTTGATGCCGTACTGGACCGCCGTGGCGATCTCCTGCCCGGTCATCAGATAGTCGCCGTCGCCGGCGATGCAGACCACGTCGCGGTCCGGATGGACGCTCTTGGCGGCGAAGGCGGCGGGGTAGCCGTAGCCCATGGCGCCGGAGGTCGGAGCCAGCTGGGTGCGGCAGGCGCGGTGGCGGTAGAAGCGGTGCAGCCAGGCGGCGAAATTGCCGGCCCCGTTGGTGACGATGGCGTCGGCCGGCAGGGCCTCGGCCAGATGCGCCATGCACTCGCTCATATTGACCGCGCCCGTCACCGGCACGGGGGTCGAGAAGGCCCGATAGTCGGCGTGGGCGGCCGCCCCTTCGTCGGCCCAGGTCCGGCCCGGATCGATGGTCGCCAGCGCGAGGGCGGCCAGTGCGTTGTCGGCGGTGGCGCTCATCAGCGGCGTCCAGACGCGCCCCAGTTCCTCGGGTCCCGGATGGATGTGGATCAGGGTTTCGGCGGTGCGGGCGCGGTCGAACAGGGTGTAGCCCTGGGTCGGGTTCTCGCCGAGGCGCGCCCCGATGGCGAGGATCAGGTCGGCGCTCTTCGCCCGCGCGGTCAGCCTGGGATTGCAGCCGAGACCGAGGTCGCCGGCGTAGTTGCTCCGGTCGTTGGAGAGGATGTCCTTGCGGCGGAAGGACAGGGCGACGGGCAGGCCCAGCCGTTCGGCCCAGTCGCCGAGGGCGGCGGCTGCGTTCTCGCTCCAGCCCGAGCCGCCGAGCACCAGCAGCGGCCGCTCGGCCCTGGCCAGCCGGTCGCGGACCTGTTGGGCGAAGGCCGGGTCCAGCGCCGCCTTCGCGGGGACCACAGGGCGGACGGGGGCCGGGCCGCCGTCTTCGTGCAGGATGTCCTCGGGCAGGGCGATGACCACCGGGCCCATGCGGCCCTGCAGGGACGTGGCGATGGCCCGCTCGACCACCTCGACGGTGCGGGCGGGGGTCTCGATCTCGGTGGCCCACTTGGCCAGACCGCCGAACACCTCGCGGTAATCGACCTCCTGGAAGGCGCCGCGCCCCCGGTCGGCCATGGCGATCTGGCCGACGAACAGGATCATCGGCGTGGAGTCCTGATGCGCCGTGTGCACCCCGATCGAGGCGTGGGTCGCCCCCGGCCCGCGGGTGACCATGCAGACGCCCGGCTTGCCGGTCAGCTTGCCGTAGGCCTCGGCCATGTTGGCGGCGCCCGCCTCGTGGCGGCAGGCGATCACCTGGATGCGGTCGCGCACGTCGGCGAGGGCGTCCAGCACGGCGAGATAGCTCTCGCCCGGCACGCAGAAGACGCGGTCTATGCCGTTGACGACGAGGGTCTCGACCAGACGGCGGGCGGCGGTGTTGGCGGGCTGTGGGCTCATCGGGGCGGGTTAGCAGACCCCTCCAAACTTGACCATGCAACCCTACGGCCACGCTTGGCGTTTGGGGCCGCAGATCAATCGTCGAAGGGGAACCCCATGAAGAAGATCATCGCCTTCAGCCTCGTCGCCGCCGCTCTCGCGGTGTCGGCGTGCAACACCGTTTCGGGCATCGGCCGCGACGTCCGGGCCGCCGGCGACGCCGTCACCTCGGGCGCCGAGAGCGCCAGGCGGTAGGGGTCGACGCCGCGCCCGGCGGACGCCCCCACCGACGTCTGATCCCCGGGTCAGGCCCGGGGATGACGGTGAAGGGCTAGTAGCTGACGCCCGTGAGGTACAGACCGTCCGACGGCGCCACGGGCCCGCAGGCGGCGCGATCCTTCGCCGCCAGCGCCGCCGCCACGTCCTCGACGGCCCAACGGCCCTGTCCGACCTCGGCGAGGGTGCCGGTCATGGAGCGGACCTGGCGGTGCAGGAAGCTGCGCGCCTCGAACTGCAGATAGATTTCGTCGCCGTTGCGGAAGACGCGGGCGACGTCGAGCGTCTTGACCGGCGATTTCGACTGGCAGTTCACATCGCGGAAGGTGGTGAAATCGTGCAGTCCGACCAGCGACTGCGCGGCGTCATGCATGGCCTCTTCGTCCATGCGCTTGCGGATGTGCCAGACCTTGCCCTTGTCGAGGGCCGGCGGACCGGCCCGGTTCAGGATGCGATAGAGGTAGCTCCGCCCCGTGGCCGAGAAGCGGGCGTGCCAGTCGGGTTCGGCCTCGACGCAGTGCAGCACCGACACCGCCTCGCCGACCAGATGGGCGTTGAGGGCGTTCATGACGGTGCGCGCCGGCCAGGCCTTTTCGAGGTCGACGCCGATCACCTGACCGGTGGCGTGGACGCCGGTGTCGGTGCGGCCGGCGGCGGCGACGCGAACCGTCTCGCCGCAGAAGGCGGTGATGGCCCGCTCGACCGCACCCTGCACCGTCGGCTGGTCGGTCTGGGCCTGAAAGCCGTTGTAGCCCGAGCCGTCGTATTCGAGCGTGAGCCTGTACCTGGGCATCAGGCCAGCACGGTCCCGGCCGGAATCGGGAAGCCGCGCAGCATCTCGTCGGCCGGCTGGACCGCCTTGCCGGGCCGCTGCACGGACAGCAGGCGGACGACGCCCTCGCCGCAGGCCACGCGCAGGCCCCCATCCCGGCCAGCATCGAGCACCTCTCCGGGTTCGCCCCCGCCCGGGCCGGAGACGCGCGACATCAGGGCCTTGATCCGCACGGGGCCGTCGGACCCGGGAGCCTCGAACCAGGCGCCCGGAAAGGGGGACAGGCCCCGGATGTGGCAGTCGATTTCGGATGCCGGCCGGGTCCAGTCGATGCGCGCCTCGGCCGGGGTGATCTTGCGGGCGTAGGTCGGTTCGCCGGTCTGAGGCGTCCCCTCGACCCCGCCACGCTCGATGGCGGCGAGGGCGCGCGGCCACAGGCTGGCCCCGACATGAGACATTCGGTCGGACAGGGTCGCGGCGGTGTCGTCGGGACGGATGTCGAGCACTTCCGAGAGCAGGATGGGGCCCTCGTCGAGGCCCTCCGACATGCGCATGATCTGGACGCCGGTCTGGCGGTCGCCGGCCATGATGGCGCGCTGGATCGGGGCCGCGCCGCGCCAGCGGGGCAGCAGCGAGCCGTGCAGGTTGAAACAGCCCAGCCGCGGCGCCTCCAGCACCTCGGGCTTGAGGATCTGGCCGTAGGCGACGACGCAGGCGGCGTCGAGGTCGAGGCTGCGGAAGTCAGCGATGGCCTCGGGCGACTTCATGGAAGCCGGAGTGAAGACCGGCAGGCCCATGGTCTCGGCGAAGGCGTGCACCGGCGAGGGGGTCAGCTTCTGGCCTCGCCCGCGCGGCTTCGGCGGCTGGCTGTAGACGGCCACGACCTCGTGGCCGCTGGCGATCAGCTCGGCCAGCGACGGCACGGCGAAGTCGGGTGATCCCATGAAGGCGAGGCGCATGCGCGGCGGTGTGCCCTATGCGCGGGACGGGGACAAGGCGAGGGGCGGCGTAAGCCAGTCCTGGAGCGCGCCGTTGGACGTTCAGGAGGCCCCGACCGGCTTTCGCCCGCTCACACCCGTGGCGCAACCAAAGAAGTACCGCCTGAACTCGATCTCGAGACCCTCTGCCCGAAGCATTTCGGCGAAGGCGTGCGCATCCCCGAAATTGGAGCAGTAGGTCCCGATCATCGCGAAGTCCTGGGCCCCGCGAAGTATCGTTCGCTCGATCAACGGCAGCAGCACTTTCAGGTGGAACAGATAGGCGGGCCGCAACCACCAGCCCTTGGGATCGGATGCCTCGATCATGGACACGACGCCCCCGGGCCGCAGAACGCGTGCGACCAGTCCCGCCAGCTGCCGGTGTTGTCCGGCATCAAAGGTCTTGAGGCCGAACGTCGAGACGACGAAATCGCAACTCTCATCCGGCAGGACGCTCTTCAGCACATCATCTTCGCGAAAATCGATCTTGTGGGACCGTTCGCGGTGGAGCCGCTCGAGCGCGAGCTTGTGCATGCCGGACGAGATGTCGACGGCCGTCACCCGGCTGATGCCGGGGTGCTGACGGAACAGATGCGGCCAGGCCTCGCCCGTGCCCGCCATCAGATCATAGCCGACCGGCGCCCCTCCGGCGGGCAGGCGCAGCGCTTCCACGCACTGTTTCCGCCATCGTTCCGTGAACCCGAATGAAAAGAACCAACTGAACGAGATGTAGGATCTCGAGCAGCGGTCAAAGACACCCTTTACGAAGGCGGGATCATAGATGTCATCGGGAGTGCCGACTGCGAGGGGCTTGTGCATCCCGCCAAGATCGCAGGTTGACCCGCGCTTAGCTACATGGCGGCCGCCAAGGGTCATTCGACCCTACGCAAGGCCGTTCAACAGCCTCAGTCCCAGCGCGTGAAGACGCCGCCGCCCTCGTCCCATTC
>NZ_DASWTO010000193.1:0-13888 GCF_036402095.1 Brevundimonas sp. | reverse complement strand
GACCTGCACCGTCGGGGCGGGCGCGGCCGCCTGGGCCGGCGCGCGCTCGGCCGGGGCCGGCGCCTCGCGGCCTTCCTGGGCCAGCAGCAGATTGTAGGCGATGGCGCCGGCGTCGCGGACCGTGCCGGTCGGGTCGAGGCTGGCCTGGATCAGGCGCGGCGCGTCGGCGTCGGTCGAGGGCCGGGCGGCGTACGAGAAGGCGGCGCCGGAGCCCGAGCGGCCGCCGAAGCGATAGAACAGATGGTCGCCGACCTGGCTGACGCGAACCAGCGAGTGACGCCACTGCGGCGAGACGCCGGTGGTGTGGAAGTGGGTGGCGTTGCCGACGCCGGCGTAGACTCCGCCCGACAGGGCGCTGGAGGCGATGTCGCGGGCGCGGTTCCAGGCGGCGCGGTTGACCCGGCCGCGCATCGATCCGTCGCAGGTGAAGCTGAACTGGCAGCCGGTCCGGCGCCCGGCGCCCTGGAAGACCACGCTGCAGACGCTCTTGGGGAAGGCGGGGTGGCGAACCCGGTTCAGCACCACCTGGGCCACGGCCTTCATGCCGTCGCGGCCCTCGCCCCGGGCTTCGTAATAGACGGCCTGGGTCAGGCATTCGAGATCGCGCGAGGCGTCCAGCGCGCCGCCGAGCCGGAAGGGCTGGGCCGCGTGCGGGCCGGTCAGGCTGACCCGGCGCAGACCGCCGTCGCCGGACTGGCTGCGCAGCTGCTCCAGCCGGGCGGTCAGCAGTTCGGCCTGCCGGTCACGCTGGGCCGAGCCGGCCACGGTGTAGGGATCGTGGCGCCGGGCGATGGCCAGGGCGCTTTCGTCCAGTCCGCCCGCGGCGGCCGCCAGGGCCTCCTCGGTGAAGCCGGCGGCGGTCGCGCTCTCGATACGCACCGCCTGGGCCCGCACCGTCGTCGCCTTCGCCGCCGCGCCGCCCAGATAGGCGCAGCCGATCGCCAGCCCCACCATCGCGCCGAACGTCGCCGCCGCCGCGCCGGGCCGGATCACGGCCTTGCGGTCGGCAGGGGAGGTCGCACGCGAATGCGAGGGCTTGGGCAAGGGCTCGATCCTGTTCAGCAGGGCGCAGCGCCGCCCCCGGGTAGTCTCGCGGTCGGGGCGACGCGTCGGTCGCGGCCCGGCTGCGGTGGATCGACGGTCGGCGAACGGGCCGGATCGTCGGGACGCGCCTTAAGCCAGCCGTTTATGGCGGCATTGTGGTTGATTCGCAAGATTGGCGGAGCGGGCAGCATAGGCGGGCTGAGCCCCGGTATCGGGCAGTTAACCAACCGGAAATGTCGGTCGAGATCGCAAGTGACCATACGGAATACTGTATAGGATGACCCACAGACAACCGGGCGCAGGCTTAGCGGGGCCCCCCGATGATTGCCGCGCGGGCAAATTATTGTCTTCGTGACGCCGCGGGCGGCGGCGCCATCTTGGAAGCCGCGCGCCGGAACACCTTGACCGTGGCGGCGTTCTGGCTGGACAGCACAGGAGCCCGCCATGAAAAGAACCGCCCTGGTCCTCGCCGCCAGCCTCGCCGTCGCCGGCGTCTCGGCCTGCGGCCACACCATCGAACAGAAGGCCGCCACCGGCGCGATCGCCGGCGCCGTGGTCGCCGGTCCGGTCGGCGCGGCCGTGGGCGGCGCGGCCGGCGCCGCGGTCGGTCAGGCCGAGAAGCCGAACTGACACAGGTCCGGCGCCGATTGCGGGCGGAGGCCGGTTCTCCGCCTCGCAACCTTGATTTCCGCCCCCATATGGGCTTAGCCCACCCGGCGTTGGCTGAGCGCCGCTCGCCCGCGCCGTTTGCGCACCCGACAAACAATCAAGGACATCGACGACCGCTCGCATGAGAGATCTGAAACAAACCGGCTTCACCGACCGCCTCACCGCCCAGCAGGAGGCCAAGAAGGCCCTGCTCGCCCGCTTCAAGCCCAAGCCCGCCGCGCCCGACCCCGAGTTCGAGAAGCTGCAGGAGAAGCGCGCCGCGGAGAAGGAGGCCCTGCGCCAGCAGCGTGAGCTGGAGAAGGCCGAGATCCGTCGCCAGAAGGCCGAGGCCGAGGCCGCGCGGCTGGCCGCCGAGCGCGAGGCCCAGGAGGCCATTGAGGCCGAGAAGCGCGCCGCCCGCAAGGAGCGCAAGCAGCTCACCAAGGAAGAGCAGAAGGCGGCCCGCGACGCCCGCTACGCCGCCCGCAAGGCGCGCCAGCGCTGACCGGCGCGGTCGGTCCCGGCCTCAGCCCGGGCTGACCGCCGGAAGGTCGCCGAGCACCGCCGCCAGCTGCTGTCCCGAATAGGGCTTGCGGACGAACGGCCAGGGCGCGTCCGACAGGGCCGCGTCGACGTCGTCGCCGGCATAGCCGGACGTCAGCACGATCCGCATGTCCGGCCAGGTGCGGGCGCACTCTCGCGCCAGTTCGATGCCGGTCATGCCGCCGGGCATGACCACGTCGGTGAGCATGATGTCGAACCGCTCGTCGCGGAGCAGCTCCAGCGCCTGGGGACCGCTTTCGGCGGCGCGGACCTCGAGGCCCAGCCCTTCCAGAAGCTCCTGGGCGACCGCCGCCACGCCGGGGTCGTCCTCCACCAGAAGCAGGCGGCGTCCGGCCGTCATGGCCCCGGCTTCAGCCGTCGGGGCCGGGGGCTCGGCGACCTCGGCCGCGGTCAACGGCGGCAGATAGAGACGAACCTCGGTGCCGCGGCCCTCGCTTGAGGTCACGCGCACGCCGCCGCCGCTCTGCCGCGCGAAGCCATAGACCTGGCTCAGCCCCAGCCCCGTGCCCTTGCCGACCGGCTTGGTGGTGAAGAAGGGCTCGAACACCCGTTCCATCACCTCCGGCGACATGCCCGAGCCGTTGTCCGAGACGGTGACGCAGACATAGTCGCCGGGGGCCAGTTCGGCGATCTCGCCGGGGCCGACCGGGCAGCTGAGGGTCTGCACCGTGACCTTGCCGCGGTCGCCCAGGGCGTCGCGGGCGTTGACCACCAGGTTCAGCAGGGCGGCCTCGAACTGGGCCGGATCGACGCTGACGCGGGAGCCGCCGCGGCGCAGCTTCAGCCTGAAGTCGATCGCCTCGCCCAGCGCCCGGCGGAGCAGGGGCTCGCTCTCGCGGATCAGGCCGTTCAGGTCGGTGGGCTCGGGCCGCAGCGCCTGGCGCCGCGAGAAGGCCAGCAGCTGGTGGGTCAGGCGCTCGCCGCGCCGGGCCGCGGACAGGGCGGCCTCGCCGAGCTTCTTCTGGCGCGCGGCGTCGTCGGGCGCCCGCAGCATCATGTCCAGGGCGCCGATCACCACGGTCAGCAGGTTGTTGAAGTCGTGCGCCACCCCGCCGGTCAGACGCCCGACCGCCTCCATGCGCTGGGCGTGCATCAGGTCCGCCTCCGCCTTGGCCTTCTCGGCCAGCGCCTCGCCGACCCGCTCCTCAAGCAGTTCGTTGATGCGTTTGAGGTCGTCCTCGGCGCGCTTGGCCTCGGTCACGTCGACGTTGGCCCCGACGTAGCCCTGGAACTGCCCGGCGCCGTCGAAGCGCGGCACGCCCTCGCAACGCAGCCAGCGCAGGCCCAGCATCGGATGGTTCACCCGCACCAGGCCCTCGAACCGGTCACGATTGGCGAACGCCCGCTGATAGGCGGCGTTGAATCCGGCGAGATCGTCCGGATGAACCAGCCGTCCCCAGGCGTCCTCGACCGCGTCGTCGGACTCGATCCCGAAGAAGGTCCGGAAACGGCGGTTCACGAAGGTCAGGCCGGCGGCCGGGTCGCTCATCCAGATCAGCGCCGGGGCGCTGTCGGCGACGGTGCGGAAGCGGGTCTCAGATTCCTGGAGTCGCGCCTGGGCCTCGCGGATGTCGGTGACGTCGAAGGCCACGCCGACGAAGCCGACGACCTCGCCCGTCGGGCCGAACCGCGGGCGCGAGAAGGATTTCAGCCAGCGGTACTCGCCGTCGTGGCGGCGGTAGCGGGCCTCCATCGAGAACGGCTGGCCGGTGGCTTCGCCGGCGAGCGACTCCTCGAGGACGCGCTCCTGGTCGTCCGGGTGGACGATGGCGCGCCAGTCCAGCAGCCGCGCTTCCTCGTATGTGCCGCCGTGGTAGGCGACGTAGGCCTGGTTGACGAAGGCGCGGGTGCGGTCCTGCTGCGTCACCCAGATCAGCACCGGCGCCGTGTCGGCGATGGCGCGGAATCGCTCCTCGCTCTCCCGGACCTCGGCCTCGGCCCGGGTGCGTTCGATCTCGGTCCAGGTGCGTCCGGCGACCTCCTGCAGCAGCTCCAGCTCGTCGTCGGTCCAGTTCCTGACGCTGGAGTCGTGCACGTACAGGAAGGCGCGCAGCCGTCCGGCGCGGATCAGCGGCGCCCGCATCAGCGACCGGGTGTTGAGCCGCTCGAAAAGCTCCAGGGCGCCTTGGGTGCGCGGGTCCTCCCGGACGTCGGCGATGCGGATCGCGTTCCCCGCGGCCAGTTCGGAGATCAGGCCGGCGCCGAAGTCCTCGAGCGAGAACTGGCCGTGGGCGCTGACCGCCCCCGCCGTCCAGTCGCGGCTCATCGACACCGTTTGCCGTTCCTGGTCGACCTCTCCGTAGCCGACGCGCTGGGCCTTCAGCTCCGAGCCGAGGGCGCGCTCCACCTCGGTCATGATGGCGTCGGGCGTCGTCAGGTCGCGCAGTGCGTCGGTCAGGGCCAGCAGGAAGGACTGGCGCCGTTCCTGCCGCGCGATCAGCTCGATCGCCTCGCGCGTATCCGTGACGTCGAACGACATGCCGACGTAGCCCCGGAAGATTCCGTCGGCGTCGAAGCGCGGATTGACCGCGATCCGCATCCACCGCCAGGCCCCGTCGGCGCGGCGGAAGCGGGCCTCGAAGCCGTAGGGCCGGTGTTTCGGGCGATGCCGCGCCTGGACGGCGTTGACGCCGTCGACGTCATCGGGATGGATCGCGTCGCGCCACACGTGGCCGAGGATTCCGTCCGCAGGCTGGCCGTAGAAGGCGACAAGGGCGGCGTTGACGAACTCGACCTCGCCCTCGGCGTTGGTCAGCCACACGGGCGAGGGCGCGGTGTCGGCCATCAGGCGGAAGCGCGCCTCGCTCTCGCGCAGCGCGGCCTCGGCCGCCTTGGCGCCCGAGATGTCCACCACCACGGCGATGAAGCCTTCGACCTCGCCGCCCGGCCCTTTCAGGGCGCGGATGCTGATGACGACCCAGACGGTCGAGCCGTCCGGCCGGAGATAGCGCTTCTCAAGCTGCGCGCCGCCCTCGCTGAGGGCCTCGTCGAGGGCGCGGCGCGTAGGCTCCACGTCGTCGGGGTGGCTCACCGCCTCGGTGCTCAGCCCGACGACCTGATCGTGGGGAACGCCGATGATTTCGGCGTAGCGGGCGTTGGCGCTCAGAATGCTCCCGTCGAGGCCGACCCTGGCGATGCCGGCGGACGCCTGGTCGACCATGGCCTGCAGCTGGGCCTCCCGCTCGCGCAGGGCGGTCTCGGCGGCCCGGGCCTCGGTGACGTCGATGTTGACGCCGATCATGCCGAGATTGCGTCCCTCGCCGTCGATGCGCGGCCGGGCGCGGGTGTGGAGGGTTCGCCATGCCCCGTCGGCCCGTCGATAGCGCGCCTCCAGCTCGAGGGGTTTGGCCTGTTCCATGGCCGCGCGGGTCGCCGCCGCAACCCGCTCGCGGTCGTCCTCATGCATCAGCGAGGTGAAGTCGAAGCCCGTCGCATAGTCGGTCACGCCCCAGAATTCCCTGAGGGCGTGATTGAGGTGCACGCAGCGGCCCGCCTCGTCGCTCATCCACAGCATGACGGGCGCCTGTTCGCTGATGAGCAGGAGACGGCCCTCGCTCTCGCTGACCCGGTCCGCCGACAGGCGCAGGGCGTCGATCGAGGCGTCCAGCCGCCCCAGAACCTTTCGCAGCGAAGCGGCGACGAAGGTGCTGAACATCCCCACGACGATGAAGTTGGTCGTAGCGATCACGCCCAGGCGGGTGTCGACGCCGGCGCCCAGGGCGCTCAGCCCGACGACCAGCCAGCCGCCGAACAGGCAGGCGAACACCGCCACGGCGCCCGCGATGCGACCCCCCGCAAGCGCCGCCACGATCACGGCGGGCAGCAGGATCATGAATCCGGCCACGTCGGTATACAAAGGCGACAGCGCCCAGCGGATCAGCAGCATGCCCGCGGTGCAGCCGATGCCGATCAGCACCGACATCCACCACGGGCGCGCGCGCACGCGGGCGAGGCGCGTCACGCCCGCATCGATATCCAGAATCCGCCGAAGCACCCCGACCGCGCCCAAATCAGCCCCCGCTCGCGCGTACGCGACTAGCCGCAACGTATTGGCGCGCTTTGCGTTCCGGCAAGCGTGGCGTTTGAATTCGCCTGCCGGAAATCCGTGGGCGACGCTCGCTTCCGGCACGTCGAACCTTGACCGAGCGGCGATTTTCGGCCTGAAAACCGCCTCGCTTGAAGGTTATCCATGCCGGTCCGGCGGGACCGCCGAACAGGAGCTGGATTTGGCCAGGGTCGACTGGACATCGATACTGAAGCGGACGCGCAGGCTCGCTGCAGCCGCGCCCGCCGCCCTGGCCGCCATCGGCGTGGCCATGGCCGCCAGCTCGACCGTCCGCCCCGAGATCGACCGTCGCGCCGAGGCCGTGCGCCGCGTGACCCAGGGCGACCTGACTGACAGCGGCCTGGCCGCGATCGCCGCGCGCATGAGCCCGTCCCAGCTCGCCGTCGCCATCCGCCACGACCCCACGGGGCGCCAGCCCGCGCTATACGGTCTCACGCCCGGCTGGGAGAGCCTGTCGCTGGGCGGCAAGCCCTCGCTCGACTTCGGCGTTTCGGGGCTGGAGGCGCAGAAGCTGAACGCCGCCACTCCCGTCTCCGGCCTGCTGCGGCCCGCGCGGCCGTTCGACTTCAAGCCGGCCACGGCCGAGGACCGCCGGCGGGCGCTGCGCTGTCTCACCCAGGCCATCTATTACGAGGCGGCGCTGGAGCCGACCGAAGGCCAGGAGGCCGTGGCCCAGGTCGTGCTGAACCGGGTGCGGGACCCCAACTACGCCAACTCCGTCTGCGGCGTGGTGTTCGAGGGGGCCGAACGGGTCACCGGCTGCCAGTTCAGCTTCACCTGCGACGGCTCCCTGGGCCAGGCGCCCGTCGCCTGGGCATGGAACCGCGCCGCCCGCGTCGCCGAGCGCGCCCTGGCCGGCCATGTCGCGGTCAAGGTCGGCACCGCGACCCACTACCACGCCAACTATGTCCACCCGTGGTGGGCGCCGACGCTGAACAAGCTGACCCAGATCGGGGCGCACATCTTCTATCGCTGGAAGGGCGTCTACGGCGAGCCGGCCGCGTTCCGTCAGGCCTACTCCGGCCGGGAGCCGCGTATCGACGAGGCCCGGTTCGCCCGTCCCCGCCTGCAGATCGCCTCCGCGACCGAGGCCGAGGCCGCGCTGGCCGAGGCCGCCGCCAACGGCGAGGCGGCCACCCGCACGGTTGTCATCGACGGCCAGACCCGCACGGTCGGCGTCGTCTCGCTGGGCGGCCGGCAACAGCCGACCCGCGACCAGATCGCCGAGATCAACCAGCGTCTCGCCGCCTTCGAGGCCCCGGCCCGACCCGCTCCCGCCGCGGCCGCCACGCCGCCGCCAGCGGGTGTGACGGTGATGGAGGTCGAGGAAGTGGGCCGCCCCGGCGCCTGACGCCAATTCCGTTGCAACGCTTGTGGGGCCTCATGCATTGATGCTGTCCCCGAGTGCGACGACGCGCCGTGACCGAGGCTCCGTGACCTATTCCGACCCCAACGGCGACACGACCGTCGAACGCAAACTGGCCGAAACCGTCCAGGCCCTGGCCGAGAGCGAGGCCAAATTCCGGGCCATCGCGGACTCCATGCCGCAGATGGTCTGGTCGACCCTGCCGGACGGCTTCCACGACTATTACAACGCCCGCTGGTACGAGTTCACCGGGGTGCCCGAAGGCTCGACCGATGGCGAGGGCTGGAACGGGATGTTCCACCCGGAGGATCAGGAACGGGCCTGGGCGACCTGGCGGCGCAGCCTCGAAACCGGCGACCCCTATGAGATCGAGTACCGCCTCCGCCGCCACGACGGCGTCTACCGCTGGACGCTGGGACGGGCGCGGCCGATCCGCAACGAGGCCGGCGAGATCACGCGCTGGTTCGGCACCTGCACCGACATCGACGACCTGAAGCGCTCCGATCAGGCCAAGGAACTGCTCAGCCAGGAGCTCAGCCACCGGATCAAGAACATCTTCGCGGTGGTCTCGGCCCTGATCGCCCTGTCGGCCCGCCAGCACCCGGAGGCCAAGGCCTTCGCCACGGCGGTGCGCACCCGCATCAATGCGCTCGCCCGCGCGCACGAATTCGTCCGGCCGCACACCGAGAACTCGCAGCCGACGGTCGGCTCGATGACGCTGCATGCCTTCCTCGCCGACCTGTTCAAGGCCTACAGCCGGCTGAACGGCGCGCCGCGCGTGACCCTCACCGGCGAGGACGCCACCTTCGACGACCAGGCCGCGACCTCGGTGGCCCTGCTGTTCCACGAACTCGCCACCAACGCCGCCAAATACGGAGCCCTGTCGCGCGAGGACGGCGAGGTGACGCTGGACACCCGGAGGATGGGCGAGCGGTTCATCCTGACCTGGACCGAGACGGGCGGCCCGCCGGTGGAGAGCCCGCCGACGCAGGCGGGCTTCGGCTCCTCGCTCGCGACCCTGTCCGTCGAGGGGCAACTGGGCGGCCGTCTGGAACGTAGATGGCTGACGCCGGGTTTGCAGGTGATCGCAGACCTTCCCGCCACCGCCCTGTCCCGCCGCCGCGCCGCGCAAAACGTCGCATGACGGAACCCGTTCGCTAACCAGACGCTCACCATCGCCCCCGCAGACTGGGGGCCAGCCAGACCGCCCCACGACCGACCGCCATGACCGCCCGCATCCTGATCATCGAAGACGAGGCCCTCGTGGCCATGGAACTTCGCTTCGTGCTGGAGGACCTCGGGCATGAGGTGGTGGCAACCGCCGCCGACGCGGCGACCGCGCGGCAGGTCGTGCGCGAGACCGATGTCGATCTGGCGCTGGTGGACATCCATCTGTCGGATGGGCCGACCGGCGTGGCGCTGGGCCGAGAACTGGGCCAGGATCTCGGCGTCTCGGTGCTGTTCATGACGGCCAATCCCGGCATGGTCCGCGACGGCGTCGCCGGCACGATCGGCGTGCTGTCCAAGCCGACCGACGAACGCGCCGTGCAGACCGCGGTCGACTACGCCCTGCGCCGCCGGGCGGGACGACCCGTGCTGTACGCGCCGCCGGATCTGCAGCTGTTCGGCTGAACCGCCCGCCGCGCCGGCGTCACCAGACGCCGATCTTCTCGGCTTCCTTGTGCGAGATGGGATGGCCCTGGGCCTTGTGGTCCTGCTCGGCGAGGAAGCGCACCGCCTCCAGCGCCGCCATACAGCCCATGCCGGCCGCCGTGACGGCCTGGCGGTAGACGTCGTCGGTGACGTCGCCGGCTGCCCAGACCCCTTCGATGGCCGTCGCCGCCGTGCCGGGCTTGACCACCAGATAGCCGCCCTGCTTGGTCTCCAACTGTCCCGCGAACAGTTCCGACGACGGTGCGTGGCCGATGGCGATGAACACTCCGTCGGCGGCGACCTCGCGGGTTTCGCCGGTCTTGACGTTCTTCAGCCGCGCGCCGGTGACGTTGACGCCGCCGTTCTCGCTGGTCCCGAGGATCTCGTCGACGGCCGAGTCCCAGATGACCTCGATCTTCGGATGGGCGAACAGCCGGTCCTGCAGGATGCGTTCGGCGCGGAACTCGTCGCGGCGGTGCACGACGGTGACCCTGGATGCGAAATTGGTCAGGAACAGCGCCTCCTCGACCGCGGTGTTGCCGCCGCCGACTACGATGACGTCCTTGCCGCGGTAGAAGAAGCCGTCGCAGGTGGCGCAGGCCGAGACGCCGAAGCCCTGGTATTTCGCCTCGCTCTCGATCCCCAGCCATTTGGCCTGGGCGCCCGTCGAGATGATCACCGTCTCGGCCAGAAGCTCGGTCCCGCTGTCGAGCGTCAGCCGGAACGGCCGCTGCGACAGGTCGGCCTTGACCACGATGTCCTCGATCACCTCGGTCCCGACGTGCTCGGCCTGGGCGCGCATCTGCTCCATCAGCCACGGGCCCTGGATCACGTCGGCGAAGCCGGGATAGTTCTCGACGTCGGTGGTGATGGTCAGCTGGCCGCCGGGCTGCAGGCCGGCGATGACCACCGGGCTCAGCATCGCGCGCGCGGCGTAGATGGCGGCGGTCCAGCCGGCGGGGCCGGACCCGATGATGGCGACGCGGACGGTGCGGGGGGTGCTCATGGCGTCTATTTAGGCGCTGATTCCCGACGATGCGATGGTAGGCTCATTTCCATTCACAGCCGCGGCAGGAGGAATCCCGTGGAAGGACGCAGCCATCTGGGCGTCGGCATCGCCCTGGGCATCGCCGTCGGGACCGCCATCGGCGTGGCCATGGACAATCTGGCGATCGGCATCGGGCTCGGCGTCGCCATCGGCATCGCCCTCGGCATCGCCATGGACGAGCGCGGCAAGCGGCGGCGCAGGGGGGACGGATCGGCCGGCGGCTACGCCTCGACCGACGGCGACGGGCGCCACGCCGACGACGGTGGTCCGGACGGGGGTGGTCCGGACGGGGGTGGTTCGGACGGCGGCGGCGGCGACTGAGCCCTTGCGGTTGCGGCGCCGGACCGCTTGACGGAGCCCGCCATTTCCACTCCCCTCGACCGACCGGGTGGAGGGTGTCGAGATGGAAGCAATGCAGTTTGGCGTCCTCGCCGCCGCCGTGATCGCGGCCGGGTCGGCGCAGGCGCAGTCGGCGCTGACGCCCGGAGGCGTCCTGCGGGGAGAGTTGTCGACGTCCGATGCGCGGCTGGACGACGGCAGCTTCTACGACTGCCACGCGATACAGACCCGCGCGGGACAGCGGTACCGGGTGGAGATGCGTTCCGGAGCCTTCGACGCCTACATGGCCGTGGGATCCGGCGCGAAATGCGTCTGGAGCGACAGCGATTCCGACGACGACGGAGCGGGCGGCACCGACTCCCGCATAGACTTCACCGGCGACGGACGCGTCTGGTCGGTGCGCGCCAACAGCCTGTCGGCCGGCGAGACCGGTGCGTACGCGCTCACCCTGGTGGAACTGGGCGCCGAACCCCCGCTCCGGGAAGGCGTCCCCATCGCCTTCGGTCAGTCGGTGCGGGGCGAACTCGCCGCCGGCGACCTTATGGTGGAGGACGACAGTTTCTACGACTGTTTCGCCTTCCCGGGCCGCACCGGTCAGCGGGCGGCGGTCGAGATGCGCTCGTCCGACTTCGACACCTATCTGGCGGTCTTCCCCGGCGCCTATTGCGCCGGCGAGGCGCTCGCGACCGACGACGACAGCGCCGGCGGCACGGACTCGCTCGTGGACGTCACCCTGCCGCGTGACGGAATCTATTCGATCCGGGCCAACAGCCTGGGCGCCTGGGAGACGGGGTCCTATCGGCTCAGCCTGGCCGGCGGCGGGGCCGGGACCGGGGCGGCCGGGCCGGCGACGTCCTCACGGTTCGCAGGACTGCGCGAGATCAGGGCCTGCGTCTACTTCCGGGGCTCCCACGCCCTGCGCTCGATGTACGGCAAGTCCGACGGCGCCGATTCCGTTCTGATGGTCGAGGGGCGCGAAGCGGCGCCGGCGGACGTCAACGCGACCGAGGCGAGCGACCGTCCCTGGTACCTTGAAGGCCGGTCGGTACGCGTCGAGGGCCGGGAATACGTCAAATACGGACTGCCGAGAGTGCTCGGCTTCAACGAGGTGGTGTTCTTCTCGGAGTACGACGGCGTCGCCTTCGCCGCGGAGCCGGGGGTCGAGGATCCCGAGGTGATCTATGCGCTCGTGCGCAGCGTCGGCTGCGAATTCCAGCCTTACCAGCGCGAAGACTAGCCCGCGCGCCGGGCTTCGCGGGCCAGCAGCACGGCCTCCGCCGCCCGATCCGTCTCGCTGAGCGGTTCATAGGACCAGGCCTGCAGGGTTCCGTCGAACGGCCGCGCCGCGCCGCGTTCGCGCAGGTCGGCGTGCAGACGGGCGAATTTGCCGCCGGGCTTCAGGGGGATCATCGGCAGGATGTGCACCGGCCGGCCCGTCGAGGCCGCCTCGGCCGCCATGTTGGCGCTGTCCTCGGTGACCAGCACATGGTCGGCGTAGTGCAGGAAGGCGAAATAGGGGTTCGGGCCCGTCCCGTCCCAGATCATCCCCGGCAGGCCGGCCAGCCGCGCGGTCATCACCTGCCTCGCCGGTCCGGGCGTGCGGCGCGAGAAGGTCAGCATCAGCGATCCGCCGGCTGCAGAGACGGCGTCGGCGATCCGGTCGGCCAGTTCCGCGGCGTGTCCTTCGGTCAGGTCGAACGCCATGGACCGGCCGCCGACCAGCGCCGCAACGCGCGGGCGGGGCAGGGGAGACAGCGCCGCCCCGAACGCCGTCGCGCCTTCGGCCAGCCGGGTCCTCGTAACCCGGTGCGGCGAGCCGGTGATCGACAGGACATTGGGACCGGCGACGTTGTCGTGGGCCGGGGCCACGACCAGATCGTAGGCGTCCGTCTTCCAGCGCGGGTCCTGGGTCTGGACCACGAAGGTCCGGCCGCCCGAGCGCGCGCGCACGGCCGCCGACAGGGGCAGCGCAGCCCGGCCGGTGGCGATCCACAGGTCCGGCCAGGGTTCGCCCTCGGCGGGGAAGACCGGGTCGGACGACGGGTCAAGCATCCACGGCGCCTTCAGCGCCGACGGCAGCTTGTCGAACGCCGACCGCCAGCGGATGCGTTTGACGAGGATCTCAGCCGGGGTCAGCCGCTGCACGGCCTCGGCCAGACCCAGAGCCTGGTTCTCGATGCCGGCGCGGCCGTCCGAGACGACCTGGATGGTCAGGGGCGCAGTCACGCCCGGTCGGAGCTCGCGATCCAGCACATGGCCTCGACCTTGTTGCCGTCAGGATCGCGCAGGAAGGCGGCGTAATAGCCGGGCGCATACTCAGGCCGGGGGCCGGGCGCGCCGTCGTCGAACCCGCCCGCGGTCAGGCCCGCCGCGTGAAACGCCGCCACCGCCGCCGCGTCGGGCGCATTGAAGCAGACGTGGGTTCCGTTGCCGGCGGCCGCCCGCCTGCCATCGTGGGGCTGCGCCGCCCAGAATTCGGGGAAGGTCCGGCCGTAGCCGATGCCCGCGCCGTGCTCCATGATCCGGCGCGCGCCGACCGTGGCCAGCACCGCGTCGTAGAACAGTCCCGCGCGATGGACGTCCGTGACGCCGACCGAAACGTGCGACACCAGAGGCGGGCGCGTTCCGGAAGCGTCGGCCATCCCGCTATTTCCACTCGACCTTGAGAATCTCGTAGGCCTTGACGCCGCCGGGCGTGTTGACCTCGACCACGTCGCCGACCTCCTTGGAGATCATCGAGCGCGCGATCGGCGAGGTGACCGAGATCTTGCCCGCCTTCACATCGGCCTCGTGCTCGCCGACGATCTGGTAGCGGCCCTCTTCCTCGGTGTCCTCGTCGACCACGGTGACCGTGGCGCCGAACTTCACCTGGTTGCCGCTCAGCTTGGAGACGTCGATGATCTGGGCGCGGCTGATCTTGTCCTCGATCTCGGCGATCTGGCCCTCGATCCAGCCCTGCCGTTCCTTGGCGGCGTGATACTCGGCGTTTTCGGACAGGTCGCCGTGTTCGCGCGCCTCCGAAATGGCCGCGATGACGCTCGGCCTCTCGACCGACTTCAATTGCTTCAACTGATCGTCGAGGGCACGGTAGCCCTCGGCCGTCATCGGCACTTTTTCCATATGTCGTGAGTTTCTTGGCTAGCCCGACTGACAGACTTAC
>NZ_DASWTO010000192.1:0-23062 GCF_036402095.1 Brevundimonas sp. | reverse complement strand
GCTCCGATCAGTTCGTTCAGTTCGCCGGCCGGATGTCGTCGGCCAGGATGACGAAGGCGCCGCCGCACTCGTTGCGGATGGCCGAGCCCTCGTGCTCGATCCGGTTCCCCGGCAGGCCCGCCGACCACGCCGCCGTGCGGCCGGTGATCGTCACCTTCTGACCCCCGAGGTCGCGCACGGCCTGGCGCATCTCGTCCCGCGACGCCGCGCCCGACACGCACGGCCGCGAGAACGGCTGCAGCACCTGGTCCTGGTCGGCGTACAGCTGAAACTCCTCGCCGCCGAACCGCACCCAGCCGGTGAAGGCGGTGTCGGCGGCCGAATACTGCGGCGTCGCCGGGCCGGTGGCGCAGGCGCTCAGGGCCAGCGCGGACAAACCGATCAGAAACTTCGTCATCGCAATCTCCCTCTCTTCCGCTCATCCCGGCGAACGCCGGGACCCAGTTCTTCGGGTGATCCGGTCGCCCCGGATCGCCCTCAATCCTAATCCCGACCGCCAATGCGCAACGACAGCACTGGGTCCCGGCTTTGCGCCGGGATGAGCGGTTCTAGGT
The DNA here is from genome assembly GCF_036402095.1 of Brevundimonas sp. Classification (GTDB taxonomy): domain Bacteria; phylum Pseudomonadota; class Alphaproteobacteria; order Caulobacterales; family Caulobacteraceae; genus Brevundimonas. The sequence continues at coordinate 22,508 of NZ_DASWTO010000192.1, read as the reverse complement.
TGGCCCAATGTGGGTCACGCCGCCCATATAGGAAATCAGCGCATCGGGGACGGTGATGCCGCCATCGGGCCGCTGATAGTTCTCCATGATCGCCACCAGCGTCCGCCCGACCGCGAGACCCGAGCCGTTCAGCGTGTGCACGAACTCGGTCTTCTTCTCCCCGGCCCGCTTGAAGCGCGCGTCCATCCGCCGGGCCTGGAAGTCGCCGCAGTTGGAGCAGCTGCTGATCTCCCGATACGTCCCCTGCGACGGCAGCCACACCTCCAGATCGAAGGTCTTGCGCGCCGAGAACCCCATGTCGCCCTTGCACAGCAGCATGCGTCGATACGGCAGCCCCAGCTTCTCCAGCACCACCTCGGCGCAGCGCACCATCCGCTCGTGCTCGGCCTCGCTGTCCTCCGGCCGGGTGATCGAGACCAGTTCGACCTTGTGGAACTGGTGCTGCCGGATCAGCCCGCGCGTATCCCGCCCCGCCGACCCCGCCTCGGCCCGGAAGCACGGCGTCAGCGCCGTCAGCCGCATCGGCTCGGCGAGCTGCTCTTCGGGCAGGATCTGCTCGCGGACGAGATTGGTCAGCGAGACCTCGGCGGTGGGGATGAGGAAGCGTCGGCTGTCGCCGCGCTCAACAATCTCTTCCAAGCTACGGCGCTGACTTTCTGCCCGCTCTTGAAAGGCTTCAAACTTTGACAAGATCTTCTGATAGGCCGCCTCCCCGTCGGGCGTGGCCCTAAGTTCTGGGACGAGGGGGTCATAGAGTTCCAGCAGTTCGTGCCAGTTCTCGTACGCGAATTTCGACCGCTCGAAATCTGTGATCACCTCTTGGTAGTCTGAGGACGCTTCAAACAAATCCTCTTCGAATTTCGGCAGCTGCCCTGTGCCGAACATCGTCTTGTCCTTCACCAGATAGGGCGGATTGACCTCCAGATAGCCGTGCTCGGCCGTCTGCACGTCCAGCATGAACTGGCCGACGGCCCGCTCCAGCCGCGCCAGCCCGCCCTTCAGCACCGCGAACCGCGCGCCGCTCATCCGCGCCGCCGCCTCGAAGTCCAGCAGCCCCAGCGCCTCGCCCAGATCGGCGTGATCCTTCGCCGGCCCTGTCTTGCGCGGCTCGCCCCACGGCGTCCCGACCAGCACGTTCGCCGCCTCGTCCTCGCCGTCCGGCACGTCGTCCGCCGCCAGGTTCTTCTGGGCCGCCAGCAGGTCGCGCAGCGCCTTGCCGGCCTCGGCCTCGACGGCCTCCTGCGCCGCGATCTCGCCCTTCAGGCTCTCGACCTCGGCCTTCAGCCGTTCGGCCTCGGCCATGTCCTTCTTCGCCATCGCCGCGCCGATCAGCTTCGACGCCGCATTGCGCTTCGCCAGCGCCTCCTGCCCCGCCGTCTGCGCCGCGCGCAGCTGGCGGTCCAGCTCCAGCATCCGGTCCACCACGGCCTGCGCATCCTCCACCCCGCGCGACGACCACCCGGCCACGAAGGCGGCGGGATTGTCACGGATGGCGCGGATGTCGTGCATGGTCGGTCTCGGTTCGGGGAGCGCCTGCTCTAACCCCCGCCGCGGATTCCGCCAACCCGCCAAGCGGTCCCTTCTCCCCTTGGGGGAGAAGGTGCCCCGGCAGGGGCGGATGAGGGGTGAATCGGCTTCGGACTAACGGGCGGACGGACTGGCTCAGGAGTCCCCCTCATCCGTCTCGCTCCGCGAGCCACCTTCTCCCCCGGAGGGGAGAAGGACGCGAGATCGTTCACCCCCGCCCGTGCCGCCCGAACACCCGCGTCTGCCCCGACCTCAGAACCAGCAGGGTGTCGTACGGCTGCTGGCGCCCGCCCGGCGCCTCCATCCCCGGCGACCCCATCGGCATGCCCGGCACGGCCAGCCCCACGGCCTCGGGCCGTTCGGCCCGCAGCCGGACCACGGCGGCCGCCGGCACATGGCCCTCGATGGCGTAGCCGTCGATCACCGCGGTGTGGCAGGACGCCAGCGCATCGGGCAGCCCGCGCGCGCGGCGGACCGTCCCCGGATCCTCCACCACATGCACCGCCACCGTGAAGCCGGCCTGACGCATGTGCGTCACCCAGCCCCCGCAGCAGCCGCAGGTCGGCGACTTGTACACCGCCAGCGCCCGGCTCCCCGGCGTCCGGGCTTGCGCCCTGCCCGCGAAGGCCGATGCGGCGCCCGAAGCGATCAGAACCCGGCGGCTGATGGTCGGCATGGCCGTTCCCCGTTGCGAAGTCCCGGCCAGTCTAGGGACGGTTTCATCGCGGGACCATCCTGCGAGCTTGCGGCCGACTGTCCCGGAAAAGGCGGTTGCTGCGCTGCAAATCCGCGCCCCGCCATCATAATTTCACCGGCCACGCCGTTGTTTTCGCTGTGGAAGACCAGTTCGCCAGCGTCATGAACCCGCCGCAGCAAGCGGGCGCCCCATAATGGACTGGTCCATGCGAGCCCCGGCCCGCCGGTCTTTGACAATCGAATCCCCCGCCGCACCGCCCCAGGCGCGCCGATGCAGACTCTGCCGACCCTGCCCCCCGGTTTTCCGCGCGCGTGCCGAGCCTGCCTTCCCTGCACCCCGCGATTCGGTTTCACCCGGGTAAAATCCCCGGAGCCGGTTCCGGCCTCAGATCAGTCCCGCCATCGGCGAGCTGGCGCTGGCGTACATCCGCCGCGGCATCCGCCCCGCCAGATAGGCTTCCCGCCCTGCGATCACCGCATGCTTCATCGCGCTGGCCATCAGGATCGGATCCTTCGCCCCGGCGATGGCCGTGTTCATCAGCACCGCGTCGCAGCCCAGCTCCATGGCGATGGTCGCGTCCGACGCCGTGCCCACGCCCGCGTCGACCAGCACCGGCACGCCGGCCTGTTCGACGATCAGCCGGATGTTGACCCGGTTCTGGATGCCGAGGCCCGAGCCGATCGGCGCCGCCGCCGGCATGATCGCCGCGGCCCCCGCCTCCTCCAGCCGCTTTGCCATGACCACGTCGTCGGTGCAGTAGACCATGACGTCGAAGCCGTCCTTCACCAGCAGGTCCAGCGCCCTCAGCGTCTCGACCATGTCGGGATACAGGTGCGCCGTGTCCGACAGCACCTCCAGCTTGACCAGGCCCCAGCCGCCCGCCTCGCGCGCCAGCCGCAGGGTCCGCACCGCGTCCTCGCCCGTGAAACAGCCCGCCGTATTGGGCAGGAAGGTGAACCGGTCCGGCTTGACGTAATCGACCAGCATCGGCTGCGACGGATCGCTCAGGTTCACCCGGCGCAGGGCCACGGTGACGATCTCGGCGCCCGCGGCCTCGGCGGCGGCCGCGTTCTGGGCGTAGTCGGCGTATTTGCCGGTGCCGACGATCAGCCGCGACGAGAAGGTGCGGCCGGCGACGGTCCAGGTGTCTTGGGAGGCGGTCATGGCGGCCAGATAGACCTTCTCTCCCGCCGGGAGAAGCGCCCGATCGTCTCAGGCGGCCATGCCGGCCCCCATGGTCAGGCCGAGACCGTCAGCACCCCCGTCATGCCGGGATGGAAGCGGCAGACATAGGCGATGCGCCCGGCCCTCCGCAGCACGGTCCGGCCGCTGGCCCCCGGCGCCAGGTCGACGTCGAACAGGTCGCGCGCCGTGGCCGTGTGCCGGAACAGGTCGCGATTGACCCAGACGATGGTGTCGCCGACCCGCAGGCCGGCCGGCGACGGCCCGAACCTCATCTTCTCCATGACGATCGTGTGGGTCCGCGGCCGGGCCGTCGCCGGCAGGGCGGCGACGGCGGCCGAGGCCGCGACGGTCAGCAGAACCGCGCGGCGGGTCGGGTCGGCGCTTCTCATGACCGGCCTACCGCACCGAGGCCGCGAGATGCTCGGCATGGGTCTGGTGCGACTGGAACAGGGTCAGGCCGGTCTCCAGCAGGGCCTTCAGTTCCGCATTGTCGGCCTGCGGGATCAGGGTCCCGCTCAGCGCCCCGTTGACCGTCCGGTGGAAGGCGGCCTCGTTGGCGACATAGGCGGCGTCGAACGCCTCGCCCTCCAGCGCCTCCAGCCGGGCATGGGTCGCGGCGGCGGCTTCGGTCAGGGCGGCGCTGACCGGATTGGCCTCGGGAGTCACCTGCAGTCGGGTGACCAGCGCCACGGCCTGGTCGTTCACCGCCGCGTGGTCCCGGGCCATCAGCTCGGCGAAGGCGCGGACCTCGGGATTGGTCGACTTCTCCAGCGCCTGCCGGGCCGCCGCGACATCCAGCTGGCCGGCGGTCCAGGCGATGTGGGCGATCTGGGCGTCGGTCGGGCCGGCGTCCTGCGCCGAAACGGCGGCGGCCGGCGCCAGCGTCACGGCGGCGGCGAGAATCAGGCTTCTGAACATGGGGTTTTTCCTCTGGACCGGCCGGAAGCGGCCGCCGTCCATTGGATGTCACGCCGCCCCGGAGGTTCCCGGCGTCGTGGTCAACCGCCCCTCGGCCGCCAGCCGGGCCAGCACCGCCTCGGTGATCCGGGCGCAGCGGGCCCCCAGGAACGGGAAGGCCTCGACCATGGTGCTGGCCAGCCGGGCGTCCAGCGCCGCGCGCAGCAGCCGCCGGGCGCGGTGCAGACGGGTCTTCACCGTCTCCGGCTTCAGGCCCAGCGTGGCCGCCGTCTCCTCGATGCTGAGCTCGTCGATGTCGCGCATGATGAAGACGATGCGGAAGGCTTCCGGCAGGTCGTCGACGGCGTGCTCGATCAGGCCGCGGATCTGGGCCCGCGCCGCGTCCGCTTCGGGGCTCGCGCCGCCGAAGGCGTTGGGAAAGGGAATCACCTCGGCTCCCTCCATCTGCGCCGCCTCGATCTGGTCCAGCTGGACCGTCGGCCGCCGCCGCCGCAGCCGGCCCCGCGCCTCGTTGAGCACGATGCGCGTCAGCCAGGTCATCACCCCGGCCTCGCCGCGAAACCCGCCGATCGCCGCGAAGGCGCGGGCGTAGGCCTCCTGCAGCACGTCCTCGGCCTCGCCGTCGTCCCGCACCACGCTGCGCGCCACCCGGAACAGGCGCTGGTTGCCGCGCTGCATGATGACCCGGAACGCCTCGCCGTCGCCGGCCTGGGCCAGACGCACCAGCTCGGCCTCGCCCATGCTGTCGTGATCAGCGCGTTTCAGGTTCCGCATGGCGTTCTCCAGCTTGCCGAATTGGTTGGATGCGCCGGCCGGCGCAAGGTTCCCGCCGCTCAGCCGGCCAGGGCCGCCAGCACCTCGCGGCGCGCCTCGCCGCTCTCGAACACGCCGGTGAAACGCCGTGTCGTCAGCGAGGCCCCGTGCTTGCGAACCCCGCGCGACGACATGCACTCGTGCGCCGCCTCGATGATCACCGCCACGCCGCGCGGCCGCAGCGTCCGCTCCAGCTCATCGGCGATCTCGGCCGTCAGCCGCTCCTGGATCTGCAGCCGTCGCGCATAGGCGTCGACCAGCCGGGCCAGCTTGGAGATGCCCACCACCTGCTCCCGCGGCAGATAGGCCACGTGCGCCACGCCCCGGATCGCCGCCATATGGTGCTCGCACACCGATTCCACCGGAATGTCGCGCAGCAGCACCATCTCGTCGTAGCCCGCCACCTCGCCGAAGGTTCGCTCGAGAATCGCCGTCGGGTCTTCGCCATAGCCGGCGAACCACTCCTCATAGGCGCGCACCACCCGGCCCGGCGTGGCCTGCAGGCCCTCGCGGCGCGGATCGTCACCGGCCCAGGCGATCAGGGTCCGCACCGCCGCCTCGGCCTCGGCCCGGCTGGGCCTCCGGTACGGCAGGCAGGTCGGTTCGGCGCGGCTCTCCTGCGCCTCGGCGGCGGTCTGACTGAATGCAAGCATCAGGCGATCCTCATGGTGTCTGCGTCGGCCGTTGGATGCAGAGGACCTCCCCGGGGTTCCCGTCCGGCCGTTTGCCGCTTGATCCAGGCCTCTCGACGCATCGGCCGCCCGCCGCTAGGTCAGACTCGCCGGTCGCACCGGACGGGGAACGCCATCTTGACCATCGCCAGAGTTTTCGGCGACCGCCGCCACGCCTGGGCCTTCTGGCTCGGATGTCTCATCGTCACCGCCGGTGTAGCCCTGCACCTGCCCATGTACTGGATGGGCCGCGGCATGGGTTTCCGCCTCGTCGGCATGGCGATGGACGCCGGCATGATGTGGGGTATGGCCCTGATCGTCGGCGGCGTGGCGCTCGCCGCCTTCGGCCTCCTTCCGGCGCACAAGGGCGACGACACTCCCCTCGAGGTGCTGGCGCCGCCCGAGGACGCGCCGCTGACCCGGGCGCACTGGGTCATGTGCGCGCTGCTTTCCGTCGCCCTGATCGTGGACATCATGAAGCCGGCCAGCCTCGGCTTCGTCACCCCCGGCATGCGCGAGGAGTACGGTCTGTCCGACGCTTTCGTCGCGGTGCTGCCGTTCGCGGCGCTCAGCGGCACCGTGGTCGGCTCCTTCGTGTGGGGCTGGCTCGCCGACATATACGGCCGGCGCGCCTCGATCCTGCTGTCGTCGGTGATGTTCGTCGGCACCTCCATCTGCGGCGCCATGCCGGACTTCTGGTGGAACGTCGGCATGTGCTTCCTGATGGGCGCCGCGGCCGGTGGCATGCTGCCCGTCGCCTATGCCCTGCTGGCCGAGATCATGCCGACGAAACACCGCGGCTGGGCCCTGGTGCTGGTCGGCGGCATCGGTGCCGTCGGCGGCTATTTCGCCGCCAGCGCCCTGTCCGCCTGGCTGCAGCCCGACTGGGGCTGGCGGATCATGTGGTTTCTCAACCTGCCCACCGGCCTGATCCTGATCGCGCTCAGCCCCCTGCTGCCCGAGTCGGCGCGCTTCCTGCAGCACGTCGGCAGGGGCGAGGAGGCCCGCGCCATGCTGGCGCGGTTCGGCTCCCGGGTGCAGGCCGTCGCGGCGCCGGCCGTCGAGGAAAGCCACTCCCACCTCCCGCCGGTCGATCGCCGCCACCTGGCCATCACCATCGCCCTTACCCTCGCCGCCCTGGCCTGGGGCCTGGTCAATTTCGGCATCTTGCTGTGGCTGCCCAGCGCGCTTGTCGCCGAAGGCCGCAGCGTCGAGGCCGCGTCGGCCCTGATCGCGAAATCGACCCTGATTGCGGCTCCGACCATTCTGCTTTCGGTCTGGCTCTACAGCGCCTGGAGCACGCGGGGCGCCCTCGCGCTGATGCTCGGCGTGACGGCGGTCGGCCTGTTCGGCCTGCTCTTCCGCAGCATGGGGGTCGCCTTCCTCGCCGACCCCGTCATCGCCCTGGCCCTGCTGATCGTCGGTTCCAGCGGCGTCATCGCGATCATCCTGCCCTACACGGCCGAGAACTACCCCCTGCGCATCCGCGGCCGCGCCACCGGCTGGATCGCGGGCTGCAGCAAGCTGGGCGGTCTGCTGGCGCAGGGGCTGAGCGTGCTGGCCGCCGCCCCGCCGCTGGCCGCCGCCGCCGCCGCCGTGGGCGCCCTGGCGGTGGCCTCGCTGGGCTTGATTGCGGTGCTGGGACGGGAGACTCGCGGTCGCGACCTGCGCGATCTCGAGGAGTCCCGTTAGCCCCGGCTCAGCCGCCGCCCACGAACTGCACCACCTCGATCCGGTCCCCCTCCGCGATCGGCGTCACGCCATGCAGGGACCTGGGCACGATTTCCAGATTGCGCTCGACGGCCACCTTGCGAACGTCCAGCCCCAGTTCCTCAACGAGGGCCAGAACCGTCGCCGCCGCAACCTCCCGGGGTTCGCCATTGACCTGAATGCGCATGCCGCTACGTCAATCTCTCGCGGCGGACGGTTTGATTACCGCCACGCCTCAGCTAAAAGGCCGCTCCGAATCCGCGCGGCCGGATGTCATAACCTCGAGCGAATGCCCGAAACCCCCGTCCTCTACGTCCTGAACGGCCCGAACCTCAACCTGCTTGGGGTCCGCGAGCCGGACATCTATGGGCGCGAGACCCTCGACGACGTGCGTGGGCTGTGCGAGCGGGCCGGGAACCCCGCGACCATCGTCTTTCGCCAATCCAATCACGAGGGCGTGCTGATCGACTGGATTCACGAGGCCCGCGAAAAGGCTTCGGCGCTTGTCATCAACCCCGCCGGCTACGGCCACACCTCCGTGGCCCTGCTCGACGCCCTGAAGACGCTGACGATTCCCGTCGTCGAATGCCACCTGTCCAATCCGGCGGCGCGTGAACGCTTTCGCCACCGCTCCTATGTCTCGCCGGTCGCGGCCGGCGTGGTTTCGGGCTTCGGCCCGTTCAGCTACGAACTGGCCGTCAAGGCCGCTCTCCGGCTGGCGCAGGAACACCGCGCCGCCGCCGACCGTTCGGTTTAAAAGGTAACAAGAGGCTCCAATGGCCGATCCCAAGACGCCCGCGCCCAAGCTCAAGAACGACGAGATCGACACCGCCCTGGTGCGCTCGCTGGCCGACATCCTGAACGACACCGATCTGACCGAAATCGAGGTCGAACGCGGCGATCTGAAGATCCGCGTCGCCCGCGAGGTCACCATGGCCGCTCCCGTGCAGTACGCAGCGGCTCCTGCAGCAGCCCCCGCACCGGCTGCAGCCCCCGCCGCCGCCCCGGCTGCGATGCCGTCAGACCCGGCCACGATCGTGGCGAAGTCGGGTGAAGAGGTAAAGTCGCCGATGGTCGGCACCGCCTATCTGCAGGCCTCTCCGGAAGCGCCGCCGTTCGTCCAGCCTGGCGACAAGGTCAAGAAGGGCCAGACCCTGCTGATCGTCGAGGCCATGAAGACGATGAACCCGATCCAGGCTCCCCGCGACGGCATCGTGAAGGAGATTCTGGTCGGCGACGCCCAGCCGGTCGAGTTCGGCGAGCCGCTCGTCCTGCTCGAGGCGTAAGCCATGTTCACCAAGGTTCTCATCGCCAACCGCGGCGAAATCGCCCTGCGGATCCACCGCGCCTGCAAGGAGATGGGCATCTCCACCGTCGCTGTGCATTCCGAGGCCGATCGCGGCGCCATGTGGGTGCGGCTGGCCGACGAGAGCGTCTGCATCGGTCCCGCCCCGGCGGCCAAATCCTATCTGAACATCCCGTCGATCATCGCAGCGGCCGAAATCACCGGCGCCCAGGCCATCCACCCCGGCTACGGCTTCCTGTCGGAGAACGCCCGCTTCGCCGAGATCGTCGAAGCCCACGGCATGACTTTCATCGGGCCCAAGCCCGAGCATATCCGCATCATGGGCGACAAGATCACCGCCAAGCAGACGGTGCTGGAGGCGGGCATCCCCTGCGTGCCGGGCTCGAAAGGCGAGGTCGAAACCGTCGAGGCCGCGATCGAGGCGTCGAAGGCCATCGGCTTCCCGCTCATCGTCAAGGCGGCCGCCGGCGGCGGCGGGCGCGGCATGAAGGTCGCCCTGACCGCCGACGATCTGGTCGAAGCGGTGCAGACCGCTCAATCGGAAGCCCAGGCCGCCTTCGGCAACGGCGCCGTCTATATGGAGCGCTACCTCCAGAAGCCGCGGCACATCGAACTGCAGGTCATCGCCGACAGTCACGGCAATGTCGTCCATCTCGGCGAACGCGACTGTTCGCTGCAGCGCCGCCACCAGAAGGTGCTGGAGGAAGCTCCTTCGCCTGCCCTCTCCGCCGTCGAACGGGCCCAGATCGGCCGCACCGTCAACGAAGCCATCGGCAAGATCGGCTATCTGGGCGTGGGAACCATTGAATTCCTTTGGGAAGATGGAGAATTCTTCTTCATCGAGATGAATACGAGACTGCAGGTCGAGCATCCGGTGACGGAGATGATCACCGGGGTCGATCTGGTGCGTGAGCAAATCCGTATCGCGGCGGGGCTGCCGCTGTCGTTCACCCAGGACGACGTGCATTTCGAGGGTCACGCCATCGAGTGCCGCATCAACGCCGAGAACGCCGAGACCTTCACCCCGTCGCCCGGCACCATCACCGATTTCCACGCGCCGGGCGGCCTGGGCGTGCGGCTGGATAGCGCCATCTACGCCGGCTACTCGATCCCGCCCTATTACGACAGCCTGATCGGCAAGCTGATCGTGCACGGCCGTGACCGGGAGGAGTGCATCGCGCGGCTCAAGCGCTCGCTGGGCGAGATGGTCGTGGGCGGCATCGACACCACCATTCCGCTGTTCCAGAAGCTGCTGCAGGAGCCGGACATCCTGTCCGGCGACTACGACATCCACTGGCTCGAGCAGTGGGCCAAGCGCCAGAAGGGCGACGCCTAGGCCTGGTGGACGAGCCGGGCTTCAGCGCCAGCGGCCCATTCGGCGGTTTCGGCCCCGCCGAACTGCTGGACTGCTACGCCACGGGCGTCTTCCCGATGGGCGAGGCGCGCGACGATCCCCGAGTCTTTCTTGTCGAGCCCGAGCAACGCGGCGTCATCCCGCTGGACGGCTTCCGCATCCCCGGCCGGCTGAAGCGGACGGTCCGCAGCGACGCCTTCCAGGTCCGGGTGGACACCGCTTTCGCGGCTGTGCTCGAGGCGTGCGCCGCACCGGCGCCGGGCCGGGAGGACAGCTGGATCAATGGGCCGATCCGGAGACTCTACCTGGAACTGAACGCGCGCGGCCACGCCCATTCGGTCGAGTGCTGGCGGGAAGAGCGGCTGGTCGGCGGACTCTACGGCGTGACGCTGGGCGGCGCCTTCTTCGGGGAGAGTATGTTCAGCCGCGAGCGCGATGCGTCGAAGGTGGCGCTGGTGCACCTCGTGGCGCGACTGAAGCGGGGCGGCTGGCGGCTGCTGGACGCCCAGTTCCTGACCGCTCATCTGAGCCAGTTCGGCGCCGTGGAAACGCCGCAGGCGGCCTACCTCAGGCTGCTCAAAGCGGCCCGGACGATCCGTCCGGACACCCGCTCCCTGTTCAATCCGATGAGCGGCCCCGAGGCTGTCTTCTACGCCTTGCACCCCACGACCCAGGCGTCATAGATCGGGTGCTGCAGACCGCTGACGGCGGGCGCCGAAGCGAACATCCAGCCGCGGAAGATCTGCCGCGGTTCAGAGGCCTGCAGCACGCCGCGCGGCTGGAGGCTGACCTCCAGGTAGGCGATCGAATCCTGCACCAGTTCATCCGGCGCGGACACTTCGCAGGCCCGGGCGGTGAAGATCAGGGTCTTCTGGAACCGGACCGGCCGGCCGCCCACCTCGACCTCGAAGCGCATGGTCTCGGCGGTGACCTTGTCGACCGCCTCGACGATGGCGACGCGGCGGCGCTGACGCCGCCCCGGCGTCGCCGCGGGTGCTGCGGCCGGCGCCGCCGTGGTCGCTTCGGCTTCCGCCTCCTCGCCGGGCTCCTCGTCAGCGTCCGCCGGGTCTTCCGCGATCACCACCACCGGCGCAGGCGGCGTGATGGCGATGGGGGCGGCGGGCGCGGGCGCCGCCTCTGGGGCCGGCTCCTGGGGCACAGGCGGGGACGGCTGGCGGTTCAGGTCGGCCGTAGGAGTCTGGGGAACCGGCTGGGCGTCCTGGGGCGCGTCATTCAGCGCCGACGCGACGACGGCGCCGGACGCCAGCAGCGCCAGCGCGGTGACACCCGCCAGGATGGTTCCCCTGCGGTTCATTCGGGACGCCAGGCTTCGTAGTCGCCCGTGGCGGCCGGCCGCCGTCCCTCAGCGGCGAGCGAGCCCTGCGGCCGCCAGGCCATCGGCGTGCCGGTCAGGTTCGGCAGATGGTCCTTTTCCCACGCCCGGCGCGGCAGCGGGTGTTCGGTCGGCGGCTCGTCGAACGTATAGTGCAGCCAGCCGTGCCAGTCCGGCGGCACCTTCGAGGCGTCGGCATAGCCGTTGTAGACAACCCAGCGCCGCCGGCGGCCGTCGTAGCTGCTGGTGTCGCGCGACTGGAAATACCGGTTGCCGAACTCGTCCGTACCCACCGGCACGCCGCGCTTGGCGATGGTGAACAGCGTGCCGATGGTCGCGCCGCTGGTCCAGCCGAAGATCTTGCCTAGCACGTCGGGAATCCACTCATTCAGGTCGCGCGGGGAGGCTGGCGACATCAGGCTGATCATAGAAACCTCCGCGCGGTCCGTCCAGCGCGGCGCGGCGGCGGCGCAACTCAACATCTTGGGGGTAACCCGACTCGTACACGCCAGATTTATTGCCAATGCCGACAGGAGGGCTAGCATCGCCCCAGCTCCGCCGAGACCGCCGCATGCGCCCGCCGTTCCGCTTCGCCCTGCTCGCCGCCCTCGCCCGTCGTCCCCGGCGCGAGATCGAGCGCGCCGACCGACTCTCGACGGTGCGCGCCCCGGAGAGCTGGCCCGACGCCCAGGTCGAGGCGTGGCTGGACTGGGCGGAGGGGCAAGGGTTCGTTCTCGAGGGGGATGATCCGCTCGCTGACGCCGCCGCCCGGTTCGCGGACGGACTGGGCTTGAGGGGCGCCCCGGCCGACGAGCTCGCGGCCACCCTGCTGCTGGGGCTGGCGACGCCGGCCGTTCCCCTCGCCACCTGGCCGGGCCGTCTGGATCTGTCAGACCCCGCCGCCGACCGCCGGCTGCGCGCGGAGATGGGCGCACGCCGCGCGGCCCGTCTCGCCGCCAACGCCGTCGAGGCGGCCGCCGCCTCGCTTCAGGCCGTCGCGGACGCGGTCAGCCGCTGCGAAGGCCCCCCCGGCGATTGCGCCGATCCCGCCCGGAACCCGGCTCTGGCCCGCGCGGCCGCGGCGGCGCGCCGCACCGGTGCGACGGACGCTGACATTCTTCGCGCCGTAGCGGGCGAGCCCTGCGAGGTCGGCCCCCTCGCCGCCCCCGTCTTCGCCCCCCTCGTCGCCCTGGCCGACCGCGATCTGATCGCCGCCGGCGCGCCGGCGGCCCAGCTCGCGGCCGAGGCCGCGATGGATGGGGACCTGATCCTGACCTTTGACGCCGAGGCGGCGGACGCGCTGTCTGAGGCTTCCTCCAGGCCTGCCGTCGTTGTCTCCCTGCCGACGTTGCACGCGCTAGCCGCCGAGCAATTCGGGACCGCGCTGTCCGCCCTCGTGGCGTTGTGGTGCAGGGCCTATGGGGAAGCCCGGCCCAGCCTGGGTCTCGGCGGACTGGCCGACGTGGCGGTCACCGGGGACCTCGCCGAGGCGGAGGCCCTAGCGGCCGACCTGGCCGAGCTGACGGTGGAGGACGGCGCGCCGTCCGGCCTGTTCGTCGACGATCCCGAGGCGAATCTGCGCCTCGGCCTGACTCCCTTCTCCGCCGCCGCCGACGTGTTCGAGACGCACGACGGCGGGATCGAAAGGCGCCTCAGACCTTCGCTGGCGGCGGCGATCGCCCGCGCCGGCGGCGACATCGAATCCGCAGAGCGCCACCTGTTGGGGCGGCGCACCCTGGCCGGAGCGCCGGGGATCGACCATGCGGCGCTGCGCGCTCGGGGCCTGACGGATCTCGAGCTTGAGGGCATCGAGACCGCCCTCGGCCAAGCGCAGCGGCTCAAGGACGCCTTCCGCGCGCCGGCGCTCGACGCGGGCTTCCTTCGCGACGTGCTGGGCGTCGAGGACGCCGGCGAGGGCGATCTGCTGATTCGCCTCGGCTTCACCCCCGAAGCCGTGGCTGCGGCCGAGGCCTGGGCGTTCGGTCATGAAGACCTGTCGGCCTGGCCGGAAGCGCCGGAGGCCCTGCGCCCGGTGCTGGCGGATCTCGCCGCTTTCGAGAGGCGGCTGCGCGGCGCGCTTGAACCCTGCAGCCTCGCGCCGGACACCGCGCCGCTGGACCTCGACTGGCGGGCCACGCCCGCGCAGGGCGTCCGCCAACTGGGCGAGGCGGCGCGGAGCGGACGCCGCGCGGCGCGGCTGCTGCGGGGGCCCGCTCCAGCCGGACGCTGGCTGGATCTGCCGGAAGCGGACGCCCCGCGCGAACGGCGCCGGGAGCCGGAAACACGGGCGGTGGAACGCGTGGTCGAGAAGGTGGTCGAGCGCGACCGCACCCGCCGCAAGCTGCCGGACCGCCGCAAGGGCTATATCCAGAAGGCCGCCGTGGGGGGCCACAAGGTCTACATTCACACCGGCGAGTACGACGACGGCGAGCTGGGCGAGATCTTCATCGACATGCACAAGGAAGGCGCCGCCTTCCGCTCGCTGATGAACAATTTCGCCATCGCGATCTCGATCGGCCTGCAATATGGCGTGCCGCTGGACGAGTTCGTCGACGCCTTCGTCTTCACCCGGTTCGAGCCGGCGGGGCGGGTCACCGGAAACGATTCGATCCGCTCGGCGACCTCGATCCTCGACTACATCTTCCGCGAGCTGGGCGTGTCGTATCTGGACCGGCACGAACTGGCCAACGCGGATCCTGAGGGCCTGAACGCCGACGGGCTCGGGGGCGGTGCGGGCGACGACGTCGAGGCCGTGCCGGCGGCCCGCTTCATCTCCAAGGGGTTCGCCCGGGGGGCCGCGCCCGACAATCTGGTCGTGCTGCCATTCGGGCAGAAGCGCGAGCCGGCGGGAGGGGCGGCGGCCGGCGAGGCCACAGCGTGTCCCGCCTGCGGCGACTTCTCGCTGCAGCAACGCGGCGGAGGCTGGATCTGCGACACCTGCGGCGCCGCGCCCTCCATGCAGGGATAATCAAGGAATATCCGCCAGGGTGGCGTGAGACTTGCATCCCCGGGTGCGAGATACGGAGCCCGCCATGAAGCCGATCCTCACCGCCGTCCTCGCCCTCGCGGCCGCCACGACGGCCCTGCCCGCCTCCGCCCAGAACGCCGGCCAGATCGCCCGCGTGCGCGGCGGCGCCAGCTGCGCCGGCTGCAATCTGTTCCAGGGTGATTTCTCCGGCCTGCAGGCGCGGGGCCTGAACCTGAGCGGCGCACGGCTAAGGCAGGCTGATCTGAGCCTCAGCGTGATGAACCGGACGCGATTCTCGAACGCCGACCTGCGCGACGTGGAGGCGTACGGCGGCGTGTTCTCCGGATCCAGCTTCGCGGGCGCCGACCTGACCAACGCCAGCTTCGTCGGGGCCTATCTGGACGGATCGAACTTCAGCGGCGCGACGCTGCGCGGCGCCAATTTCGCCGGCGCGTCCCTCGAGCGGGCGACGGGTTTGAGTCAGGCCCGGTTGAACCAGGCCTGCGGGGACGAGGCGACCCGGCTGCCGCCCGGTCTGAGCATCCCGCACTGCTAGGCTGACAGCTGGCGGCCATCCACCTTACCGCGATTTAAGTAGGGTTTGCCGGGCTTTGAGGGCAGAAACGAAGCGTGACCCAGATCGACTCGCCCCTGATCCGCCGCCTCACCACCGCCAGTCTGGCGACGGGCGCCGCCGTGGCGGCCCTGATGGCGACGCCGGCCGCCGCCGAGATCCGGCTGCAGTACGGCGTGCAGGACCGCGACGTGGCGCGGATGGTCTCGCTGGGCGGTTCGTGCAACCGCTGCGAGCTGTCGGGCCGGGACCTGACCGGGGCCGCCTTCCACGGCGCGACCTTCATCAACGCCACGCTGGTCGGCGCCAATCTGCGGGGGGCCGAGCTGATGGGCTCCAACTTCTCCGGCAGCGACTTCAGCAGCGCCGATCTCGACGGCTCGACCCTGGTCGGGGCCAACTTCACCGGAGCGATCTTCGCCAACGCCAGCCTGGCGGGCGTCGACGCCTCGGGGGCCACCCTGGTGCGCACCCAGTTCAGCAACGCCGACCTGTCGGGCGCCCAGCTGAGCGGCGTCAACATGAACGGCGCGATCCTCGGCGGCGCAGACATGAGCGGCGGCGAGATGGTGGCCATGACCCTCGCCAACGTCAGCGCGCGCGGGACGGATTTCTCGGGTTCGGACATCAGCATGTCGAACCTGTCGAACGGCGACTTCCGCGGCGCGGACTTTTCGGAAGCGACGCTGAACGGGGCCCGGCTGACGGGCGGCTCGTTCATCAGCGCGGATTTCGAGGACGCGGAGATGAACCGTACCGACATCCGCGGCGCGGACCTGTCGCGGGCCCGGAACCTGACGCAGGAGCAGGTCGGCCGCGCGTGCGGCGACGCCGGCACGCGACTCCCGGGCAATCTGACAGCGCGGACCTGCCGCAGCGTTGTGCGGGTCACGCCGGCGCCGCCGCGGCCGCCGGCGCCGCCCGTGCCCCCCCGCAGCCGCAATCTCGTGGTCGCCAGCAGCGGCCGGTGAACAGGGGCCCCGCCCAGGCGGGGCCCTTTTCGCATCAGCCCTTGAGCGGCAGGGCCGGGCGGATGTGCAGTTCCTTGTACTGGCGCTCGGCCGCGTCCGACGGCGCGCTCATCAGCAAATCCTGGCCCTGCTGGTTCAGCGGGAAGGCGATGACCTCGCGGATGGCCGTTTCACCGGCCAGCAGCATGACGATGCGGTCGATGCCGGGGGCCAGGCCGCCGTGCGGCGGGGCCCCGTAGCGGAAGGCGTTCAGCATGCCGCCGAACTGGTCCTCGACCACCGAGGCGTCGTAGCCGGCGATCTCGAAGGCCTTGAGCATGATCTCGGCCTTGTGGTTCCGGATCGCGCCCGAGCACAGCTCGTAGCCGTTGCAGACGATGTCGTACTGGTAGGCGAGGATATCGAGCGGGTCCCTGGTCTGCAGCGCCTCCAGCTCGCCCTGCGGCATCGAGAAGGGGTTGTGCGAAAAGTCGACCTTCTTCTCTTCCTCGCTCCATTCGAACATCGGGAAGTCGACGATCCAGCAGAAGCGGAATTCGTCGTCGGCGATCAGGTTGAGGTCCTGGCCGAGCTTGATCCGGGCGTTGGCGGCGAATTTGTGGAACACGGCCGGGTCGCCGGCGGCGAAGAAGGCGGCGTCGCCCTGCCCCATGCCCAGCGCCGTCATCAGGCCGTCGGTCGCCTCGGGGCCGAGGTTCTTGGCGATGGGGCCGCCCCACGCGCCCTGGTCCTCCGACCAGAAGATGTAGCCGAGACCCGGCTGGCCCTCGCCCTGGGCCCAGGAGTTCATGCGGTCGCAGAAGGCGCGGCTGCCGCCCCTGGGCGCGGGAATGCCCCAGACGGCGTTCTTCGCGTCGGCGGCGAGGATCTTGTTGAACAGGCCAAAGCCGCCGTCGCGGAAATGCTCCGAGACGTCCTGCATCTCGATCGGGTTGCGCAGGTCCGGCTTGTCGGTGCCGTATCTGGCGATGCTCTCGCGGTACGGGATGCGGACGAAGGGATAGGGATCGACCTTCCTGCCGTCGGCGAACTCTTCGAACACGCCGTGCATGACGGGCTCGATGGCGGCGAAGACGTCCTCCTGCGTGACGAAGCTCATCTCGACGTCGAGCTGGTAGAACTCCAGCGAGCGGTCGGCGCGCAGATCCTCGTCGCGGAAGCAGGGGGCGATCTGGAAATAGCGGTCGAAGCCCGAGACCATCAGCAGCTGCTTGAACTGCTGGGGGGCCTGCGGGAGGGCGTAGAACTTGCCCGGGTGCAGGCGCGACGGGACCAGGAAGTCGCGCGCCCCTTCCGGCGACGAGGCCGTCAGGATCGGGGTCTGGTACTCCAGGAAGCCCTGATCGACCATGCGGCGGCGGATCGAGTGGATGACCTTCGAACGCAGCACGATGTTGCGGTGCAGGGTCTCGCGGCGGAGGTCCAGATAGCGGTGCTTGAGGCGGATTTCCTCGGGGTATTCCGGCTCGCCGAAGACCGGCAGCGGCAGTTCGGCGGCTTCCGACAGCACCTCGACGCCGGCGACGCGGATCTCGATCTCGCCGGTCGGCAGGTTCGGGTTCACCACCGAGGCCTCGCGGGCGATGACCTCGCCGTCGATGCGGATGACGCTCTCGGCGCGGAGGCGCTCGACCGCCTCGAAGCCCGGCGTTTCGGGGTGCAGGACCAGCTGGGTGAGGCCGTAGTGGTCGCGCAGGTCGACGAACAGAAGGCCGCCGTGATCGCGCTTGCGGTGCACCCAGCCCGACAGGCGGACATTGGAGCCCGCATCGGCCAGACGGAGGGCGCCGCAGGTGTGGGAGCGGTAGGCGTGCATGGTCGGTTCGTCTTGGAATACGGGCCGGGAAGGCCTCAAATCGGGAGGCCGGAAGGGCGCATTATCGCCCCCGAAAGTCAAGGCCGGCGGCGGTTGCGAGGCGGGCGCGACAGGCCTGGCCCGGAAGAAAAATGGGGGGGGCGGAGTCGGCAGACTCGGCAAGGTCGCGGAAAACGCGGGGGGCGGAGTCGGCAGAGTCGGCGCCGGCCCCGCGCGAGGTTCACGACGTGGCGATTCCGCCCTGTCGGCTTCGCGGCTCCTGCGGCGGAGCGGCGGCGGTTCGATTGTCAAAGACCGGGACCTCACAGGCGGGCATTATGCGCCCGCCGCTTCCCCAGGCGGGAAGACAGGTTTGAGAAACAGCCATCTCTTTGAAACGGCGCACGACTTTCGGCTGAACCCGACTATGATTCCGCGGATTGCCAGCACAGCGTCACGGCCCCGGGCGACCCTTGGGAACGACCCGGCGCGCCGAAGCATCCACAAGCGGAGCCGGTCTATTCACGGATGCGGCGCGGGCCCGGGCGGACAGGAGGCTGCGTCTGCTATGGTGAACGGGATGACCGCCCGCCCCTCGCCTCCCGACCAGATGCGCCTCCCGCTGCAGCGCGACCTGCCGGACGGGGCGGAGGGGTTCGTGGTTTCGGACAGCAACCTGGCCGCCCACGAAGCGCTGGGGGACTGGCCCGATCTGATCGGCGGGGTCCTGGCGCTGCACGGCCCGGAGGGGTCGGGCAAGAGCCGGCTCGGGCAGATCTGGGCCGAACGGGTCGGGGCCGTCGCCCTGCACGGAGCCGAGGCGGCGCTGATCGATCCCCTGGAGCTGGAGGGCCGTCCGGTGCTGCTGGACCGCGCCCGGGACGTCGACGACGAGACGCTGTTCCATCTGATCAACCTGGCCCAGGCGCCGGGCGGGGCGCTGCTGCTGGCAGCACGCGAACCGCCGTCGGCCTGGTCGACCAGCCTGCCCGACCTGCGGTCCCGGCTGGACGCTGTGCGGACCATCGCGGTGGAGGCCCCGGACGACGCCGTGCTGGCGGCCATGCTGGAAGCGCGCTTCGCCGAGCGCGGCATCCGCCCGGCGAAGGACGTCGTGCCCTGGCTGCTGCGGCGGATCGACCGGTCGGCGGCGGCGGCGGCGGCGGTCGTGGAACGCCTGGACGCGATGCACCGGCCGGTGACGCGGGCGCTGGCCCGGGCGGTGGTCGAGGGCGGGGACGAGAGCGGGGAGCTGTTTGAGTGAACCGGCCCCTTCTCCCCACCGGGGGAGAAGGTGTCAGGCGGAGCAAGGTCGGATGAGGAGTCGCACGGGAGAGGCCGGAGAGACCCCTCATCCGCCCTCCGGGGCACCTTCTCCCGCAAGGGGAGAAGGAAGCAGATTTAAAGCCCCAGCTTCGCTTTCAGGATGTCGTTGACGGCCGCCGGGTTGGCCTTGCCGCCGGTGGCCTTCATGACCTGGCCGACGAACCAGCCGATGGCCTGGGGTTTTTCGGCCACGGCGGCGGCCTTGTCGGGGTTGGCGGCGATGATCTCGTCGACGGCCTTCTCGATGGCGCCGGTGTCGGTGACCTGCTTCAGGCCGTGCGTCTCGACCACCTCGGCCGGCGAGCCCCCGCCGTTCCAGACATGGTCGAACACTTCCTTGGCGATCTTCGACGAGATGACGCCGGTCTCGATCAGCTCGACCAGCTGGGCCACGTGGGCGGCCGGCAGCGGGCATTCCGAGAAGTCCCTGCCGTCGGCGGCGAGGCGGGCGGAGAGCTCGTTGGTGACCCAGTTGGCGACCAGCTTGGCGTCGCGTCCCTTGGCGGCAGCTTCGAAATAGTCGGCCTTGGCCTGGTCCGAGATCAGCACCACGGCGTCGTATTGCGACAGGCCGTAGTCGGCCATCAGCCGGCGGCGCTTGGCGTCGGGCAGTTCGGGGAGCGAGGCCTTGATGTCGTCGATCCACGCCTGCTCCAGCTCGAGCGGCAGCAGGTCGGGGTCAGGGAAGTAGCGATAGTCCATCGCCTCTTCCTTGGAGCGCATCGAGCGCGTCTCGCCGGCCGTCGGGTCGTAGAGCCGGGTCTCCTGATCGACCTTGCCGCCGTCCTCGAGGATCTCGATCTGGCGACGCGCCTCGTAGCTTATGGCTTGAGAGATGAAGCGGAACGAGTTGACGTTCTTGATCTCGCAGCGCGTGCCGAGGTGGCTGAAGTCGCCGGTGGCCTTGAACTTCTCGTACTGGCCGGGGCGGCAGACCGAGACGTTGACGTCGGCGCGCAGGTTGCCCTTCTCCATGTCGCCGTCGCAGGTGCCGAGATAGATCAGGATGGTGCGGATCTTCTTGACGTAGGCGACCGCTTCTTCCGGCGAACGGATGTCCGGCTTGGAGACGATCTCCATCAGGGCCGTGCCGGCGCGGTTCAGGTCGACGTAGCTTTCGGTCGGCGACAGGTCGTGGATCAGCTTGCCGGCGTCCTGTTCAAGATGCAGGCGCTCGATGCCGACGTTGAAGAAGGAGCCGTCCTCGGCCTCGACCTCGATGACGCCCTCGCCGACGATCGGGTAGAACAGCTGGCTGATCTGATAGCCGGTCGGCAGGTCGGGGTAGAAATAGTTCTTCCGGTCGAACTGGCTGCGCCTGTTGATGCGCGCGTTGAGGCCGAGGCCGGTGCGGACGGCCTGTTCGACGCAGAATTTGTTGAGCACGGGCAGCATCCCGGGGAAGCCGGCGTCGACCAGCGACACCTGCTCGTTCGGGCCGGCGCCGAAGCCGACCGCGGCGCCCGAGAACAGCTTGGCCTTCGACGCCACCTGGGCGTGGATCTCCAGCCCCATGACGAGTTCCCACGGGCCGGTGCGGCCCTGGATGGTTTTGGAGGGGGTGGTGGTGTCGGTCATGGTCTTCTCTTACCCCTCTCCCATCGGGAGAGGGAGGGGCCCGGCGGCAAAGCCGACGGGAGGGAGTGGGGTTGCGGTGTCGGCCACGCCGGCTCGGCTGGCAGGGTTTTGCATTCTCGGGGGGCGGCAGACAACCGTGTCGTGGCTCGCCGGCGGAAAACGCATGTCGCCGTAACCCCACTCCCTCCCACGCCTGCGGCGCGGGCCCCTCCCTCTCCCTCAGGGAGAGGGTTTCGGATCAGACTACCACCACTTCTCCGGCCGGGCCGTGAAGCCGGCGCTCTGCTCCAGCACGTCGGCCACCTGGAACACCGTCGCCTCGTCCAGCGCCTTGCCGATGACCTGGAGGCCGAGGGGCAGGCCGCCCTTGTCGAGGCCGGCGGGCACCGAGATGCCCGGCAGGCCGGCGAGGTTGGCGGTGACGGTGAAGATGTCGTTCAGGTACATCTGCAGCGGATCGACCTGCTTGTCGCCGAGGGCGAAGGCGGCCGAGGGCGTCGAGGGGGTCAGGATGGCGTCGACGCGATCCCAGACGGCGTCGAAGTCCATGGCGATGCGGCGGCGGACCTTCAGCGCGCGGACGTAGTAGGCGTCATAGAACCCGGCCGACAGGACGTAGGCGCCGATGGTCAGCCGGCGCTGGACCTCCTTGCCGAAGCCCTCGGCGCGGCTGGTCTCGTAGAGGTCGGTCAGGCTGGAGGCCTTCTCCGCGCGGTGACCGAAGCGCATGCCGTCGTAGCGGGCCAGGTTGGACGAGGCCTCGGCGGGCGCGATGATGTAGTAGGCCGGCAGGGCGTATTTCGTATGCGGCAGGCTGATCTCGACGATCTCGGCCCCGGCGGCCTTGAGCCACTGGACGCCCGGGTCCCACAGCGCCGGGATCTCGGCGGGCATGCCGTCGACGACGTATTCCTTCGGCACGCCGATGCGCAGACCCTTGACGCCCTTGCCGAGCGACTGCGTCCAGTCGGGCGTCTCGACGTCGAGGCTGGTCGAGTCCTTCGGGTCGAAGGAGCACATCGAGCGCAGCAGGATGGCGGCGTCCTCGACCGTCTTCGCGATCGGGCCGGCCTGGTCCAGCGAGCTGGCGAAGGCGACCATGCCGAAGCGGCTGGCGCGGCCGTAGGTGGGCTTGACGCCGACGGTGCCGGTGAAGGCGGCGGGCTGGCGGATCGAGCCGCCGGTGTCCGAGGCGGTGGCGGCGAGGCAGAGGTCGCCGGCGACGGCCGAGGCCGAGCCGCCGGAACTGCCGCCGGGGGTCAGGTCGGCGTTGGAGGTCGAGGACTTCCACGGATTGACGACATTGCCGAAGGCCGAGGTTTCGTTCGACGAGCCCATGGCGAACTCGTCCATGTTCAGCTTGCCGAGCATGACCGCGCCGTCGCGCCACAGGTTGGCGGTGACGGTGGACTCATAGGGCGGGACGAAGCCGCGCAGCATGTTCGAGCCGGCGGTGGTCTGGACGCCGTCGGTGCAGAACAGGTCCTTGATGCCCAGCGGCGCGCCTTCGAGGGCGCCGCCCTCGCCCTTCGCCAGCCGGGCGTCGGCGGCGCGGGCCATCTCCAGCGCCTTGTCGGTGGTCTGGACGACATAGGCGTTGAGGCGCGGGTTGGCGGCGTCGATATTGGCGACGAAGGCCCTGGTGATCTCCTCCGAGGAGAAGTCGCGGGCCTTGAGGCCGTCGAGGGCGGCCCTGAGGGTCAGTTTCGTCAGGTCGGTCATGATCTACTCGACCACCTTGGGCACGACGAAGAAGCCGTCGGCGGAGCGCGGCGCGTTGGA
>NZ_DASWTO010000191.1:0-13533 GCF_036402095.1 Brevundimonas sp. | reverse complement strand
GATGCGGCCCTTGGTCAGGTCGTAGGGCGTCATCTCGACCAGGACCTTGTCGCCGGCCAGCACGCGGATGCGGTTCTTGCGCATCTTGCCCGCGGTGTGGGCGATGATCTCGTGGTCGTTCTCGAGCGTCACGCGGAACGTGGCGTTCGGCAGCAGTTCGCTGACGGTGCCGGGAAACTCGAGCAGTTCTTCCTTAGCCATGCGGCCTCTCACGCCCGGTGGATACGAGTAAACGACGCACGCCGGGCGGAGCGCGCGTCGAAGGTGCGGGCATATGCCTCAAAACGCGCCGATAGTCGAGGGAGGTCAGCCCCGCCGGTACAGCGCCGTGACCAGGGTGAACAGCCGTCGCGCCGTCTCGTGATCCAGCGCGATCTTGCCGTCGAGCCGGGCCTTCAGCAGGTCGGCCCCTTCGTTGTGCAGCCCGCGGCGCCCCATGTCGACCGCCTCGATCTGCCCCGGCGAGGTGCCCCGCAGGGCTTCGTAATAGCTGTCGCAGATGGCGATATAGTCCTTCACCACCTTGTTCAGCGGGTTCAGCGACAGGCCGTGGGCCTTGGAGAAACCCGGTCCGGCGATGTCGAACACCAGCCGCCCGTCCAGCAGCGACAACTTCAGGGCATAGGGTCCGCCGCCGGCGCCCACAGGCTCGAAACTGTTCTTCTCGATCAGGTCGAAGATGGCCACCCGGCGCTCGTGCTCGATCTCCGCCGTCGCGGCCGGCAGGGTGGCGGGGTCCAGCTCGACCGAGGACAGACGGTGTTCGCTCACGCCGGCCCCGGCCCTTCGGCCGGATGGGTCGGTGCGACCCTGGCCGGCCAGCGTTCCGACAGATCCGTCAGCACCGCGTCGAGGCATTCGACGTCGATACGCAGGTCTCCGCCGCCGGCGAACATCAGCGTCACCCGTCCGCCCGGGGCCTCGCCGGGCTCGAAATCCATGGCCAGCAGTTCCAGGGCGTGCTCCGGGCCGCGCGGCAGACGCCGGCTCTTGACCGCGATCACGTCGCCGAACTGCATCGCCGACATCACCCGGGTGCCGCCACACTCCCAGCAGAACCGGCTGAGCTGCAGCGTGACCCGCCGCCACGACGGCTCCCACACGATGTCCACCGGCCGCATGATGGCGTCCTGCAGCGCGGCCGAGATGATGTGCAGGTCGTCGGCGTCCTCGGCCAGCAGGCGCAGGGGCTCCGCGGCGGTTCCTTTCGGCGTGTCGTCGGCGGCGGACGCCTCAGTGCTCATGGTCCTCGCCCTTGATCCGGCGGATTTGCGCGCCGCAGGCCCCGAGCTTTTCTTCCAGCCGCTCGAACCCGCGATCCAGATGATACACGCGTCCGACCGTGGTTTCGCCCTCTGCGACGAGTCCGGCGATGACAAGGCTGACCGAGGCCCGCAGATCCGTGGCCATGACCTGGGCGCCGTGCAGAGTCTCCACGCCCCGCACCACCGCCTCGCCGGCGTGGACGTGGATGTCGGCCCCCAGCCGCCCCAGCTCCGGCGCGTGCATGAAGCGGTTCTCGAAGATGTTCTCGTGGATGACGCTCTCGCCCTCGGCCGTGGTCATCAGGGCCATGAATTGCGCCTGCAGATCGGTGGCGAAGCCCGGATAGACCTCCGTCGCGACATTGACCGCCTTCAGCCGACGCGCCGGGTCGCGCCTGACGATCACCCCGTCGGGGGTCGGCGTCACCTCGACTCCCGCCTCGACCATCTTGTCGGTCAGGGCCTGGATCAGGTCGGCCCGGCCGTTGGTCAGCCGCACCTCGCCGCCAGCCATGGCCGCGGCCACAGCGTAGGAGCCCATCTCGATCCGGTCGGGAATCACCGACCAGGTCGTCCCGCCCAGCGAGCCGACGCCGGTGATGACCAGCTCGTCGGTGTCGATGCCTTCGACCTTGGCCCCCATGGCCGCCAGGCAGCGCGCCAGGTCGCCGATCTCCGGCTCGCGCGCGGCCTTCTTGAGCACCGTCACGCCGTCCGCCAGCACCGCCGCCAGCAAGGCGTGTTCGGTCGCCCCGACCGAGACGAACGGGAATTCGATCTCCGCCCCCTTCAGCCCCCGAGGCGCGCGGGCGATGACATAGCCCTCGTCCAGCTCGATTTCGACGCCCATGGCGGTCAGGGCCTGAAGGTGCAGGTCGACCGGCCGGGCCCCGATCGTGCAGCCGCCCGGCAGCGACACCTTGGCCTCGCCCGTGCGCGCCAGGAGCGGCCCCAGCACGTTGAACGACGCGCGCATCTGCCGGACCAGATCGTACGGCGCGAAGCTCGATTCGATCCGCGCCGCGTGGAACAGCGTCTCCTGCTCCCCGCCATGCCCGTTCTCGGTCACCTCCACGCCGAGCTCGCGCAGCAGCCGGCCCAGGAATTTGGTGTCCGCCAGACGCGGCATGTTGGTCAGGCGCAGCGGCTGATCGGTCAGGATCGAGGCGGCCATCAGCTTGAGGGCGGAATTCTTGGCGCCGCTGACCGGAATGGTTCCATTCAGCCGGGCGCCGCCTTGGATGGCGATGCTGTCCATGTCGTCTCTACAGGCCGGCGCGGAGAGCGCCGGGGGGTCGGCTATCTAGCGCGGACGACCGCCATTGCGAAAGGCCGTCCGGTGCGTACGGCCGATGACTTTCAGTTGCTCGGCTTTGCGGCCCTGGCCGGTCGGGCGGCGGCCTTGCGGCGCTTCAGATTGGCCCTGAGCGCCGTGGCGAGCCGCTGGGCCCGCTCGGTGGCCGGCGTCCGGGGCGGGGCCAGCGGGTCCGGCAGGCTGGGCGGCAGGTCCGGAAGGGGGGCCGGGATTTTCGACTCATCCATGAGGTAATGAGACCCGCTGCGGAACTTTTCCGCAAGCGAGTGCAATCTGGGCTTTCCCCTTTGTCCACGGTTGGCTATAGGGCCGCTTCCTCAGTGACCGCCGCCGTAGCTCAGTGGTAGAGCGCATCCTTGGTAAGGCTGAGGTCGTGGGTTCGATTCCCCCCGGCGGCACCACTCAGAACAAAGGCCCGATCCGCCGGATCGGGCCTTTTTCTATTCCTCCGCCGCCTGCAGGGGGCGCGGCGCGGGGCGGAGATTCGGCGGCCCCTCCGGGCGGGCCATGCGACGCTCGTACTCCAGGGCGGCGCCCGGCGCGGCCTGGCCCGGGAAGACATAGCCGCTGTCCATGAAATAGGGGTCGTAGCCGTAGGCCCGGCCGTACCCGTAGGGATAGTAACCGTTCTCGACCTGACGGACGCTGAGATCCAGCCGGCCGTTCTCGCCGATGGGCAGGGACACCGCCGCGGCGTAGTCGCGGTAGCCGCCGGTGCCGACGCCGACGCTGATCTCGCCGTGCGGCTTGCGGTCGTCGCGCCAGCCCAACGGATCGCCCTGCGCAGGCGTGGGGTCGGGCGTGCGCGCGGCCAGCCACCGCGCGATCTGCTGGTCCGTGTCCAGGCCATGGGGATCGGACGACTGCAGGGCGCCGCCTACCGGAGGGGCCACCGGGCCTGCGGTCGCGTCGAGGGACACGGTCGTGGCCGGCGCGGTCGCCACCACGCTGTCCTGCCCGTCGTCAGGTTCGACCGCGTGGCCGCTCCCCGTCAGGAGCCCTGTCATCAGCAGCGTGGTGATCAGCATGGGTTCGACTCCTGCGGAAAACCCACCCTAGCCCCAAATGCGGCCAAGGTCAGGCCGCGCCGTCGCCGCGCCCGAGAGGATCCGGCAGGGCCTCGCCCTCCGGCACAAAGGCCAGGGCCACCGAGTTGATGCAGTAGCGCAGGCCCGTCGGCGGCGGCCCGTCCGGGAAGACATGGCCCTGATGGCTGCCGCAGCGCGCGCAGCGGGTCTCGGTCCGGGTCATGCCGTACGACCGGTCCGTGACCGCCTGCACATGGGTCGGATCGACCGGCTCGGTGAAACTGGGCCAGCCGGTGCCGCTCTCGAACTTGGTCCCCGTCCGGAACAGCGGCAGGCCGCACTCGCGGCAGCAGAACACTCCGGGCCGCTTCTCGCCCAGCAGCGTGCCGCAGAACGGGGCCTCTGTGCCGTGGGCCAGCAGGACCCGCCGTTCCTCCGGCGACAGATCGGCCTCCAGCCGGGCCCGCTCCGAATCGTCGGGCGGCGTCAGATCGAAGCCCGAGGGCGAGCGCAGGGTCGGGGCGATGTCGGTCATGGCTCCGAAATAGGAAGGGCCGGACGGGGGTTCCACCCCGCCCGGCCCTGAAGTCCCGGCCTCCGCGCTCAAATCGCGCGAAGTGCGGCGGCTCTACTGGAACAGCGAACCCACCCAGGTCCGCACGGCGGCTTCGTCCACCGGACTGCCGGCGTAGGTCAGACCCTGCGCCGGGATGAAGGGCTGGTTGTTGCCGCGCTGGCGCGACGTCCAGGCCTTGTGGCCGTAGCTCAGGTCCGCATAGGTCGACGGCAGGCGCGTCACGGTCTGCTCGATGAAGATCGAGTCCGGGGCCGTGGTCGTGCCGGCGATACGCACGTTCGGCAGGCGGCTCAGCAGGTCCAGGGTGTCGAGGCAGCCGCCCGAGCAACCGGCGTCGACCAGGACCACGACGGGGCCCTGCACCGGATTGGCGGCGTTCGCGTCGGCGGGCGTGGCCGGCTGGGGCTGGGTGAAGGTGGGCTGGCCGGCCGCGATGGCGGCGTCGAAGGCTGCGAGGATCGCCTGGGTCTGCTCGATCACCTGCGGCGCCTCATAGACGAAGCGGGCGTCCTGCTGCATCCGGCCGATGACGTCGGCGTACCACTGGCGGTTCCCCGGCGTGGCGCGATAGGTGAAGTCCCCGCCGGTCGGCTGGCGGCTCTGGGTGAATTCCGAGGTCCAGATGCGGTTCAGCACGCCGTAGCCGCGGGCGGTCGAGCCGAGGTTCGAGGCGCCCGACCCGCCGCGCAGATCCAGCACGAAGCCCTGCGGCCCCTGGATCGACGACAGCTGGCCTTCCAGCTGAGCGTTGAAGGCGTCCCAGCCGGCGTCGTCGGCGAACGAATGGACGTTGATCCACGGCCGGCCGTTGACCGTCTCGATCGACAGCGGAACCGGACC
Organism: Brevundimonas sp.; assembly: GCF_036402095.1. Taxonomy (GTDB): domain Bacteria; phylum Pseudomonadota; class Alphaproteobacteria; order Caulobacterales; family Caulobacteraceae; genus Brevundimonas. The sequence continues at coordinate 8,508 of NZ_DASWTO010000191.1, read as the reverse complement.
CGGCGTGTACAGGGTGGCGCGGTAGGCGGCCTCGAGGTTGGCCGGCGTCGCCGTGGCCAGCTGCGGACGGATTTCGTAGTCACGCTCGCGGCGGTTGCCGACCTTGAACTTGCAGGTCGACGGCACGCCGCCGGCGAACGGGTTGTTGCGGTTCCACAGCAGATACGGGGCGGTGGTGATGCGGCCGGCCTCGGTGTTCAGGTCGCCTTCCCACAGGTCCAGCTTGGCGCGCGCGTATTCCTCGATCGGCGTGGCGTTGCACTCGGTCACCACCGCGCCGACCGGCGGCAGGCCGCGCACGCCCGGCTGGACGTAGGTGACGACGTACTGGCCGTTGCGCCAGCCGGTGGCCAGGCCGGCCCAGTTGGTGGCCGAGAAGCGGTCGGCCGCGGTCTCGTAGCTGGGGCGGATGACGATGTTGGAATCGCGGAAGCCGGCGGCGTAGTAGCGCAGCAGATAGGCGTGGCTCGAACCGCTGTTGGCCTGGCCGACCTTGGACAGGGCCGTCTGCAGGCCGGTGTCGAGCCAGGCCCGGAAGGTGTCGCTCGCCTGGCCCGGCACCACGGGCGCGGGATGGTTGGCGGCCAGCTCGTCGTGGGCGGCCTGCAGATCCTGACGCGCCAGCGCCTGGAAATTCTGCGCGGAGGCGGAGCCGGCGCCCAGCGCCAGGGTCAGGGCCGCGGTCGCGGCGACGGGGAGGATACGGGACATCAAGTCTGGCTCCGGGGCCGTGGAACAGGGAACGGGCAGCGTTAAAGACCATAGGGGCGGGCCTTGCCAAGCCCGTACCCCGTCCGGATGAACGCCCCGGTCGGTTTACTCGCCCGGGATCGCGGCCTAATCGGGGCGACGACCCGGCGGCGACCGCGCCGGCGATCACGTTCGCTTCAGAGCCCCAAGATACGCATGTTCCAGAAGATCCTGATCGCCAACCGAGGCGAGATCGCCGTCCGCATCATCAAGACCTGCCGCCGCATGGGCATAAGGACGGTGCAGGTCTACTCCGAGGCGGACGCCGGCTCCCTCGCCGTCGAGATGGCCGACGAGGCGGTGCTGATCGGCCCCGCCCCCGCCGCCCAGTCCTACCTGCTGGCCGACAGGATCGTGGAGGCCGTGCGCCGGACGGGCGCCGAGGCGGTCCACCCCGGCTTCGGCTTCCTCAGCGAGAACGCCGGCTTCGCCCGCCGCCTGCGCGACGAGGGCATGGCCTTCATCGGTCCCAACCCCGAGGCCATCGAGGCCATGGGCGACAAGATCAGCTCCAAGAAGCTGGCCGCCGAGGCCGGCGTCTCCACCGTCCCCGGCCACATGGGCCTGATCGAGACCACCGACGAGGCCGTCCGCATCGCCAACCAGATCGGCTATCCGATCATGATCAAGGCCTCGGCCGGCGGCGGCGGCAAGGGAATCCGCGTCGCCCACTCCGACGCCGACATGGCCGAGGGCTTCGCCGCCGTGAAGGCCGAGGCGCTGAACGCCTTCGGCGACGACCGCGTCTTCCTCGAGAAATTCATCGTCGACCCGCGCCACATCGAGATTCAGGTGCTCGGCGACAAGCACGGCAATGTCGTGCACCTGTTCGAGCGCGAGTGCTCGATCCAGCGGCGGAACCAGAAGGTCATCGAGGAAGCCCCCTCCCCGCTCCTCGATGAAAAGACCCGCGCCGCCATGGGGGCGCAGGCCGTGGCGCTGGCCAAGGCGGTGAACTACGACAGCGCGGGCACGGTCGAATTCGTCGCCGGCCAGGACAAGTCGTTCTTCTTCCTCGAGATGAACACCCGGCTTCAGGTCGAGCATCCGGTTACGGAGCTGATCACGGGGGTGGATCTGGTCGAGCAGATGATCCGGTCGGCGTGGGGCGAGAGGCTGGCCTTCGAACAGAAGGACCTAGCCATCGACGGCTGGGCGATCGAGAGCCGGGTGTATGCGGAGGACCCCTACCGCGGTTTCCTGCCCAGCATCGGCCGGCTGGTCCGCTACGACACGGCGGAGGAAGGCCCCCATCCCGACGGCTACACCGTCCGCAACGACTCCGGCGTCCGCGAGGGCGACGAGATCAGCATGTTCTACGACCCCATGATCGCCAAGCTGTGCGCCTGGGGCCCGACCCGCGACGCCGCCATCGACGGCATGGCCCGCGCCCTCGAGGACACCCACCTGCAGGGCGTCGGCCACAACGTCCCCTTCCTCGCCGCCGTCATGGACCAGCCGCGCTTCCGCTCCGGCCACATCTCCACCCGCTACATCCAGGACGAGTTCCCCGACGGCTTCCACGGCCTCGCCCCGACGCGCCGCCAGACCGACATCCTCATCGCCGCCGCCGCCGCCATGAACGAGATCCTGACCGAACTGTCCGGCGACCCGTCCAACCGCACCGACTGGATCGTCCTCATCGGCCAGGAGGCCCACGGCGTCACCCTGTCCTACGACGACGACGAGGCCCTGACCCTCGACCTCGCCGGCGAAGACCGCGCCCTGCGCCTCAGCGACATCGACTGGCGCCCCGGCCTGGCCCAGTTCCGCGCCGACCTCGACGGCGAGCCCTTCACCGCCGAGGTCGCCCGCGTCGCCGACGGCTTCGTCATCCGCCACCGCGCCGCCAAGGCCCGCGTCCGCGTCCTGACCCCCGCCGTCGCCGCCCTCTACGCCCGCCTGCCGGAAAAACAGGCCGCCGACACCTCCAAACTGATCCAGTCCCCCATGCCCGGCCTCGTGGTCGCGATCCCCGTCGCCGTCGGCCAGGAGGTCAAGACCGGCGAAACCGTCGCCATCATCGAGGCCATGAAGATGCAGAACATCCTCAAGGCCGAGCGCGACGGCGTGGTCAAGGCGGTCAGCGCCAAGGCCGGCGACCCGGTGGCGGCGGACGATGTGCTGGTGGAGTTCGAATAGCGGGGAGGCTAGCGTCAACAGCAGACACCCCGCCCCCGTCGGACAGGATGATCTGCCTTTCATAGGCGAGGCTTGCCGCAGTTCGCGCGGCTAGAGTTCGGCAGTGAGGAGCGTCGGATAGAACCGGTAGTAGCGCTTGTAACTGTCGATGAAGTCCGCAACTGAAATCTCACCAGCGGCGTCGAAGCCAAGAGCGTTGACGATCTGGTCAGGGCCGGTCGTGACGACTTCCCTCTCCAGAAAGAGACGCTCTCGCAAGGTAAGATTCGGCACTACGAGCTTATGGATGTCGGACCACGTATCCGATGCGAAAGGCCAAGTCTGAATTCCGAGCCGGGCGAGCAACTCGCCTTCGTCCGAACGCTTGGCAACCACGCCGGTCATCGACAACATCTGCGCACTGTCCGCGTAGCGGACCATGGATAAGGGCCTGAACGTTAGCGCGCCGCTTACTGGCAGAGCCTTCAAGGCAGCAGCCGCAAATGACTCCGCGATCACCTTAGGAAGGTCGGTCTCGTTCATGTGGTCGGCACTGGCCCAAGAGGGCATGAACTCCTTTATCCTGCCCTGAAGGCTCTGAAATTGCTTGGCTCGCCTTTCCTCCTTTAGAAGCGGCTTTCCGCCCGAGGCTTCTATCATTTCATTCGGATGGGCGTTCACCGTGACCCTGACAACGTCGCCTGCGCTCAACCGATCGAGAAGCGACTGAAACTCCCGAATCTGCTCACCGAGCTTCTTGGGGTCCGTGTAGTCGAGCCAAACGATGACGCCTGCCGGGTCGCCGAAACCACATTGGTCCAGAACCTGGTCGAGCTCGGCGACGACGTCGCCCGACGACTTCTCGACGCAGTGGCAGCTTCCGATCGGTCGGTTAAAAGTCTGGCGCGCAACGATGGCGGGGTCATAGTCGAAGGCGATCAACCGTGTGACCCCCAGCGTCCTATGGATCAGCTTGTGATCTTCGAGCGGATACGCGCCCATGCTGAGGTACACGTACTCGCTTAACGGCCGCCATCGCTCAATACGGCTTAAGAGATCGACGAAGATGCGTCGGTCCACCGCCTTGTGAGGTCGGAGATGGTACGGGATCGACGCACCGCTCACTTTGCGGTGTCCCGCGCCACCTTTAACGCCCGATCGAACGCTTCGCGCCCGATGTCTCCCGGTTTCGCGGGCTCCCCTTCGCCAAAGTAGACGCCACCTAGGAATCCGACGTCCGTCTTAGGAGCCTCAAAGCGTACGACAACGTGAGTCTTCTCTTCGGTAGGGACTGGATACGTCGGCTCGTACTTCCTCATGGCCGGGAGCTTTCTAGAAGCGATCATGGGGACTTCTGCGGCCATGGCCCGCAACCTCGGAAGGTCGACGTACTCGCTCGCCTGATAGATGGTCTCGAGCTTCTCGGGGAACTTCTTCCACTTGTTCGTGAACGACGTGAGGCTCTTGGTCGCCTCCCGCATCAGGTCCTTCGCCTCGGAATAGACGTTGGATGCGGCGTCGATGCCCCGCTTCGTCGTCGTCAACGGCAGCTTATTCGGATCGTCACTTCGCATCAGGACGATGCCGGTGATCGCAATGAATTGACCGTGATAGTTGGGCACCGCCGCTTCGCCCCAGCCCGTCAGGCGCGTCTTGTCTTTCCAGATGACCACCCGATCATTGCAGGCGACCGTCCATCCGGCGTCGTCCGTTGTCCCTCGGGTCTCTTCCTCGCGGTCGGCCTCTTCGGCAGTAAGCAACTCCCGATAGAGGCCGGCGTATATTTCGACGTCCACGCCCTCCAGCTGGCCCTTGTAGACGTATGGCGCGATCCGACCTCCGTTCACGAGATCAGTTTGGAGCAGCAAGAAGGGCTCGGGATCGATCTGAGCGGCTTCTTCGAGGCTGGTGCCAACTTTGACTGAGAAGCCCTTACTCAGGATGATCGAGTAATGCTGCGCAACCGCCTTGCGGAAGTCGTCGATCCATTCCCCCGATGAGAATGCGGCCTTCACCTCCGCGTTCAGTTCCATGACGGTGATTGAGGTGCCCTTCTCCTTCAGCTTGCCGTCTGGCAGTTCGTGGACAGGCAAATCCTGCCAGCCCTCCGTTGTCATCCACTCGGGGGTGAATTCCACCGAGAAGCCGGTGTCGTTCCACGACTCAACAAGGGCATCGGTCCCGAGCTTGAACACGGCGCGCTTCATACCGATACCGTACATGCCCACGGTCGCGGGCACGGCCTCCTTAGTCGCACCTTCGGGCTTGCCCATCGCGAAGGCGTATTTCTTCGCCGTCTCGATGGGTATGCCACCGCAGTTGTCCAGTATCTGGAAGTGGTCGGGAGCCATGACGATGGTCGCCTCGAATCCAGCGTAGGGAGATGCGTCCGCCGGATCCGGCTTGGCGCTTCGCAAGATGCCGTCGACACAGTTGTCCAGAAGATCGAGGAGCGCATCGCGAAGCTCGATGTCCCGCGTCAACATACTGACGAAGAACTGTTTTGTTGGGGAGGCGAAAGCCGTCCCGATCGATTTCAGTTCGTCTGCCACTCCGGGTGGACCCTCGCACATTGTTTTTCGAAGGGAAGTCGACCAGTCTAGCGAAACAGGATATTACCGCCCCCGGGCATAGTCGGCCCAAAGGGGTTTCTGGTGCAAGCACAACCTCGGATGGTCGATCTGTTCAGCGGGTGCGGCGGTTTCGCGCTCGGCTCGCGAGCGGCCGGCCTTGGGCCAGAACTCGCGTTCGACGTCGATCCCATCCTCACGTCGTCGTTCTCGACCAATTTTCCAGAGTCGAGGGTCACGCTCGGCGATCTTTCCCAAGCGCGAGGCGAGGATATCCGCAGGTTGGCTGGAGGCGATGTCCTCGGCGTATTTGGCGGCCCCCCTTGTCAAGCGTTCAGCGACATTGGGCATCGCAAGGTCGACGATCCACGCCGAGATTTGCTGGACCACTTCTTTCGTCTGGTCTCGGAGATTTCTCCAGCGTTCTTTGTCATGGAGAACGTCAAAGGTCTGGGCTACGCCGACGCGCGGCCGGTGCTTGATGCCGCCTTGGAACGGGTCGCTGGAAAGTACGATCTGCTCGGACCGGTGCTGCTCGACGCCGCTGATTTCGGAGCAGCGACGAAACGACGACGTCTGTTCGTGATCGGCGTGGATCGAACGCGATGCGACCCGGTCACGCTGGAGGATATCCATGCGAAGAAGGCTCAAGCCGCTTCGGTCTTGGACGCCATAGGGGACCTCGCCTCCGCAACCGAGGTTCAGAGCGAGGATGGCTTCGATACGTGGCAGTTGCCGACCCAAGAGGCGTCTAATCCTTATCGGAACCGCCTTCTCGCCGCTGATCGTAGGTTCACGGGACACCGTCCGACCGTTCATACCGAGGCTGTCGTCAACCGCTTTCGCGCCGTCAGCCAAGGCGGTGTCGATAAGATCGGACGCCATCCTCGCCTGGAATGGTTGGGCCAATGTCCGACCCTTCGGGCGGGCACCGGAAGCGACCGCGGGTCCTTTCAGTCGGTACGTCCCATTCACCCTAGCGAACCGCGTGTGATCACGGTGCGAGAGGCCGCGCGTCTGCAAGGTTTCCCCGACGGTTTCCGCTTCCATCCCACCGTCTGGCATTCGTTCCGCATGATCGGCAACAGTGTCTCGCCACTGATGTCCGAGGCCATATTTTCGGTGCTCGCCTCTCGGACGGAGATCGGCCAAGCAGCGATCGCGGCCGAATAGTCCTCCATGGCGTCTAAGCATCGGGCGTTGGATCTGGATGGGCCGCCCGTCACTGATCTGACGCGACGGATCATGCAGAACGTCGGGGATCGCGACACCACACCTGAACTGGCCGTTCGCCGTGCCCTTCACAGGGCCGGGCTCCGGTTCGTGCTCCACGACCGGCGCCTTCCGGGCCGGCCCGACATCGTGCTTCCACGCTGGAAGACGGCAATTTTCGTACATGGCTGCTTCTGGCACCGGCACCCCGGCTGCCCGTACGCGACGATGCCCAAGACCCGCAGCCAGTTCTGGTCGGAAAAATTTGAACGGAACGTCGCCCGCGACGCAGCCAACCGTAGTGAGTTGGAGGCGCTGGGCTGGCGGGTGGTGGAGGTTTGGGAATGCGACATCAAGAAGCGACGCTTCGAAGAACCGCTACTGTCAATGTTCCGACGGCAGCCCCGGTCGCGCTCCCTCACACCCACCTGACCCTCGGCCCGCGCTCCCCGTCCGGCGCGTCCACCCGCAGGTCCGTGACCGCCCACACCAGCGCGTCCCCCCCGGGTGCAGCGAGCCGGCCGCCTCCATCGGCCGCCGAAGGCCATCCGCTCTTCCTCCACCACATCGAACGCCCCCGCCTGGCGGATGCGGCCCTGTTCACAGGGGGCGGCGACGGGCACCCCGCGGATCCCCCTTGACTCTCATTTCGATGTTTCGCTAAACGTCTCTTCATGAGCTCCGTCTTCAAGGCCCTGTCCGATCCCACCCGGCGCCGCGTGCTGCAGCTGCTGCGCGGCGGCCCGATGAGCGCCGGCGACCTCGCCGACCGCTTCGAGGTGTCGAAGCCGACCATGTCGGCGCATTTCGCGGTGCTGCGCGAGGCCGGGCTGGTGCATGCCGAGAAGGCGGGGAAGAGCGTGATCTATCATCTGAAGCTGTCGGTGCTGGAAGAGGCGCTGCTGGGCTTCGTGCAGTCCTTCGGGGGGGCCGCGGCCGCTCCGGAGGAAGAACCGCCGGCCGAGCCCGGCAAGGAGACGGCGACATGAGCGAGGTGAAATCCGAGGTGGTCCCCAACCTGGTCGTGGCCGGGGCCCTGATCGGGGCGGCGCTGGCGGCGACGGCGGCGAAGCAGGCGGGGTGGATCGACGGCGATACGGTGACGCGCATCGTCATGGGCGGGACCGGGCTGATGCTGGCCTGGGTCGGCAACCGCATGCCCAAGCGCTTCGTCCCGGCGGAACAGGCGCGGCGGGTCAACCGCGTCGGCGGCTGGTCGATGGCGGTCAGCGGCCTGATCTACGGGGCGCTGTGGGCCTTCGCGCCGTTCGGGGTGGCCCTGTGGGCCGGCTGCGCGGCGGTGATCCTAGGCATGGCCGTGACGGTGGGCTATTGCCTGACGGGGGCGCGGCGCGGGGCGGCCTAAGGGGCTCACATCCACCGCACCCTCGGCCCCCGCTCCCCGTCCGGCGCGTCGACCAGCAGGTCGGTGATCGCCCACACCAGGGCGTCCGCGCGGTCCAGGCTCCCGGCCGCCTCCATCTGGCCGCCGAAGGCCATCAGTTCCTCCTCCAGGGCGTCGAAGGCGCCGGCGTGGTGGATGCGGCCCTGTTCGTAGAGGGCGGCGACGGGTTCGGCGCGGATGTATTTGCCGCGGGTGGCGTGGACCTCGCGGATCTTCAGCCGGGCGCCGGCGGTCCTGAGCACGGCGCGGACCATGTCGCCGCCCTGGTTGACCTCGGCGACGATGGCGGAGGCGCCGAACTCATGGGCGAGGGCGACGGCGCGGCGGGCCCAGGCGTCGGGGCCGAGGCCGGCGATCGAGCGGTCGGCGAGGATGACGGCGCAGCGGGTTCCGTCCGCGCGTCGGTATGAAGCGGCGGCGATCAGGCCGCAGGCGTCGCCGCGGGCGGTG